>NZ_JBQQCN010000014.1:0-111827 GCF_052246795.1 Halobacillus sp. K22 | reverse complement strand
GCTGTGTTCCAAGTGCGGATACCAAAACAGTGAGGTAAAGAATCTCGCTGTTCGAACGTGGGATTGCCCAGACTGCGGCTGCCACCACGACCGCGACCTAAATGCGAGCTCCAATATATTGAAGGAGATTCAAAGAATCCTTCCAACCGTCGGTGCGATGGGGCTAGCCTAATCATTTGAACGAACCGTTAGGTTCGTGCTCTTAGGAATCCCCCAACTTCAAGGAGCGTCAGCGAGTAAGCGGGGGTAGTTCAAGGGGAATCAGTATGCGAATGTGGACAACCAGGTTTTTGGAGACGGCAAAGATATCTATCGTGTGTCGATCTTTCAATTTAAGGTAAATCCAGTATCGATTGGAACGTTCATTTATTTTGCAGCTGCCGTGCTGATTTCAATTGTAGCTTATACTTAAACTTTATAGGAGTGCCTGGCGAAGTTTTCAAAAGGGGAAGCTTCGCTTTTTATTTACCGCTTTAATAATTTGGCCGGTGATTATAAGATGAAAGCAGGATCTATTGATGAAGGGAGGGGTTCCGTGCCTTACTTATTACTGATATTTGTTGTGCTGTTCTATGCAGGTAATATTCTCACGGGAAAAGCAATGAATGATCTGCCGCCGTTTACCATTGCTTTTTTCCGGCTGCTCGTTGCTTTTATCTTTTTACTTCCGATTGGAATTAAGAGTGCCTGGAAAGCGAGAAATACATTTCGCGAGTACAAGGGACCTTTTTTAATTATGACGCTTACAGGAGTCACTTTTTTTAATACGTTTATTTATGGTGCGCTTCAATTCACCACAGCTTCAAATGTGTCCGTACTAGAAACGGTTATTCCCGTCGTAACGGTAGTTTTAAGTGCTCTGATCGTAAAAGAAAAGCTGCCACTGATCAAGTGGACCGGAGTGGCTCTGTCCTTTCTTGGAGCGGTATGGGTAGTCATGGACGGCAGGCTGCTTGAATTGTTTTCGTCTTCTTGGAACGTCGGGGACGTTATTATGATAGGAGCCATTAGCTGCTGGGCGATTTATTCCATTGTTGTGAAGCAGTACATGCACTTGTTTCCCGCGTACGGGGTGCTGCTGGTCATGACTGGAATGTCTGTGCTGATTCTACTGCCGTTCGTGGCCGTTGAATGGACGATTGGCAGTGTGCCGTCCCTCGGTGAGGTTAAGTATTGGATAGGATTCTTATACTTAGGCGTGTTTCCCTCAGTTATTGCGCTGGTGTTTTATAACCGGGCTGTGGAAAGGCTGGGAGCGTCTCAAGCCTCGGTATTTTTAAATTTCTTACCGGTTGTCACGATGATCGGCGCCTATGTCTGGCTTGGGGAAACGATCAAACTTCCGGAAATAGCTGGGGCTTTTATAGTGATCGCGGGTGTAATTTTAACAACAAGGGCAGGAACGAGAAAGAAAAGAAAATCCTTGAATTATAAAAAAACTTCCTATAATTAGAAACAATTTTAGTTGTTTTATTGTTTAAGAGGAGTGATTATGTAGGCCGAACATCCTTAAATTATTTACTTTATATTAATATAATGAAAAAAATTTGACCGATTCTAGAGAAAGATCACACGATGTGTCGAGAAAATCCTTCTTTCGAAATCCATGATTTATTCACTTTAGTTACAATTGTTTATTTTTGGTAAAATTGGTTTTAAGCGCTCTATATCAGGCAATGAAGAGGAGTGAACCATAAAAAATAAGGAGGTAATTTTATGTCCACTGCTCTTAGGGAAAGGTTAACATCTTCCATGGAAAATCTGCGTACGGTTGCATCTCTTGAATTTACGGATGAAGTTTTTGAATCAGATAATTATCGCTCAGCGGAAGTGCTTACTGAAGATCTGCACAGTCTGTTTATTGTGAACCTTCGTGAACGTACAATGACCATTTTGACAATGAATGAAGAAATGGAAGTTACGAAAGAAACCTTATTTACGGACAAGATTATCTCAATGAAAGAACTGTTCAGTGATTATAGCTTAAATCAAAATACGCCACCTTGGAAACTTGAGCTTGTCCTCTTGGACGGGCGCATGATAGAGGTGGAACCTGGATTATCTAAGCTTCATGATGAGAGCTACAAAGATCCGGAAATTGCTGGAGAAGTGGCTGAGGATTTTGAGAATTTCATTGCTGGTTTGAAAAATACCTTGATTCTATAAAGTAAGAGGAGTCCTTAACGGGGCTCCTTTTTTGTTTAAAATGGCGGACTTATAATTTGTCTGTATAAAAATGAGATAATGGGAGATTTTAAGAAATAAGACAGCGTAAACTCCTACTTTCTCTCCTAATTATCTTATCCTTCATTAGAACAGGGTTAATTGCACACATGCTCACCGTCTGTCCAGGTAGGAGGTGAGGATGATTTGGATACAAATGTGCTATTTGAACTTCTTAGACTATCCGTGGACGTACTAAACTTTCTGGCCTTTCTTCTGTTTTCAACGATATTTGTATTTAAATCGAAACAGCCATAGAGATGAATTTTTCCTAATGGACCACTAGTTATGACTAGTGGTCATTTTATTTATTTTGGAGATCTGATAAATGTAGTTGAATTATCAACAGAGGCTTATAAACTAGCTGGCCGTTTACTGTAAGACTCAGTTTCGAGATATACTGGGTCAGTTGCCATAAAAAAATGAGAGTTGTAGGGGAAATAACTCGCTTTCCTGTGGGGGAACGGTGAGCCTCCTCGGTCGTTATCACTCCCTGTGGGGTCTCTCCTAGTTCCTTCTCCCACGGGAGTCTCGTCATTTCCCCTACAACTCAGCCATGTGAGAATAACAGACCCTTCCAGAAGAGAGAATGCTCTCCTTCTTAACTGGTCTCAAATGTTTCTACGATAGGTTATCCCACATCTTTAAAGCATGAAAATAGCCTAACATTCACATGCTCTTTATGCTCATCATGAAGATATCTTAAGTGGTTTCGAGTTTCTGATTCGCTAATCGTCCGCCTAAGTGCCTTCCTCATAACCAATCTTTTAATACGGAGTCTTACGTAATCGGGAGAGCTTATTTGTGAATTAATGAAGAATGCGCGTGGGTGATATTCTGAATAGCCTTGTATTTAGCAAAGCCGCGGAAGAGGACTAATTTCGAGACCACCCCTTTACATATCAATTGTTTTATATGAAATTCCTACAAGAAAGAGTGGTACACTCCTGTGGAGAGTAAATACAACGTAAGCAGGCTCAGAACGGTGAGGAGCAGGATGAACTGTTTCTTTGAGGCACTTACAACGAGAGCGTTGTTAGGATCGAACTTATAACTCCATAAGATCACGCCGATTAAAAAAAGCATTCCGATGCCGAGAAAGAGATTAATCATTGGAATTCCTCCTTATCTAAGTGTACGAATGAAAATAAAAATTGTTTCAATTATCGGAATTATGAAAATAGTTACGATGGACTAGTTTAATAATTAGGAAATCAGTATATAATGTTAAAAACCACCAGCAAGGACCACCTGCTTAACATTTCAATGTAAAGAGAACATGAATTCTTCGACAAAAATTCTTAAAAATCGTGTTGCATCGCTAGAATTCGATTGTTATAATGAAAAACGTACTCTTGATGAGGCGAAGGAATCTAATTAAATGCGGGTGTAGTTTAGTGGTAAAACCTCAGCCTTCCAAGCTGATGATGAGGGTTCGATTCCCTTCACCCGCTCCAATCACTTTTTTTGAAAGTGAACACGCTTTTATTTTATACTATGTGAACCAACGCAGTGTTTCGTTAATTCAGGTAACGAAGCATTGCGTTTTTTAGTGAGGAAAAAAGGATACACCCTATAATAGACATAAAAATAATAGGAGGATCCAGACAATGAAACAATTACAGCAGAAATTGAAACAAATCGACGGAAAAAGTTATAAAGGATATAAAGATATTCAAGGAAAGCACGCGTTCCAGAATTACGATGTATTTATGGATTATGTACAAGGTGATCCCTTTGCGGCACCTTCTAAAATAAGAATAAGAATTCCGGATAGCAAACGTCCGATTCGTACAGAATGGAAAGAAAGCAAGAGCCGCAAGATTTATGCGGAAGATCGAATTGCCCGCGCTGTTGCGAAATCAATCGCCAAGAATCAGACCGATGTCAAAGGAACAGGAAAAAGTGGAATGGTCGCCGTAGATCGCCCAGGCCAGGAAATTCTGGACCGGGCCGCGGTAAACCTGAATCAAGAAGATATGACGGTCTGCCTTACGATCGGTCTTCCGGCTAATGGACGCCGCATCAATGGCAAGGAAGCGGACAAGTTGTTCTTCAAAGTCATCCCTGAGATTATACAGCACTCTGTTTTTTCCATTAAAGATGAAGAAATTGAAGAGGCCTGTCAGCTGGCCGATCAGCATGAAGCGATTCAGGCAGAGATGAAAAAGAATGACTGGATTTCTTTTGTGGCGGATGGAGCTGTCCTTCCTCGTGAGAGCGGGATCAGCGAACGTCCGATGAAGAAAGCCGTGCCTTTTGAAAGTCCGGAAGCGAACCGGGTTTCCTTTTCCATTCCTCACCGAGAGGAACCGCTGACCGGTATGGCGGTTAAGAAAGGGATTGTATTGATCGTAGGCGGCGGTTATCATGGTAAAAGTACCCTGTTGAACGCAATGGAAAGAGGCGTGTATCCTCATATTAAAGGTGATGGCCGAGAATACGTTCTCACAGATCCAGCTGCCGTTAAAGTAAGAGCAGAAGACGGCCGGCAGGTGACAAGTGTAGATATCTCGCCGTTTATAAAAAATCTGCCGCATGGCACAGATACGACACAATTTTCAACGGAAAATGCCAGTGGAAGTACGTCTCAGGCAGCCAATGTTATTGAAGCACTGGAAGCCGGAGCTAAGACACTGTTAATTGATGAAGATACAAGTGCGACGAACTTCATGATCCGTGATGAGCGGATGCAGGAGCTGGTTGTACAAGAAAAAGAACCGATCACCCCGTTTATTGATAAAATTAAGCAGATGCGTGATGATCTGGATGTTTCCACGATTCTTGTCATGGGCGGATCTGGCGACTACTTCCAGGTAGCTGATGATGTCCTGATGATGGATCAATATGTACCTTATAACGTTACCGGAAAAGCAAAGGATATTGCCGACAAGTACCCAAGCAGCCGAACGACCTCCGAGGATGAGACATTCGGCGCAGTGCCGGCCCGTGCGTTTTCAGCTTCCAGTCTTCAGACGAGAAAAGGGAAGAAAGAAAAGGTACAAGCCAAAGGAAAAACAACCATTCTCATGGGGCAGACAGAAATAGATCTCGATGGAGTCGAGCAGCTGGTCGATACTTCCCAGACACGTATGATCGCTGATGTAATCCTGCATTTAGATAAAAAAGGGATGTTGAAAACAGAGCAATCGCTGAATGATCTGCTGGATCAGATAGAAAAGCAGTTTGATGAGAAGGGACTCGCTTCTTTCGCACCATTTAAAGATCAGCACCCGGGTGAAATTGCTCGTCCGCGCCGCTTTGAGATAGCGGCAACGCTGAACCGGATCCGGACAGCGAAAGTAAAAGATATCAGATAGAAAGGAGAAGCCGTTATGGATTATCATGAGCTCAAGGAACAGGTGATTGCCTATAGTAAGGAAATCGGAATTGATAAGATTGGGTTCGCTTCTGCCGATGTTTTTGGTGAATTAAAAGCCAGGTTAAAGCGACAGGAAGCCCTGGGCTATCAATCCGGTTTTGAAAAAGGAAATGTAGATGAACGAACAGAACCAGGCCGCCTGCTTCCTGGAGCGCAATCGATTATTTCCATTGCCATGGCTTATCCTTCCAAAATGCACGATGCTCCTAAAAGTAGAAAAGGAGAGCGTCGCGGTCTGTTTTGCAGAGCCTCCTGGGGTGAAGACTACCATACTGTTCTGCGTGACCGCCTTAATAAGTTAGGAGCCTATCTACAGGAACTGTTTCCGGATGTAGAACTTAAATCAATGGTGGATACCGGTGAACTGTCCGATCGCGCCGTAGCGGAACGGGCAGGCATCGGTTTCAGTGGTAAGAATTGCGCGATCATTACTCCTGAGTTTGGATCATATGTATATTTAGCGGAACTTGTAACTAATATTCCGTTTGCCCCTGATGAGCCCGTTCAGGACGGGTGCGGGGACTGCAATATATGTGTAGATGCATGCCCAACTGGCGCCCTTGTTCAGGGTGGTCAGTTAAATGCCCAGCGCTGTATCGCTTTTCTGACACAGACCAAAGATTTTCTTCCAGATGAGTTCCGTAGTAAAATCGGCAACCGTCTGTACGGCTGTGATACATGTCAGACGGTCTGTCCAATTAATAGAAAGAAAGATTTTCATCATCATGAAGAATTTGAACCAGATCCTGAGGTCGTCAAACCGAAATTAACGCCGCTGTTGTCCATTTCCAATCGTCAGTTTAAAGAGAAATTCGGATTTATTTCCGGATCTTGGCGAGGCAAGAAACCAATTCAGCGAAATGCCATATTGGCTCTTGCTCATTACCGGGATAAGACATCCATCAGCGAGTTAATTCGATTAATGAAAGAGGACCCGAGGCCCGTCATAAGAGGAACGGCGGCCTGGGGACTTGGGAAAATCGGAACTTCGGATTGTTTTACGGCCATTAAGGATGCTATGATAAATGAGAAAGATGAACAGGTCATTTACGAAATGGAAAAAGGACTTCAATTTGAAAAAATATAACCAAATCTACTTTTCTTATGAACAAGGTTTTTGTATAATAGAAAAAACTGTAAAAGAAGGGATTTAATCTATGAACCATAGGTCTTTTTTATATTATGATTCTTTTATAACTCCTCTCGGACCTATTACGGTTTTAGCGAATGATGAGGGAGTTTGTCGTATTGATTTCGGCGAATTTGAAGAACGTCATTCTGCCTATCAATCCTGGAAAAAAAGGCATTTACTCAAAGGTGAATTCGTTTATGATCCTGAGCAGAAGTATGTCAGTCAGGCGAAAGAAGAGCTAAATGAATACTTTGCTGGAAATAGAACCCAATTTTCGATTCCTTTAATTTGCTATGGAACGGATTTTCAGCGCGGCGTATGGAGGATTCTGGTCAACCAAATACCTTATGGCGAAACGCGCTCCTATAAAGAGATTGCTTCTTCGATGCTTTCTCCTAAGGCCATTCGAGCGGTCGGAGGGGCAGTGAACCAAAACCCATTTGCTATCGTTGTTCCCTGTCACCGGGTGATTGGAAGTAATGGGAAGCTCGTGGGTTACGCGGGCGGTCTTGAGAAGAAGCGTCATTTACTTGATTTTGAAAAACAACACACGGTCGTACCGTTTACTAATTAGTCGTCTCCCGCTGGGGGCGGCTTTTTTGTATGGACCTTCTTTTCTTTTCATAGGATGAAAGGAAGGGGGAAGGGTTATGAAAGAAACCAATCAAATACAGAATTACTGGGAGAAAATCATAAGCCGGCTATTGGATCAGGAAGATGAAATGTGGCTCCATAACAAGGTGAGGAATTTAGAGCGTCAGGGCTTGCAGATTGAGCGTGCGACTTTCAGGATAAAACCTTATCACAGGATTGCATATGAAAGGCACACGACTCTGTGTTACATGCTCAGCCTGTCCCTTCTTGTAAAAGACCAGCGGCAGTTTTATTTAGAAGAAGGAATTTATGAAGGAAGGGTATGGTTTGAGGGAGACAAGGTCAAAAACCATATGATTCAAACGGAAACGATTTCTTCCGAGGCGAACCCTGATGTACCTGAATTCAGTGATAAAGAAGCGAGAAAGCGCTCCCCTTTTACATATAACCGCAGGGATGCGGTTCGCTATGCTGAGAGGTGGTGGGACTCTTATAACCCTGCTTATCGTCATTTTGATGTAGATTGTACAAATTATGTATCGCAGTGCCTAAGAGCTGGAGGCGCTCCGGTGTGGGGAGCTCCGAATCGGAGCCGCGGGTGGTGGTACAGCGGCAGCAATTGGAGCTTCAGCTGGGCAGTCGCCCATGCTTTCAGGTGGTATTTAAGTGGAGCCAGGCAGGGCCTGACCGCTACAGAAGTGTCTTCCGCACAAGAACTGTCTCCTGGAGATGTGATCTGCTATGACTTTGAAGGTAACGGACGATTTGATCATAATACGATCGTCGTGAAAAAAAACACAGATGGTATGCCGCTTGTTAACGCCCACACCTCCAACAGCCGGCACCGCTATTGGGCTTATGAAGATTCCACCGCCTATACTCCAGATATCCAGTATAAATTTTTTCGGATTGGTGATTGATGGATATGGTATAATAGTCGAGTTGACTAAGATTATACTGAGGTGAATGGAATGCCGAACCATATTGTATTGTTTCAACCCGAAATCCCTGCGAATACGGGAAACATCGCTCGAACGTGCCTGGCTACGAATTCCGTGCTTCATTTGATCCGGCCGCTTGGGTTTTCTACCGAGGATCGAATGCTGAAGCGGGCGGGGCTGGATTACTGGCACGACGTAACGATCCAATATCATGATTCGATCGAAGATTTATATGAAGCTTATCCTGACGGTGACTACTATTATATAGAGAATTTCGGTACTAAATCGTACGTAGACTTTGATTTTACTTCTTCTGAGAAGGATTTATTCTTTGTTTTTGGTCGAGAAAGTGATGGAATTCCGAGTGAACTTTTACAAGGCCTGGAGGATCGCTGTCTTCGTGTTCCGATGACAGGGAAAGTACGCTCTCTTAACCTTGCCAACACGGTTTCCATTATTCTTTTTGAAACACTGAGGCAGCAGGGCTTTCCTAATTTGATTAAATAAAACGGCGGCGCTATGCGTCGTTTTTTTTTGTTAACTGCTGTTATATATCCTAATGTCAACTATTTCAGGTAAGCTCCCATTACTTGAAGATTCAGTTTCGAGATAAATGGGTCCGTTACTATATTTGGAAGAGGGCTGGTGGGGAAATGACTCGCTTTCCTATGGGGGAACGGTAAGCTTCCTCGCTCGTTTCACTCCCTGTGGGATCTCACCTAGTTCCTTCTCCCATGGGAGTCTCCCCATTTCCCCACCAGCCCAGCGATATCTAATGAACGGCCCCCCTATCCAGGAAGGCAAGGCCACAGCCTAAATCTTTCGCAAATGCTTATATACCAGCTTTTTCACCTGCATAGATTGAAGAAAGGGGGTCGTTGAAAAAGGCGATCCTTTGATCAAAAGCCAGGTTCTTTCCTGAATTTTCAGAAAACTATATATCGTAAGGTCCGGAGGGGGACGATGAAGACTCCTGTGGGATGAACATGATCGGTAAGATCCCGGAAGGCGAAGCCTGAGGAAGCTTACCACATGCCCACGGAAAGCGAATCGTCCCCCTCCGGACCTTCACTGTAACCCGATACCTCGGAACTGAGTCTTCCACAATCCGGCCCGATTGTGGAAGAACTATCTGCTTAAAAACATCCCCAACGTTTAACATAGGCAAAGAAAAAAGTGTATTTTAAAACAAAAAAATCGCATCCGTTGAGGGATGCGATCTTTAGTGCTTATTTTTTAGGTCTGCCTGCTTTAACATCGTATCCAGCTGCGAAGATGGACGTTAGGTATGTGATACAAACAAGAATAATCAAAGTTATTTTCATGTATAGTCCTCCTTTAATCTGTCGAGACAAGCTATTCTAACCTGTATTATACCTTATTTATTGGAGTATGTGAATTGTGGGAAGTAAATTTCTCCCTGATAGAAGGCTGGTGCCTATACATGCTATGGGTTAATTACATAGATTGAAGAGTAGGTGAATAACCAAGGATAGAAGTGGAGGAATAAACATGAATCAATATCCGTATCAGTATCCATACCCTGTCCAACAAGATTTTCGTGATGAGGATGAGAGATTTTTCTTTTTAGGCCCATTCGCAGGCGGACTGCTGGGTGGATTTTTAGGCGGAGCGATTGCTCCAGGATTATACGGAGGTTTCGGTGGTGGCGGTTATGGCTATGGTCCGGGGCCAGGTCCAGGTCCTTATCGCCCTCCTTATTACGGTGGAGGATATTACGGACGTCCGCCTTATGGTGGGTTCTGGTAAAATCAATTAATTAGAATTAAATAAAAGGAGGCCTCCTGATGAGGAAAGGCCTCCTTTTTCTGTTTAAAAGTTTGTTTTATCCAGTGTTTCTCCTTGAGATTCATAGCCTTGCATATACTTAATGCGGCGCTGTGCGGAAGTATTATTTACCTGCTCGTCAGCGTGGTAAGAAGAACGAACCATTGGACCGGCTTCGCAATGCTTAAATCCTTTCTCAAGCGCGATCTGTTTCAGCTCTTCAAACTCATCCGGATGGTAATAGCGCTCAACGTTCAAGTGCTTTTTCGTAGGCTGTAAATACTGGCCGATGGTCATAATGTCGACGTTATGCGCCAGAAGGTCGTCCATAGCTTCTACAATTTCTTCTTTAGTTTCTCCCAGGCCGACCATTAAGCTTGATTTTGTAGGTGTGTCTGGACGGATTTCCTTTACGCGCTGCAAAAGCTCTAGGGAGCGGTCATACATAGCGCGGGCACGAACTTTTTTCGTCAATCGGCGCACGGTTTCTATATTGTGATTAAAGATGTCAGGTTCTCCGCCCATCAAAGTATGTAAGCTGTCATAATCACCTTTCATATCGGATGGAAGAATTTCTACGGTACATCCAGGCACCCGTCGGCGAATTGCTTTAACCGTTTCGCCAAATACAGCAGCACCGCCATCATTGAGGTCATCGCGGGCTACAGCTGTTACGACGACGTGTTTCAGTCCCATAATTTCTACGGATTCTGCGACACGTTCTGGCTCGCCCCAATCCAGTTCATTTGGAAGACCGGTTTTAACAGCACAGAAGCGGCAGCCGCGTGTACATGTATCACCGAGGATCATGAAGGTCGCTGTTTTTCGTTCACTCCAGCATTCGTGGATGTTTGGACAGCGGGCTTCTTCACAAACGGTGTTTAATTTTTTATCACGCATCAGCTTCTTAAGTCCTGTGTAGGATTTGTTCGTGTTAATTTTGATTTTCAGCCAATCGGGCTTTCTTACGTGTTCCTGGTTTTTTGCCATAAGAATTCCACTCCTTTTTTATCTGGAAAAATTCCATTTTTCTGTGCGATAGCGCTCTTCGGCAATTCTTTCTACTTCTTTCCATTGCTCATCGGAAAGTTCAAAAGGTTCTAAATGGATACCAAGCCCTTTTTCGAAGCCTTCTTTAAAAGCCTCTTTCGTCTGATCGAATGTGACGTGGCTGTCCACAAGTTGATTGATCGCTGCGGCTTTATCTCCAAATGCTCGGCGGGCACGCTCTTTTATTCGTTCATTTTTATAAATAAACATATCAAATAGTTTCACATCGTCTACATCAATTGGAACAGATCCATGTTGAAGAATAACACCTTTTTTCCTAGTCTGGGCGCTTCCGGCAGCTTTCCTGCCTTCCACAATCAATTCATACCAGGATGGTTCTTCAAAACATACGGCTGAACCCGTGGTATCCAGTTTACCTTCTGGAACGGCGAATTCCGCTTCTATACCCAGATTATGAAAACCTTCCAACAGTCCTTTAGAAAGGACAAGATAAGCATCTTTCACGGAAGCTGGCATGTCCGGATGATCTTCAGACACAATAACACTGTAAGTTAGTTCCTTGTCATGAAGGACGGCGCGGCCACCAGTCTGACGACGAACGATTTCATAACCATGCCGTTCGACACCTTCCAGGTCAATTTTGCCTTTTACCTTTTGGAAATATCCGACTGAGAGGCCGGCTGGTGCCCATCCGTAAAAGCGAAGTACCGGAGGGATTTTTCCTTGGCGATGCCAATTCATCAATGCTTCATCCAAAGCCATATTAATGGCAGGAGTACAATGACCAGAATCGACAAAGTACCATGTTTCCATTTACAGTCCTTCTTTCTATATCGTAGTACTTTATCTAAGTAAAATGTTCATGAATCATTTTAACAAGGGTGGTGTGTAGTGTCAAAATTTGCTAAACTATTTTTCTATGAAACTTTTTTGAATATATAATATTTTCTATTAAATTACAATGTCGTTTTCTTCCTATAAGTTCCTGGTTGGGTAAGTATTAGTATCGATAAAATTGGGTTCGCTATGTTAATAGGAGAATGGGTGGTTAGGGCATAACTCCCATTCCACACCTTTTCCTAACCAGTAAGGTAACTAAAGCATTTCGAAACATAGTCTTCAACGCTCCTCCCAATATAGGAAGCTTTGTTGCTTATTACATAATAGGGCCGGATAGTTGAAGACTCAGTTTCGAGATATTGGTTATGAGGAAGGTCCTGCGGGGGACGATTTCGCTTTCCGCGGGCATGTGCTGAGCTTCCTCGTGCGGGATCTCACCGATCATGTTCATCCCGCAGGAGTCTCCATCGTCCCCCTCCGGACCTTGCCAAATCAGAAACTCGAAACCACTTGAGATATCTTCTTGATGCACAAAATGAGCATGGGAGCGTGAGGCTATTTCATGCTATAAAGATGAGGAATAGCCTGTTATAGAAGCATTTAAGACCAGTTAAGAAAAAGAGCACACTCTCTTCTGGCAGGGTCCGTTATTCTCCTGTGGCTGGGTTGGTGGGGAAATGGCGAGACTCCCATGGGAGAAGGGACTAGGTGAGATCCCGCAGGGAGTGAAACGAGCGAGGAAGCTCACCGTTCCCCCATAGGAAAGTGTTCAAATGTGGAATCACCCCGATAGACACGACCAGCATAAGCCGACCATCAAAAGGATGGTGCTTTTTCCATCCGTTGATGAGCGGCTTATGTCTCGAGTGTCTGGGTGATGGAACAAGACGAGTTATTTCCCCACCAGCCCTCTTCACAATATAGTAACGGCCCTCATTTATCTCGAAACTGAGTCTTCCAGTGACGGGAGCTTTACTTGAAGATAAAAAAGAGATTTAACAGTGCCTATAAAAAAGCAAAAAAAATGTGTAACCTTATGAAAAAATCAAAAATATCCACTGTATTGTACGGATATGCTTTACAATAGGATTAGGAGGGGTTCATCATGAGTCAATCTTTGCTATCTAGTGTACTCTTTTTAATAAGTGCTGCTATTTGGGCGGTGCTTGCCATTTTTTATGATGAATTCCGTTGGTTGAATATAGGTTTATTTATTTTATTTTTAGTAATAGGACTCTCGCACCGCCAAAGATACCTTAAAGAGAGAGATTATGAAGAGGACTGATCGCTTAGATCGGTTCTTTTTTTTGTAGAATCCTAATAAAGATAACCATACAGGTCCTTTCAGAAGTGGTGGCAGCAGGAGAAGAGAGTTCTTAAGGAATCCTGTGAAAAAGTCCTTTTTTATTAGTGAAAGCAGGAACTGTAAGCGTGATGCTGCTTGTCTTTAAGACACATGTTTTCTCTTATCTAAGCATAGGATGTATTAAATTTCGTCTAAGATGACGGAGGAGGTCTCGCTAAGTGGATATATTGAAGAAGATACAAGACCACAGGGAACAAGCTGAAGAGTTAAAGTGGGAAGGTACATTCGCAGAATACTTAGAGCTATTAAAAGAACAACCGTATTTAGCACAATCCGCCCATTCCCGCGTTTATAATATGGTGAAAGATGCGGGCGTTGTGGAAGAGCATGATCATAAGAAGTTCAAATTCTTTGATGATGACATTTACGGGTTGGACGAAGCTATGGAGAAGCTCGTGGAGGAGTACTTTCACCCGGCAGCCAGACGTCTTGATGTGAGAAAACGTATCCTTTTATTGATGGGTCCTGTCAGTGGCGGTAAATCCACATTGGTCAATTTGTTAAAACGTGGACTTGAAAAGTACTCTTACACCGATAGAGGAGCAGTATTTGCAATTAAAGGATGTCCAATGCATGAAGACCCGCTTCATCTGATTCCTAATCATATGAGAGAGGAATTTCTTGAGCACTACGGAATACGTATCGAAGGAAGCTTATCTCCATTAAATACGATGAGGGTAGAGAAGGAGTACAGCGGACGGATTGAAGATGTTCTGGTAGAAAGAATCTTTTTCTCAGAGGATAAGCGTACAGGCATTGGTACATTCAGTCCATCCGATCCAAAATCTCAGGATATTGCTGATTTGACTGGCTCTATCGACTTTTCCACCATTGCGAAGTATGGCTCTGAATCAGATCCGCGTGCCTACCGTTTTGACGGGGAACTAAACAAAGCAAACCGAGGTATTATGGAGTTCCAGGAAATGCTGAAATGTGATGAGAAATTCCTGTGGCACCTGCTCAGTTTAACGCAGGAAGGAAACTTTAAAGCCGGCCGTTTTGCATTAATATCTGCTGACGAATTAATTATTGCCCATACGAACGAAGCGGAGTATCGCTCCTTTATTGCTAATAAGAAGAATGAAGCCCTGCATTCCAGGATGATTGTTATGCCCGTTCCGTATAATCTGAAGGTCAGTCAGGAAGAGCGTATCTATGAAAAGATGATTCGCGAGAGTGATATACGGGATGTGCACATTGCTCCTCATACGCTGAGGGTAGCGGCCATGTTTACGATCTTAACGAGATTGAAAGATTCCAAGAAAGCTTCGGTTGATGTATTGAAGAAAATGAGACTGTATGACGGAGAGATTTTGGAAGGCTTCAGTGAGGTAGATGTAGAAGAGCTTAAAAAAGAGTTTTCTGATGAAGGGATGAGTGGAATTGACCCGCGTTATGTCATCAACCGTATTTCTTCCACGATTATTAAGAAAGAACTAACATCGATTAATGCACTGGATGTACTGAGATCTTTAAAAGATGGACTGAGCAGCCATGCATCCATTTCTAATGATGATAAGGATCGGTACCTTGAGTTCATATCATTAGCGAGGAAAGAGTACGATGAAATCGCGAAAAAAGAGGTTCAAAAAGCGTTTGTCTATTCCTATGAAGAGTCTGCGATCACCCTGATGGATAACTATCTTGATAATGTAGAAGCGTACTGTAATAAAGCGAAGCTCAGAGACCCGCTCACCGGCGAAGAATTAAACCCGGATGAACGCCTGATGCGCTCTATTGAAGAGCAGATCGGTGTGTCTGAAAATGCTAAGAAAGCGTTCCGTGAAGAAATTCTTATCCGGATTTCTGCTTATGCCCGAAAAGGTAAAAAGTTCGATTATCAGTCCCATGAGCGTTTAAGAGAAGCCATTCAGAAGAAATTGTTTGCTGATCTCAAAGATGTTGTCAAAATCACGACTTCAACCAAGACACCTGATGAGCGCCAGTTGAAAAAGGTCAACGAGGTTGTTGCCACCCTTGTCGATGAACATGGGTATAATTCCAGCTCTGCCAATGACCTGCTTAAGTACGTAGGAAGTCTATTAAACCGATAGAATAAATCATAATTCCACCCTCCTCGTTTTCATTCGGGAGGGTGGATTATTATGTTATAATGGCTTAAAAAGAAATGCAGGTGAGAGGATGTCAAAAAGTTATTACGCAATTATCGATGTAGGTTCCAATACGATGCGTCTCGTTATTTATTTAAGAGAAAAAGGCGGGCGGCTTCGTGAAATTGAAAACGTAAAGGCAGTGGCCCGGCTGCGTAATCATTTGAAAAAGGACAATCGTCTTTCTGATGAAGGAATCCGTACTCTCTTGACCACACTGACCAGCTTTAAAGAGGTTGCCCAAAGCTATAACCTGGAAGAAATGGTCTGTGTCGCCACGGCAACGATTCGTCAGTCATCCAATCAGGAAGAAATCATTAAGAAAGTATCTGATCATACAGGGTTCGATATGAGGATTCTGTCTGAGCATGAAGAAGCCTATTATGGATATTTAGCTGTCGTTAACTCAACCCCTCTGACCGAAGGGATTACAGTAGATATCGGTGGCGGAAGTACAGAGGTTACATATTTCAAAGACCGGGAACTCGTGGAGTCTCACAGTTTTCCGTTCGGAGCACTCACGTTGCAGCAAGACTTTTTCAAAAAAGAACTTCCGACCGAGGATGAGATGTCGAATCTTCGGCAATATTTAATGGAACAATTTAATACGCTGCCATGGCTTCAAAAAAGAAAAGTACCTTTAGTTGGAATCGGCGGAGGCGCACGTAACCTTGTGCAGATTGATCAGAACCTGAAGGAGTATCCGCTCGCTGGTCTGCACCAATACAAAATGAAAGACAGTGATTTATCGTTTGTTAAAAACTATCTGTTTACGCTCCCAATGAAAAAACTGCAGAAGGTGGAGGGGCTTTCCAAAGACCGAGCGGACATTATACTGCCGGCTACGGAAGTTTTCCATTCTTTATACGATGTGGTCCAATCAAGCGGATTCATTTTAAGCCGCAAAGGATTACGGGATGGCGTTTTTTATGAACAGCTTACCAGAGATATGGGTACTAGTCTGTTTCCGAACGTGCTGGAAGAGAGTATCCAGGAACTGGTCACCGATTATGATTTAAGTGTGAAACAAATTAATCATGTGCAGCATCTATCCAATGAATTATTCCATCAGCTTCATGAAAAAGGGATCGGGGGTTTGAGGAAGAAGGACTGGCAGGAAGTGAAGCGGGCGAGTTATGTTTTTAATCTCGGGGATTATATCGACAGCGAAGCCAGCTCCCAGCATACGTTTTACCTCTTAGCTAACCGTACGATTGACGGATTGATGCATATGGAACGCCTTCGCCTGGCTCTTCTTGCTTCTTTCAAGAATAAGACGCTCTTCAAACAATTTCTTCATCCATATAAAAAGTGGTTTCTTAAGGATGAGCGTAAAAAACTACGACTTCTTGGTGCTCTTCTTAAATTCTGTTACTGCCTGGACAGTACAAGGCGCCAGACGGTAGAAGACCTTGAATTATCGCTTGATGGTGAAGACCTGCATATCACTCTTTACTGTAATGGAGAATGGATGCCGGAAGAGTATCAAGCGGAAAAACAGAAAAAACATTTAGAAAAATCCATTAAGAAGAGTATTAATCTGTCTTTTGTGGAAAAATAACGTGTGTATGGAATATTTTGCTTTTTATTAATATCGTGTTTACTAAAACTTAACATGGCATTAATACGCTGTATAAAATGACATACTAGTGTGGACGTGAGACTACAATGTAAAGGGTGTGGAACATGTCGAAGAGTAACGAAATAATAGAACTAGACAATCCTCTTTTTTATAACAATCGAGAACTCAGCTGGCTTGCTTTTAACGAACGCGTGTTAGAAGAAGCCATCGATACCGACAACCCTTTGCTTGAGCGGCTGAAGTTTTTAGCTATATGCTCTTCCAATCTGGATGAGTTTTTTATGGTCAGGGTAGCCGGCTTGAAAGACCAGGTGAAAGCCGGATTCAACAAGCCTGAGAATAAAGCAGGTCTTACACCGAAACAACAGCTGGCTAAAATTGCAGATATTAACCACGATATTGTTGAAAAGCAGTATGCGACATTTCAAGCTATGAAACCGGAACTGGAGAAGGAAGATATATCAATTCTATCCATAGAGGATTTGACCAAGGATGAGATCAGTAATCTGGAAACATATTTCAATGAGGAGATCTTTCCTGTATTAACTCCTATGGCTGTAGACGCCTATCGTCCTTTTCCGATGCTTTTAAACAAGTCTATTAACTTGGCTGTGGTGATTCAGGATGCGCTTGATCCTCATGATAACGAAACCAAAACAGCAATCGTGCAGGTGCCGGCCGTATTGGATCGATTCGTGCAGGTGGAACATGATAAAAAGTATCAGTACATTCTGCTTGAAGAGATTATCAGCCATTTTATAAATAAACTGTTCAAAGGGTATCAGGTGAAATCAATTACGGAGTTTCGGATCACCAGGAATGCGGATATGACGATCCATGAAGAAGGGGCAAGGGACCTTCTTAAGGAAATAGAGAAAGAATTAAGAAAAAGAAAATGGGGAGCAGCGGTCAGGCTTGAAGTGAGAAGTGGGAAGTATGATGACAAGGTCGTCCGTTTCTTGTTAAAGGTTCTTGAAATTCATAAAGATGATTTGTATATTACAAATGGTCCACTTGACCTTACATTTTTATTTAAGTTCCATAAAACATTCTCGGATATTAAAGATCATTTAATGTATGAAACCCTAATGCCTCAGCCCCCGCGTGATTTAGAAGGGGAAGAAGATATATTTGAAGCGGCTTCACACCGTGATCTATTCCTGCATCATCCTTACGAATCGTTTGAGCCGGTGGTTGATTTTGTTGCCGAAGCAGCAGATGACCCCTATGTTCTTGCTATTAAACAGACGCTTTACCAGGTCAGTGGGGATTCTCCAATCATCGACGCTTTGAAACGGGCTGCAGAGCAAGGGAAGCAAGTCACTGTATTAGTAGAATTGAAAGCGCGCTTTGATGAGGAAAATAACGTGCAATGGGCTAAGGAACTGGAAAAGGCAGGATGTCACGTCATTTATGGAATGACCTATTTAAAGACGCACAGTAAGATCACGCTTGTGGTGAGAAAGAAGAAAGATAAAATAGAGCGTTTCGTTCATCTGGGAACAGGGAACTATAATGATCAAACAGCGTCCTTATACACGGACATGGGGATTATCACATCTAAACGAAAATTTGGAATTGATGCTACAGACTTCTTCAACTATTTAAGCGGCTTTACAGAAAAGCCGAAGTATCATCACATTTCCATGGCCCCGTTTGATATTCGTAATGACTTCATCCGGTACATTAATAATGAAATCCGTTTCCAGAAACAGCACGGTAACGGCCGGATTATTGCCAAGATGAATTCATTAACGGATAAGAATTTAATAATGAAGCTCTATGAAGCCTCGCAGGCTGGCGTTCAAATTGATTTAATTGTACGCGGAATCTGCTGCTTACGCCCTGGTATCAAAGGGATTAGTGAAAACATTCGCGTGATTAGTATTGTCGGACGTTTCTTAGAGCACAGCCGCATTTATTACTTCCACCATAATGGTGATGATCGAGTGTTTTTGTCCTCCGCCGATATGATGACGAGAAACATGGTAAAACGTGTGGAGCTTTTATTCCCAATTCACGAGCCTGGAGTGAAAAGCCGTTTACAAAGGATATTATCAGTCATGTTAAGTGACAATGTAAAGGCCAGGGAACAGCAGAACGATGGAACATACCGTTACGTTGAAGCTCCAAAAGGTGCCGAACGAATTAACAGTCAAATGAAACTTTATGACATGGCATACCGCGTTCTCGAAGACGAAGAGTGACAAATTCATATCACTTTACTGGTAAAAAGTGAAAAAGGCGTACCAAAGGGTGCGTCTTTCTTGTTATAATATAAATGTTGGTAATTGAAAAAATAACCGAAATTTGTTGAATACTTATGCGTTTCAATTCTATAATGGTATTTGGACTTGGAAACGTTTACGAAGAAATTAATTACATCCAACAACTACTTGGGGGTATTACACGTGTCTAATTTAGGCTCCAATGAAAGATTCTGGGAAAATTTCCATGGCCCCAATATGGGCTATGTCGAAGAACAGTATGAATTATACGAAGAAGACCCTGAAGCTGTCGACCCTTCTTTAAAAGAGGTATTCGATGAGCACGGGGCACCTCAATGGATGAAAGAGGGGGACACACAAAGCACCAGTGCTTCTCATACATCAGAAGTAGATATCACAAAGGTCACCTCAGCACTGAAACTTGTTGAGGCTATTCGTCGTCATGGGCATCTGCGGGCTAATATTTATGCCGTAGGAAGTGATGAGCGTCCTAGCACCAATCTACTGGATATTGAAACCTATGGTCTTACTGAAAAGGACTTAGAGAACATTCCGGCTAAGTGGGTGTGGCCCGACTCACCGCTGCGACTGGATAATGCCCTGCAGGTCGTCAAGACTTTAAAAGAAAAATATGCAGGTACCATTTCTTTTGAATTCGGGCATGTGAATAATGAAGAAGAGCGGAAATGGCTCCTCGACAAGGTCGATACTGGTTCCTTCCATGTCTCTTTTTCCAATGAAGAAAAGAAACAGCTTCTGCGGCGTTTAGCCCAAGTGGAAGGTTTCGAAAACTTCCTGGCTAAGACATTCGTTGCACAGAAACGTTTCTCTATCGAGGGTCTGGACGTTATGGTTCCGATGCTTGATCACATGATTCAGTCGGCTTCTAACGATAAGATCAAAAATATTATGATGGGTATGGCACACAGAGGGCGCTTAAATGTGCTCGCTCACACTCTAGGAAAGCCTTACGATCGAATTTTCTCTGAATTCCATCATTCTCCTGATAAGGAGCTGATCCCTTCTGAAGGCTCTACAGGGATCAACTATGGCTGGACCGGAGATGTGAAGTATCACTTCGGAGCACGGAGAGAAATCGGGAATGGCGAGCAGTCAGCAACCCGAGTGACATTGAGTCACAACCCTTCCCACCTTGAATACGTAAATCCTGTAGTGGAAGGCTTCACGAGAGCAGCTCAAGACGACCGCTCTAATCCTGGATATGCAGAGATGGATGAAGATGAAGCGTTTGGTTTGCTCATTCATGGAGATGCTGCGTTTATCGGAGAAGGAGTCGTAGCTGAAACCTTGAATATGAGCGATCTGCCCGGATACCGAACAGGCGGCACGCTTCATATTATTGCCAATAACCTGGTCGGCTTCACAACTAATCGGGAAAAAGGGCGCTCCACCCGTTACGCAAGTGACCTCGCTAAAGGATTTGAAATCCCTGTCGTACACGTAAATGCGGATGATCCTCTCGCGTGTATGTCAGCAATGGCCCTTGCTTATGAATATCGTCAGACCTTCCATAAAGACATCTTAATTGACTTGGTGGGTTATCGCCGTTTCGGCCATAATGAAATGGATGAACCGCGCGCTACTCAACCTCGTCTCTACAAAGAGATTGATGAGCATGCAACTGTGGCTTCGATTTATGAAGAGCAGCTTCGTAAAGAATCCGTCGTTGAAGAAGGCACGCTTGAGGATATGAAAAATGAGATTGAAAATGAATTACGTGATGTTTACAACAACATGAGCGAACATGAAACAACCACTCCTGACGTGAAAGATCGCCCAAGCGGTGTTGAACGAACACTGGACGAAATTGAGACTGCGGTTGATATAGATCGTCTGCGCTCATTGAATGAAGGAATGCTTAAACGTCCAGAAGGATTTAATGGATTTAAGAAACTGGAAAAAATTCTTCAGCGCCGAAGTAAAATGCTTGAAGATGGACAAAAAGTGGACTGGGCTACTGCAGAAGCCCTTGCTTTTGCATCAATACTGGAAGATGGAAGACCGATTCGTCTTACAGGTCAGGATACAGAGCGCGGAACGTTTGCACACCGCCATATGGTCCTTCATGATGTAGAAACGGGAGAAACCTACTGTCCGCTCCACGGCTTAGAGCAGGCAAATGCGTCGTTCGATATTCATAACAGTCCGCTTTCCGAGGCTGGGGTACTTGGTTTTGAATATGGTTACAGCGTTCAAGCTCCGGAAACTCTCGTCCTTTGGGAAGCTCAATTTGGAGACTTCGCCAATGCAGGACAGGTTATTTTTGATCAATTCATAGCGGCCGGCCGAGCGAAATGGGGCGAACAATCCAATATGGTATTCCTCCTTCCTCATGGGTATGAAGGACAAGGACCGGAACACTCCAGTGCCAGGCTGGAACGTTTTCTTCAATTAGCTGCAGAGAACAACTGGACGGTAGGCAACGTGACCTCTTCTTCTCAATATTTTCATTTATTGAGAAGACAAGCTGCCATCAGCACGGAAGAGGAAGAACGTCCGCTTGTATTAATGACACCAAAAAGTCTACTTCGTAATCAAAGAGTGGCGGTTGAAGGTCACTACTTTAGTGAAGGTAAGTTCCAACCAATCATGAGACAGCCGGGACTAACTAAAGAAGATGATAAAGCTAAAGAAAAAGTGAAAACCTTGCTTCTAGGAAGCGGGAAAATTATGGTTGATATAGAAGATACGGTGGAAAAAGCAGAAGATCATTCTTTTGAAACAATCGATGCCGTCCGTATTGAGCAAATCTATCCATTTCCAAAACAAAGTCTAAAAGAAATTCTTGAAACGTATCCGAATTTAGAGGAACTCGTTTGGGTTCAGGAAGAACCTCAGAACATGGGCAGCTGGTACTTTGTAGAAGGAATCTTGCACAAACTGCTTACAGGCAGTCAGATTCACCGTTACGTAGGAAGACCACCTCGTGCGTCGCCTTCTGTAGGTGAACCAAATATTCATAAGACCGAGCAAAATCGTATAATTCATGAAGCGCTACAGATGTCTAAAGGAGGAAAATCAAATGAAGGAAATTAAAGTTCCTGAATTAGCTGAATCCATTACAGAAGGTACGATTGCCGAATGGCTTGTTCAAAAAGGAGATCAGGTTGAGAAAGGTGATCCTATCCTTGAACTCGAGACAGATAAAGTAAACGTCGAAGTAAACGCTGACGCAAGCGGTGTTATTTCGGAACTTCTAAAAGAAGCTGGAGATGACGTAGAAGTAGGGGACGTTATCGCTAAAGTTGATGAAAACGGGGAAGCCGGCGGAAGTTCGGAAGAAGAATCTTCCAGTGAAGAAGAGGAACAAGAAGCTTCTGAGGAGAACAAACAAGCTCAGGAAGACCAAGACCAACAGCAAGAAACAAAAGAGTCCAAACAACAAGAAGAGTCTAAAGCCGACAAGGATCAAGGCTCAAGTGATGAGGATAAAAAAGAAGTCATCGCTACTCCAGCGGCTCGTAAACGAGCGCGTGAACTTGGAATTAACTTGAGTGAGATTTCTGCGAGAGATCCACTTGGCCGCATCCGTCCGGAAGATGTAGAAGAAGCAGCTCAAGGCGGAGGCAAGCAGGAACAAAAGCAGGAAGCTAAGAAAGAAGATAAAAAAGAAGCTCCTAAAAAAGAGAAAAAATCAGAGCAGAAAAGTGAAAAAACTGAGTTTGAAAAGCCGGTGGAACGAGTTAAAATGTCCCGCCGCCGTCAGACGATCGCGAAGCGTCTCGTAGAGGTACAGCAAACTTCCGCGATGCTTACCACGTTCAATGAAGTCGATATGACGAATGTGATGAACCTTAGAAGTCAGCGTAAAGAATCCTTCCAGAAGAAGCACGATATCAAACTAGGATTCATGTCTTTCTTTACGAAGGCTGTTGTAGGAGCACTAAAAGAGTTCCCTCTAATCAACGCAGAAATTCAGGGCAATGAAATTGTCATGAAGAAATTCTATGATATCGGCATGGCTGTATCTACGGATGAAGGTCTTGTTGTGCCCGTTGTCCGCGATGCGGATCGTCTGGATTTCGCAGGAATTGAAAAAGGAATTGCTGACGTAGCAACGAAAGCCCGTAATAAAGAATTGCAGCTGGAAGATCTGCAGGGTGGTTCCTTTACCATTACAAATGGAGGTATTTTCGGATCCATGCTTTCAACACCGATCTTGAATTCTCCGCAAGTCGGTATTCTAGGACTGCATAACATTGAAAAGCGTCCGAAGGTTATGCCGGATGATACAATCCAGGCTCGCCCTATGATGTATATAGCTCTTTCATACGATCACCGGATCGTGGATGGTAAAGAAGCTGTACAGTTCTTGAAGAGAATTAAAGAAATGATTGAAGATCCTTATGACCTATTGCTAGAAGGATAATCATTAAACCCGCCGGGAACGACTCCCGGCGGGTTTTTTATGATAAATTGAAACTTTCATGTTAGGATAGACGTATGTTTAACGTACTAAGTATTAAAAGGGATTGAAATTATGGCAATGATAATAGAATTATTTGATGGATCATTCGATTTATTGTTTTTGTCTTTATATATTACTTTGCTTGCCGGCATAGCTTTTGAAGCCATGTGGACTCATATGGTTTCGGGAAATTTTTTATGGCTGCATTCACGTGATGTTCTGTTTCAGGAGGATAGTAAGGCATGCTCTCTTCAAGAAACGTCTGTTTTTATCACTGATGATTTAGTTCATTGGATTCAACGGACGGTTGCCAGAAAAGATGACGATGGAGACGACGATCACTTCCTCTTTGTTCGTGCTTAAAGATACGAATAAAGAGGAGGACTAAACTTGAAAAAATGGATAAGCTTATTTTTGATCAGCAGTATATTTTTAACGGGTTGCGTACCGAAAGAATCAGGGAGCGGAGGCGGATTCTTTAGCCAATATTTCGTTCAGCCCTTCATCGAAGCCATTACCTTTATTGCTGAGCTATTCGGTGAAAATTATGGCATCGCGATCATAATAATTACCCTCGTGCTTAGAATAATTATTATGCCGTTCATGTTAAAGACGTTTAAAAATAGTCAGGACATGCGTGGGAAAATGGATGCTGTGAAACCTGAAATAAATGATCTTCAAAGTCGGTTAAAACAAGCATCCAGTCAGCAAGAGAAGAAAAATATCCAGACTAAAATGATGGAGCTATACAGGAAAAATGAAATTAACCCGCTAAATATGGGGTGCCTGCCTATCATCTTGCAGATCCCAATCTTTGCGGGAATCTATTATGCCATCCGAAGCTCGGAAGAAATCGCAACCCATTCCTTTTTGTGGTTCGATTTGGGGCAGACAGATCTAACCATGGCGATCATTGCCGGGATTCTTTATTTCATCCAGTATAGAGTGTCTCTTATTGGAATGCCAGAAGAGCAGCGGAAGCAGATGAAGTGGATGGGACTGTTATCTCCCGTTATGATTTTGTTCATATCGATTTCCTCTCCGTCAGCTCTTCCTCTCTATTGGGCGGCAGGAGGGGCCTTTCTCGTGATTCAAACACTCATTTCTAAAAAACTTTATACAACCCCTGCATGACGTAAAAAGCCTTGTACAGCTTCTGTGCATGGCTTTTTTGTTTTGGAGCATATCGTAAGGCCAGGCCAAATAATCAAAAAATTCACACATATTTTATTATGTTTCATCCATTTCGATGGACCTGCATACGATAGAGTAATACTCGGTTAGGAGGGAGAAAAACATGGATGAAGAGAAGAGTTTCGTAATCGCCGAAGACGACTGGTCCCTCCATCGGAAAGGCTACGACGATCAGAGGCGACACCAGGAAAAAGTTAAAGATGCAATGAATAAACAACTGCCGGATTTGATTACCGAAGAGAACATTGTAATGTCGAATGGGAGACGTGTCGTCAAGATACCAATACGTTCGCTTGATGAATATAAAATCCGTTACAATTATGAGAAGAATAAGCATGCAGGACAAGGCGATGGTGATAGTGAAATCGGTGATGTGGTAGCACAGGAGCCGCAATCCAAAGGAAAGCCTGGTCAAGGTGATGGTGCCGGCGATCAAGCTGGAGAAGATTTCTATGAAGCTGAAATTTCGCTGGCAGAGCTCGAGGAGGCATTTTTCAAAGAACTGACGCTGCCGAACCTGGATGAAAAAGAGAAGGATAACATTATTCAAACGGACATTGAGTTTAGTGATATACGTAAAACAGGTTTAACAGGCAATATTGATAAGAAGAGGACGATGCTGGAAGCTTACAAACGTAATGCCCTTGGAGGCGAAGCTTCGTTTAACCCTATCTTTCCAGAGGATATACGCTATAAAACCTGGAACGAAAAAACGAAGCCGGAATCAAAAGCAGTTGTAATTGCGATGATGGATACAAGTGGTTCCATGGGTCAGTGGGAAAAGTACATGGCCAGAAGTTTCTTTTTCTGGATGAACCGATTCTTAAACAAAAATTATGAGACTGTGGATGTAGAATTCGTAGCACATCATACGCAAGCAAAAGTGGTTAAGGAAGAAGATTTCTTTTCTAAGGGCGAAAGCGGAGGAACGATTTGTTCGTCGGCCTACCGGAAAGCTCTCGAATTAATTGAAACTAAATATTCACCGGATCGCTATAACATTTACCCGTTCCACTTTTCAGATGGGGATAATTTAACATCAGACAATAAGCGTTGCTTAGCTTTGATTGAAGAGCTGCTGGAAGTTTCTCAGATGTTTGGATATGGAGAAGTAAACCAGTACAATCGATCATCTAGTTTGATGCAGGCTTACAAAGGGATTGACCACCCTAAGTTCCGTCATTACATTTTAAGAAGAAAAGCAGATGTTTTTCACGCGATGAAACAGTTCTTCAGTGAAGCCACACCAGAAGAGATCGTGAATTAAAAAAGAGCCAGGTAAAGGCTAATCTTTACCTGGCTCTTTTGATTGTGCCTGTACTAAATTTCGATTGTACTAGAGGTAAGGGAGTAGTAGAATTATTTAATAAGCTGTCTGGAAAATAAATGAAATGAATATTTAATCATATATGACGCCGAGGATTAGCACAAACCTCTGTATTAATCCGCATATTACACAATAGGGCCGGATTGTGGAAAACTCAGATTCGAGATATTGAGTGGAGAAAGGGGCTCCAGTGCAGGGCTCGCTTTCCGCGGCCCTGCACGACGCAGGGTCGTTCGACGTTGCCACAGGACGTGGCAATTTTAGTCGAACATCCCTTGTGGTGAGCTTCCTCGGGCTTAACAGCCCTGCGGGATCTCACCGATCATGTTCAACCCGCAGGAGTCTTCGCCGTTCCCTTCCGCCCCTTTGCGATTATTGAGAGCTCGGAATCCTCTGCATAAACGCCTTCCAATGAACAAGTATAACCTAGGATCCTCACCGGGGTTTACGTGGGTATAACTGTAGGAATCCTATTATACAAGCATTTTGAGGCAGATTCAGAATGACTTCTACCTCCTATAGCAGGGTCCGTGATTCAAAATCATCTCGGGTTGGTGGGGAAATAGCGAGACTCCCGTGGGAGAAGAAGCTAGGCGAGACCCCACAAGGAGCGATAGCGACTAAGGAGGCTTGCCAGTTTCCCCACAGGAAAGCGAGTTATTTCCCCGCCAGCCCTTCTCAATTTAACGTAACGGGCCCCGATTATCTCGAAACTGGGTCTTACAGTAACGGAAGCTTTTCTAATACAGCAATCATAAGTAAGGGTTCTTTGGCTGCTGACAATAGTTTTTTTGTGCAAAGGATAGGAGTGGATAAGATGGATGAAAACCATTATGAATGGCAGCAGGAACAGAAAAGAATAGAGGATGTTAAACAGATTCTGGGTGAAAAAAAGCAGAAAATAATCGAAGACAATAAAGAATTGATGGGAGATATTATCGAACTGCGACAGGGGTTTTGGGATGATGTTACCGTCAATATGGATGAACCCGACGATGTAATTGAAACATACGCAAGTATTAAACAGCAGGCTGAACTATTGTCAGAGAGGGAGAGAAGCTACGGACAGTTTCATAAACTGGTAAAGCTGTATGGGCGTCAGGAGGACTCTCCTTATTTCGGAAGAATTGACTTCCAGGAAGAAAACGGTGAGATAGAGTCGATTTATATAGGTATTGGTTCATTGATGGATAAGAACAAGGAAAACTTTCTGATTTATGATTGGCGGGCGCCAGTGTCGAGTATGTATTACGATTATGCTCCCGGCCCTGTTCATTATGAAACCCCTGAGGGTGAAGTGACAGGGGAGATGGAACTGAAAAGGCAATTCATCATCCGCCGCGGCTCTCTTCAGGGAATGTTTGATACAGGACTCACGATTGGAGATGAGCTGCTGCAGCACGTTCTTGGCGGAAATGCCAGCTCCCAAATGAAAAGTATAGTAGCTACAATTCAAAAAGAACAAAATCAAATTATACGCTATGACAAGAATAAAATGCTGATTGTTCAGGGCGCAGCTGGAAGCGGAAAGACATCCGCAGCTATGCAGCGCATTGCTTATCTGCTCTATCGATACAGAACGTCTATAAGTGCAGATCAGATTCTGTTATTTTCACCAAACCATATGTTTATCAGTTATGTGGCTTCGGTTCTTCCTGAACTTGGTGAGGATAACATGCGGCAGACCACATTTCAGGAGTATGCGGCTGAACGGCTGGATCGGGATTTTAAGCTGGAAAGTCCATTTGAACAGCTGGAGTATCTGCTGTCTGATCAAGACAGCCAGGGGCTTGAAAGCAGGGTAACGGCAATTCGTTTCAAAGCAGCATTGGATTATAAAAACCTTCTGGATGGATATGTGAAGGGATTAACCGAGAAAGGGATGAAGTTTAGGAATATCACCTTTCGAGGTCAGACAATCGTAAGCGCAAAAGAGATTCACCAATACTTTTACAAATTAACAGGGCGTATTCCCAACCGGATAGAAAGCGTCAAAGTGTGGCTGCTGGATAAACTGGAAGCTCTTCAGTTAGCAGAACAAAAGAAAGATTGGCCAGTCGAAGAAGCTGCTTTTTTAGCCAAGCATGAATACGTGGAAACATTTAAGGAGCTTGAAGAGAATAAGGAATTCAACGAAGATACTTTCGATGATTTTGAACGGGAGCAGCAGCTGCTTGCAAAAAGAATCGTGGAAAGAAAAATGCGGCCTTTAAGAAAAAAAGTAGAACAGCTGAAGTTTATTCAGATGAGAAGGTTGTATGAGCAGTTTTTTGATGTGGCCCCCGTTCCTGACACGATGAGTGAAAAGGAATGGAAGGATATTGGCCGCGATACAAAAAAAGCGCTGAACAAGAAATACCTGTATGCAGAAGATATTACACCTTACCTATACTTACAGGATCAGATCGAGGGCAGGAGTGTAAACACCGTTATCCGTCATCTATTTATTGATGAAGCGCAGGATTATTCTCCGTTTCAAATTGAATTTATAAGGAATTTATTCCCTAATGCTCGCTTCAATTTGCTCGGCGATTATAACCAGGCGATTCATAACCTTTATACCAAAGCTCCGAGTTTATTAGAAGAAGGGGAAGAGAGAGAAGAAGACCTGAAGGTGGAACATTTGTATTTAATGCGGAGTTATCGTTCAACTAAGCCAATTGTGGAATTTACGAAGAGCATTCTGCCTGAAGGCGAGAAGATTGAAGCATTCAATCGAGAGGGACAGAAGCCGCGTGTCCATAAGAAAGCCAATTCGGAAGAGCTCATGAAAGCTATCCTGGAAACTATCCAAACACGGCAGGATGAAGGTCATGAAACCATTGCTCTTCTGACGCGGACGAAACAAGAGGCTATAGATTTGCATGCCCGCGTGGAGGATCATTTATCTACCCGCTTAATCTATAAAGAATCACAATCCTTCGAAAAAGGTATTCTTGTTCTTCCTGGATATTTAGCCAAAGGA
Source organism: Halobacillus sp. K22 (assembly GCF_052246795.1). Classification (NCBI taxonomy): domain Bacteria; kingdom Bacillati; phylum Bacillota; class Bacilli; order Caryophanales; family Bacillaceae; genus Halobacillus; species Halobacillus sp. K22. Next base: position 82,714 of record NZ_JBQQCN010000014.1, on the reverse strand, counting down.
ATTGAATTTGATGCCGTGATATTACCCGAAGTATCTCGTAAGACCTATTATAAAGAGGAAGAACGGAAACTATTATATACAGCAGCAACTAGAGCGATGCACGAATTGGATTTATTTTATACGGGAGAAGAGATTAGTCCATTGCTGCAATCGGTACCTGAAGATTTGTATGAGAGAAAATAAGCGAACAGCTTCTGCATGGCAGAGGCTGTTTGTTTAGCATTTATCGGCAGAAGCCTCCCTCTTCAAGCACTGTGTCGAAGACCGGTGGTAAGAGGGAGATGAATGCCGTCGCCTTCAGGCGAAGGTTTTCGTTTTCTATTCTTAAGGCTATATGCTATACTAAAACGAGAACATATGTTCCTGTATAGAGGTGGAAATGGTGACGCACAAAGCTTATAAATTTCGCATTTATCCTAGTAAAGAACAAACAACGTTAATTGCTAAATCCATCGGATGTTCACGTTTTGTGTTTAATCATTTCCTCTCCGAGTGGAACAATGCTTACAAACGTTCTGGTAAAGGTTTGTCTTATGCAAAATGCAATAAACAACTGACACAAATCAAACAAGATTTCCAATGGTTAAAAGAAGTTGATAGTACAGCTCTGCAAAATTCCTTGTTGATACAAAAGTCGAGAGACTTCCTAAAACCAACTCCTCTGTGGGTATTGATCTCGGATTGAAAGACTTCGCTGTTTTCTCGAATGGCACCACCTATGAAAACCCACGATACCTACGTAAGACAGAAAAGAAACTAGCAAAAGCTCAACGTATCCTTTCCCGAAGGGAAAAGGGATCTTCGAATTGGCATAAGCAACGGATTAAAGTAGCCAGACTCCACGAAAAGATTACGAACTCCCGCAAAGATTATCTGCATAAGATTTCTACCGAAATCATCAAAAACCACGATGTGATCGGGGTAGAAAATCTCCAAATTTCCAATATGCTCAAAAACCGAAAACTATCCAAATCGATTAGTGATGCGAGCTGGTCGATGTTCACGTCTATGCTCGAATACAAAGCAGAATGGTACGGAAAACAATTGATACCCGTATCGAAAATTTTTGCGAGTTCGCAATTGTGTTCCTTTTGTGGATACCAGAACGGTGAGGTGAAGAATCTCGCTGTTCGAACGTGGGATTGCCCGAATTGCGGCAGCCACCACAACCGCGATCTAAATGCGAGCTTCAATATATTGAAGGAGATTCAAAGGATCCTTCCAACCGTCGGGGCGACGGGGCTAGCCTAATCATTTGAACGAACCGTTAGGTTTGTGCTCTTAGGAATCACCCTACTTCAAGGAGCTTCATCGAGTAAGTGGGGTAGTTCAAATAAGGTGAATTAGTAGGGAACGGAGGTAGTGTATTGCTATAATGAACGATAGATGTAATGGAATAAAGGAGATTAACAATGATACAGGAACTGCTTGAATCGGACAAGTTTATTATGCTAGTGGCTTTATTATTAATTACCAGTATTCTCGTAACCAAGTTCTCAACAAGACTAGGGGTACCTTCTCTTGTCTTGTTTATTGCCGTAGGAATGCTTGTGGGGAGCGATGGGCTCGGGTTAATTTATTTTGATAATGCAGAAGTGGCACAGCTGGTCGGTGTATTTGCCTTGATCATTATTTTATTTGAAGGCGGAATGCAGACGAAATGGAAAAATATACAGCCAGTAATTGGCCCGTCGGTGACGCTTGCAACTGTCGGTGTGCTACTTACCACAGGGCTGGTAGGGGTAGCAGCAAGGTACATATTGGGCTTAGGCTGGGTAGAAGCCATGCTGCTCGGTGCGATCATTGGATCCACGGATGCGGCGGCTGTGTTTGCGGTTTTAAAAGGAAAAAATGTAAGAGACAAACTGGAGGCTACACTCGAAGCCGAATCGGGAACCAATGATCCTATGGCTGTATTTTTAACCATTGCGTTCATTCAAGTTTTAACAACGGGAGAAGCGGAAATTCTTCAAATGATCGGTTCATTCTTCTGGCAGATGGGAGCTGGACTGCTCATTGGGGTTCTCGTAGGGTATGTCGGAAGTTTCAGTTTGAACCGTATTAATCTGGATTCGAGTGGGTTGTATCCTTTATTTGCACTCGGATTTGCTTTTTTAGCATATAGTGCGAGTTCACTTGTGCAGGCGAGCGGATTGTTAGCTGTATATGTAGCTGCCGTGTTGATAGGTAATGCAGAGTTAGCTTATCGGTACTCGATTCTGCGTTTCCATGAAGGGTTCGGCTGGATGGCTCAAATTGTGATGTTTATTATTCTAGGGCTGTTTGTTTTTCCAACCGACGTCTTTACTCTATCGGTCATGATCGATGGTCTGCTTATAGCTCTTTCTCTGATCTTAGTTGCCCGTCCGTTGGCTACATTTATCAGTCTCGCCTTTTTCTCTTTTAGTATAAAGGAGAAACTATTTCTTTCATGGGCCGGACTGAGAGGAGCAGTTCCCATCGTCCTGGCAATATTTCCGATGCTTGCCGGAGTAGAGAACAGTCAGTTGATCTTTAATGTGGTCTTTTTTACAGTTCTGACGTCCACGCTCTTCCAGGGATCGTCGATTACATGGGTAGCGGAGCGTTTTAAACTGGTTTCAGATAAGCTCACTAATCCAATTCATTCTCTAGAATTGATTTCAATCGGGAAAGCGAATGTGGAATTAATGGAATTTGATGTAATGGAACGTAACCAGGTGGTAGGGCAGACACTTGAGAATATCGAATTGCCTGACCGTGCCTTGATTAATGCCATCATTAGAGAAGGAGATGTGATCACTCCATATGGTCAAACGGAGATTAAAGCAGGAGATACTCTCTATATTATGGTTTCACGGAGCAGCAAGAAAGAAGTGAAGAAATTGTTGCAGGCTGTTAAAGCAGGAGAGAGTGCTGTGAACCACGAAAAAAGCCGAGCTTAAGGCAGCTCGGCTTTTCTCGTAGCAGCTATGATATTTTGGGTCGTTCGCTATGATATGAAGAATACAATTATAATTATAGGTAACTTGACCGCATTTGTAAACCTTTTCCCTGGAAAACATGAAATATTTACTAGTTCTTTACAGAAATTCAATCGAATTGGATCGACAATTGTTATGTAAGAAAATATCCTATACAATGGAGAGAATAAGGAGGAATGCCCGGTGGATAAAAAAATTGGATTTATTGGCTGCGGCCAGATGGGGCAGGCTATGATCCAGGGAATGATTGATGCTAAATTGATGAAAGCAGAAAACATAGCAGCAACAGCTCTCTCGGATGAAACCATCGACTTCGTCTCTGACGAATATGGAATTCACATATCAAACGACAACAAGCAGCTAGCGCGTGAAAGCGATTTATTATTTCTAGCAATTAAACCTTACATTTATCATGGAGTTATTCAGGAAATCAAGGATGAAGTTCCTCCGGACACCGTTATTGTTACGATTGCAGCGGGAATTACACTGGATGCAATCAAAGAAGCATTCGGCCGTAACGTGAAGGTAATCCGTTCGATGCCAAACACTCCTTCTCTTGTTGGAGCAGGAATGAGCGTGTTATGCCCTAATGATTTCATTACAGACGAAGAACTAGCGGATGTAATGGAAGTCTTTGAAAGCTTCGGGGAAGCAGAAATTATTGAAGAAAAACTAATGGATGCAGTTCCTGCGATCAGCGGTTCTTCTCCAGCCTTTGTTTACATGTTTATTGAAGCGATGGCTGACACAGCGGTCCAGCAGGGCTTTCCTAGAGATAAAGCTTATAAAATTGCCTCTCAGGCCGTTCAGGGGGCAGCGAAGATGGTTAAAGAAACAGGCAGACATCCAGGTGAGTTGAAAGATGCTGTATGCACTCCTGGCGGTGTAACGATTGCAGGAGTGACAGAACTTGAGCATTCCGGCATGCGCAGTTCAATTATTCAGGCAATGGAAGCTTGTACGAAGAAGTCAAGAGAATTGTCAAAAGGTGAATAGATTTCACAGAAGCCAGATATGACATGCTTGTCGTGTCTGGTTTTTTAAAAGGATACGAAACTTTTGGATTCAATATTTCGTATCTAGGATAGACGGATCGAGGAGGTATGTTTATGTGGAGAGAACCGGCTCAGCGCATTTCTGAGCGAGCTTTGTCTTTATGGCGGATTTACGGAGCCATTCAGGCTGGCATTACACTGCTTGTCAGTATAGCAGTCGGAGGAGCCGTATATTTTTGGAACTGGCCAGAGTGGCTGCTCGCAATTGCGGCTAGCATTATTTTAATTGAGTTGATTCTCTCGGTTTGGTTAATACCTGACCTGAGGTGGAAACGCTGGCGCTATGAAGTGACCGAACAGGATATCGAGCTCCAGCACGGAATTTTTATTATTCAAAGAACATTGGTGCCTATGGTTCGTGTTCAGCATGTGGATACGGAGCAGGGACCGTTACTTAGAAAGTATCGTCTATCAACGATTAGTATCTCCACAGCAGCTACGGTACATAAAATTCCTGCTCTTGATGAACAGGAGGCTGAGGAACTTAGGCGTTCGATATCCTCTTTAGCAAGGGTGGCTGAGGATGATGTATGAACCAAAACGTCTTCATCCAGTATCTGCGGTTATTAATTTTGTGAAAGGATTAAAGGATGCTGTCCTTCCGATTATCGCGCTTATCTTCCTGAACGGAAATATATTCAGCGGGGAAGTAGAATGGATCCCTTTTCTAATAACGATTGGTTTTCTGTTATTAGTCTTAGGCGGAGGGGTGATCCGCTGGCTACGCTTCACCTATCGGGTCGAGCAGGGAGAACTGCGGATTGAGCATGGATTAATCCTGCGAAAAAAGCGATATATTCCTTTTCATCGCATTCAAAGTTTAGACTTCTCAGAGGGAATTTTTCACCGGCCTTTTAACTTGGTGAAGGTATCTATTGAAACAGCCGGGTCAAGTGATCTTCAGAAGGCGGAAGCTGAGCTGACGGCGATCAAGCGCGAAGATGCAGATGAATTAGAAGCCATTATATCGAGGGAAAAGAACAAGCGTACGACAGATGAAGAAGATGTAGAAGAAGAACGTATGGTCTCCAGCAGGGAAAAAGTATATGAGATGCAAATGAGAGACCTTATTGTAATGGCCATTACTTCAGGAGGAGCTGGGGTCGTGCTATCGGGGGTAGGCGTGTTTGCCTCCCAGCTCACTGAGGTTCTTCCGCTAGGTACGATTTACAGTGAAGTCCTCGCCTGGCTTCGCATCGGGGTGCTCGTGGTCGCGTTTGCTGCATTCGTCATCTTGTTGATTGCCTATGGCATATCGATCCTTCTTACCATCTTCCGCTACGCCAACTTCAGCGTTTTTCTTGATGCGGATGACCTGGTGATTACACGGGGATGGCTTGAGAAAAAACAAATGACCATTCCATTAAACCGAATTCAAGGCCTTAGAATTGATGAAAATTTAATCCGTCAGCCGCTTGGCTATGCGTCGGTCACCCTGGTCAGCGCAGGTGGAGCCATGCAGCAAGGTGCCGAGCATCAGCTTCGGCTTCTTCCACTGATTAAAAAGAAAGAAATCGAAGAGGTATTGCATCGGATGATCAGCGATTATGATCTGGACGTAGAATGGAATCGGCCGCCAGCTAGATCAAAGCGGCGCTATATCCTCCGTCATTCCTGGTTCGCCTGGGCAGCTGTCATTCCGCTCAGTATATTCCTGTTTCCATATGGACTGCTCGCTATTGTCGCGGCTTTGGCTTTTACAGGTATTGGTTTATTAGCCTTTAAAGATGCAGGATGGAACCTGTCTGACCAGCAATTAGCATTGAAGAGCCGCTTCATTAATAAGCAGACGTTTGTTATGAAAAGGAAACGAATCCAGTCTGCCGAGGTTACTCAGACAATCCTTCAAAAGCGGGTGGATCTGGGAAGTATTCGTGTAACTTTGAAATCCGGTGTCGGTGGAGCTGTCGCGCGCTGTTTTTATTTAGAGCAGCAAGACACTCGACAGATGATGGACTGGTATCGTCCGAATAGCACAGTTGAAAAAAGGTCTGACCTCTAGGTTCAGACCTTTTTTATGTAAAAAAATCGTTAAAACACGAACGTTAAAGTAAAATCTATTGATTTTTGTTCGTTTTCATCTTATGATTAGAAACGTTGTGATTTTACAAGCGAGACAGGGGATTTATAGTATGAAGAAATTATTTAAATTAGAAGAAAACCATACGAATGTAAGAACTGAATTATTAGCCGGAATTACCACGTTTCTCACGATGGTGTATATCGTGGTGGTGAACCCGGGGATATTGGAAGCGGCTGGTGTTCCATTTGAACAAGTATTTATGGCGACGATCATAGCTGCTATTGTTGGAACATTAATCATGGCCTTTGCGGCCAACTACCCGATTGCCATCGCTCCTGGCATGGGGATGAACGCTTATTTTGTAACGGAGGTTATACAACAGGATGTCAGTTACTCCGTCATCCTTGGGACTGTATTCTTAGCAGGTATTCTATTTGTCATTCTTAGTCTGACAAAACTTCGGGAAACCTTAATTACCGCAATACCTGCTTCCTTAAAATATGGAATCACCTCAGGAATTGGTTTATTTATTGCCTTTTTGGGGCTGCGTATGTCAGGGATCATCGTAGCAAGTGAAGAAACACTGGTGACACTTGGAGATTTGACTGCTCCGGGTACATTGCTGACCATTGGTGGCTTGTTCATTACTTTGATCCTTATTGCCCGTAACGTTACAGGGGGCTTGTTTATCGGAATGGTGATTACCGCTGTGGTTGGATACTTTACCGGTCAACTTGAGATCGGTGGAGTCATGTCTGTACCGCCAACTCCTGTATTCTGGGATATGGATATTGCCGGAGTATTCACCAATAGTTTATATACGGTTATTTTTGCGTTCTTGCTCGTTACGATTTTTGATACAACAGGGACGATGGTTGGGGTTGCTGAGCAGGCCGGATTCATACGTAAAGATGGCAGTCTGCCCCGGGCAAGAGCAGCGCTAATGGCTGATGCTTCCGCCACTACGGTGGGGGCCATGTTCGGAACCAGTCCATCATCCGCTTACATTGAATCTTCCTCAGGAGTAGCTGCGGGGGGAAGGACTGGACTAACAACAGTAGTTGTTGCTGGTTTATTCCTGCTTTCTATGTTCTTTGCCCCGCTTGTTGGAGCTGTTTCAGGACTGCCAGCTATTACAGCGCCGGTACTGATTATCGTCGGGTGTTTTATGATGGAAGGACTGGCTAAAGTAAACTGGACATCCTTTGATGATGCCTTCCCTGCTTTTATTATTATTCTGACTATGCCACTTACATCCAGTATAGCTACTGGGATTGCGCTTGGTTTTATTACGTATCCCGTTTTAAAACTGGTGATGGGAAAAGGAAAACAAGTACACTGGATTCTCTATGTATTTGCGATAATCTTTATCTTGCAAATGGCCTTTTTTCCAGGTCATTAATTCAAGCTCTCTTTTAACAATCCATGTTGATATTAAAGTATAGCTCCCGTTTCTTTAAGACTCAGTTTCGAGATAACTCGGGTCCATTGCCAAAAAAAGAGTGGGGCGGCTACGGAAACAACTCGCTTTCCTGCGGGGGAACTGGCAAGCCTCCTCAGTCGTTACCACTCCTTGTGGGGTCTCGCCTCGCTCCTTCTCCCGCGGGAGTCTCGTCGTTTCCTCCGCCACCCCAATGATATCTAGTGAACGGACCCTGCTATAGAAGACAGGAGCCAAGCTGTATCTGCCTCAAATGCTTCTATAACAGGGTTCCTACACTTAAACCAACAGTAAAAATCGAGGTGGATTATAGATGATCCTCGTTCATTGGAAGGCGATTACGCAGAAAATTTTCGAGCTCTTAATGATCGCAAAGGGGCGGAGGGGAACGGCGAAGACTCCTGCGGGATGAACATGATCGGTGAGATCCCGGAAGGCGAAGCCTGAGGAAGCTCACCACAGGCCCGCGGAAAGCGAGCCGTTCCCTGGAGCCCTTTCTCCACTCAATATCTCGAATCTGAGTCTTCAACTATCCGGCCTTTTCCTTTAATAAGCATCTTATGAAAATCAAAAACCAGGTGGACGGTTATTCGTTCATCTGGTTTTTTTGTGTAATGGAAAATTTGTATAAAGAATGCCTATATGTGGAAGCCTAATTGCAGGTGATGCTAAATGGGATTTCTAAGAAAATTATTTGGAAATAGAGATAAAATTGAGGATACGAGCAATAAAGGTCAAGACCAACAACCAAAACAGCCGAGCTCAAAAAAACTGTCGGAAAACGTAGAATATCTCTTAAATGAATTTAAGAGAACCGATGATTTGAAAATACGAGCCATGAATAATGGACAGGCGGTTCTTATGTACTTTGAGCCGCTTGTGGATCAGGAGAAAATCCAACAGAATATTTTTACCCCTCTCGAAATGGGGCATGTCGAACATATATCAGAAATCCCGAACGCCAGAAGCTCTGAAAATCTGGAAGAGATGATCCCTACACTGCTGCGCGGTCATGCGGTTTATATGGAAGACGGTAGCTCCACCATCACACGTTTTAATGTGACTTCGGTGTTTAACCGAAACGTGGAAGAACCTCAAAATGAAAAAATTGTCCGCGGATCGCATGATGGATTTATTGAAAATTTAATGATTAATCTGAACCTTATCCGGAAGAAGATTGAACATCGGGATCTGGTGGTCAAATATTTTAAAGTTGGAAAGAAAACGAATACGAATATCGCCATCGTTTACATGGACGGCATTGCGGACCCGGAGATTGTTCAAAAGCTGGAAAAACGTATTAAATCGATTAGTGTAGACATGATTCAGAGCCCTGGTTATATAGAAGAATTCATTGAGGATAATCCGTACTCTCCTTTTCCGCAAATGCTGAATACAGAACGCCCTGATAGGGTTGTCGCGAATATTATGGAAGGCCGCATTGCCTTAATGGCTGAAGGAAGCCCGACGGCATTAATTGCTCCTTCGACGTTTTTTATGTTTTATCAGGCTTCGGATGATTATAATGCCAGATGGTACACGGGTACATTTGTACGATTAGTGAGATTAGCCAGTTTTATGATAGCCGTGGGAATGCCTGCTTTTTATATTGCTATTATCAGCTTTCACTACGAAGTGCTCCCCGATGAACTGCTGCTGCCTGTAAAAAGTTCTATCAATGAAATTGCTTATCCTCCGTTACTGGAAGCATTAATAATGGTCGTCATTATTGAATTAATACGAGAGTCGGGGATTCGGCTTCCGTCGCCTGTTGGACAGACGATCGGGATTGTGGGAGGTCTTGTGATTGGGGATGCGGTTGTACGGGCAGGACTTGTATCCAATTTAATGGTCATCGTAGTTGCCTTGACAGCGATCGCCTCTTTTGTGGTTCCTTCTAACGAATTAAGTACAACCTTAAGGTTAATGACCTTTCCATTGATATTCCTCGCCGGAACGTTTGGTTTTATAGGAATTGTTTTTGGTTTTCTTTTTTTAACCGTTCATTTAATCAGACTTGAGTCGTTTGGAGTTCCTTACTTTGCGCCAGTAGCGCCGCTGAATTTCAACGATTTGAAAGACACTTTTGTCAGGCTACCCCTGTTTATGATGAAGAAGCGGCCTAAAGATGCCCATCCATTACAAGAAAAAGCTATGGGGGAGTCAAGGGAGTGGGTGCAGAATGAGCAAGATGACAATAACCAATAAACTATCCCGCCGCCAATATTTCTTTATTATCGTTCAAACAGAAATTGGAGTGGGGATCCTGTCCCTGCCCTATGATCTCCATTCCCAGGCTAAACAGGACGGCTGGATTTCTCTTTTAATTGGCGGTGTGCTGCTGCAAATCGTATTGCTGGTTATCTGGCTCATTGCAAAGCGTTATCCTGATAAAGACTTTTTCCAGATTAATGAAGCTGTTTATTCTAAGTGGCTGGGAAAAGGAATCTCTTTATTGTATGTGGTGTATTTTTCCATGGTGGCTATGGTTATTCTTCTAATATTTGTACGTCTGATTAGTCTCTGGGTACTTCCGCAGACTCCGTTTTGGATTTTGGCTCTCTTGATGATTCTGATCTGTTTATACTTAGCGTCTGGAGGCCTTAACGCAATAGCCAGGTTTTATACGTTCGTCTCAGTTCTCCTGATCATTCTAATCGCTTGTGTCCTTTATGCTTTAAAAGACACACAGATGGTGTTCCTTTTTCCAATTCTGAATTCTGGCTGGATGCCTGTAATAAAAGGAGCGAATGAAGCTGTACTATCTTTTTTCGGGTTTATTATCAGCCTGGTTATTTACTCGAAGGTAGAAGGGAGCCCTGCGCAGAGACTGCGAACCATTTTTTATGCCCACTGGTTCGTTGTTTTGTTTTATCTATTCACAGTCATCGTAAGCTTTACATTCTTTAGTACCACCGAGATGAGTTTCGTCCAAGAACCCTTGCTATATATGCTGAAATCATTTGATCTTGTCATTGTCGCAAGACTTGATCTTTTCTTTTTATCCATATGGGTCGTTAATGTAGCTACTACCTTAACGACGTATGTATATATGACAGGTCTTGGACTGGCTGATGTATTCGGAACCAAAAAAACAACATTGGTTTACACCATTGCCGCCCTCTTAATTTTGATCCCGCCTATGTTTATTGGATATAACATGGAAAGAGTTGATCAATTTAATAATTTTGTTGTATGGCTCGGTTATACCTTTTCCGTAGCGTTAGTGTTTATCCTTTACTTTGTCAGCGTACTCAGGGGAAGTTTCAAGAAAGGTGGATCATCATGACTAGGAAGTGGATATGTATTTTATCTTCTCTCGTGTTATTAACCGGCTGCTGGGATACGAGACAATTTAAAGATATAAAACTGGTACTTTCCATTGGATTTGATCAGAATGAAGATGGCGGAGTAATAGAGACCGTTTCTATCCCAACTGTCAAAAGAAGTACTGAAGGTCCAACCAGTGAAACAGTGCAAATCCTTACTACGGAAGGGCACACTCCACGGGAGGCTCGCGATCATACTGACCAGATGATAGCTAATACGTTCGACCCTTCCAAGGCAAAAGTAATCCTAATGGGCGAAGAACTCGCTAAAAATTCCATCCAGCCGATCTTTGACCAGTTTTATCGCAACCCGAACAATAACTTAAATGCGTATATAGCTGTGGTTGAAGGAAAAGCTGAAGATGCAATTCGAATAACCCCTCCCAATGAACCTGGAGTAAGTAAATATGTCAGCGGGTTACTGGAAGGTCAGACCATGGCCACTCATTCTACGGGAGAGAATATTGAAGTCCTGCATGGCGAGATGCTCGAGCCGGGGATTGATTTTGCTGTTCCTCTGTTAAGTGTAAAAAAAGAAGAGAATCTGCTTAACTTTGAGGGCCTGGCTTTGTTTCATAAAGATGCCTATACAGGGAAGTTTATTCCTAACCACCAGACTACTTTACTGATGTTACTTGAGGGGATAAGAGGGAAGGTAGCCAGTTTCACATTAAAAGTAACTGATGAAGAAGAAAACCCGATAAGAAACTACCTTACCTTCCGTGTGATGAGGAACCGTCATGATATGAAAATAAAGGTTGAAAATAATCAAGTGACGGCTGATATTACTATGAAACTAAAAGTGAGAGTGGTTGAATACCCGAGAGACCACTTGACCTCTAAAAAAACCATTAAGGAACTGAATAAAAAATTATCGGAATTGCTGACAGAGCAATCTGAGGAGATTATAGCCACTGTTCAAGGAGCAAATAGTGATGTCTTTCAAATTGGCCGCAACGTTGAATCTTATCACCCTGAGTATTGGAAAAAAATTAAATGGGAAGAAGAGTTCCCTAATATCACCATTAACCCAATTGTAGAAGTGGATATTGTCCAATATGGAGTGATCAGTTAATAAAGAGGCTTGCAGACCGAGGCCTATTCTGAATTTGTTGGTTATTCTAAAGCAAAATAGATATCCAAATACCTGCTGACTTAATTGTGGGCAGGTGTTTCTGCATCCAGTACATATTTTCAGAGGTTTGAGCCAAACTACTCCTGACTAGAACATAAAGGAGCGAAAATACGTGAAAAAATGGTTATTGATAGGCGTCCTTATATTATCAGCCGTTATGTTTATGCAAAGCCCTCAGCCTACCCAGGCTGCTACAGACACTTACGTGGTTAAGAGCGGCGATACCTTATGGAAAATATCCAAGCGTTATCAAATTGGTCTCTCAGAGATTATAAACGCGAACCCTCAGTTTAATAATCCAGATTTAATCTACCCTGGAGACCGAGTGACGATTCCGTTAAAAAGACAAGTAAAGTCAACGGAGCAGCAGGTCATTGATTTAACGAATCAGGAGCGCGCTCAACAAGGATTGCCTGCCCTAAAGGAAAATTGGCAGCTTTCCCGTGTGGCTCGCTATAAGTCCAGAGATATGGCGAATAAGGGATATTTTTCTCATAATTCCCCAACATACGGCTCTCCCTTTGACATGATGAGAGACTTTAATGTATCGTACCGCAGAGCAGCGGAAAACATCGCCGCCGGCCAGAGTACTCCAGAGCAAGTTGTAAACGGCTGGATGAACAGCCCAGGGCACAGAAAGAATATTCTGGATCCGAATTTGAAGCAGATTGGGGTCGGCTATGCTAAAGGTGGAAGCTACGGTCATTACTGGACCCAAATGTTTATTACCCAATAGTTATAACAGTTTCAACCTCCGGTGGAAATAAGCACCGGAGGTTTTCTCTTTTTTAAGCATCATCTCTCACGTAAACTAGGGTGTGAGAAGATGATAAAGATGAATTAAGTGAAAATTGCGTATATGTATGATACCTTGCATGACGTCTGACAACCTGTTAAAATCCAAGATAGAATATGTTTATGAAAGCATTTTCATTTTTCGTTTTCATTTTTTATTATATTAGGGGAGGAACCAACAGTGAATAATGTTATAGGGGTTTTATTAGGAATTGCAGCTGTTGCAGTTATCTTAGGAATTGCGTTTCTTATGTCCAATGATCGTAAGAACATCAATTATAAGGGTGTAGGAATTATGCTGGCCGTTCAGCTTGTTCTTACAGCATTCATGTTCAATACTACAGTTGGACAGCAAATTATTAAAGGGATCTCATGGGTGTTCAACCGTTTAATTGAATACGGAACAGAAGGAGTTAACTTCGTTCTTGGTGGCGTACAAGTAGGAGATAACGGGGTGTTCTTCTTTAATGTACTACTGCTTATTATATTCTTCGCAACGATCCTTTCAGTATTAACGTATTTGAAGATTTTGCCTTTTATCATTAAATATTTGGGTTGGGGCTTATCAAAAATTACTGGCCTTCCAAAAGTAGAATCTTTCAACGCTGTAAATAGTATTTTCTTTGGTCAGTCAGAAGCACTTATTGCTATTAAATCACAGTTCCATAATCTAAATGATAACCGTCTTTATATTGTCAGTGCATCGGCTATGGGGTCAGTTTCTGCTTCTATTGTGGGAGCCTACTTAGGGATACTCCCCGATGAGTATATCCTGGTTGCTCTTCCGTTAAACATGTTTAGTGCACTAATTGTGGCTTCCATTATTGCTCCGGTTAATGTTCCTAAAGAAGAAGATGAAGTAGATATCCAGGACGTTTCTAACGCGAAAAGCTTTTTCGAAGCGATGGGAAATGGAGCGCTTGATGGCGGTAAAATTGCTTTAATTGTTGCTTCTATGCTTATTGCGTTCATTGCTTCTCTTGAGCTTGCTAATGCCGTCTTTGGTGCCATCTTTGGTGGCTTTACACTACAGCAGCTGCTTGGTTACATTATTGCGCCAATCGGCCTGCTTATGGGTATTCCAGCGGCAGAAGTAGTCGACGCTGGTGCCATTATGGGTACGAAAATTGTAACGAACGAATTTGTAGCGATGCTAGAATTCCAGGGAATGCTTGAAGGAGTTTCCGAGAAAACAGTCGGAATCGTAACTGTATTCCTGACCAGTTTCGCTAACTTCTCTAGTATTGGAATCATTGCAGGTACCGTTCAGGGAATTGACGCTGAAAAAGGTGGACGAGTGTCCGGTTTCGGTCTGAAGCTTCTAATCGGTGCTACTCTTGGTTCTATGCTTTCTGCAACAATTGCCGGTATCTTCTTATAAAAATGTAAAAACTGTGCGGGTTTCCCGCACAGTTTTTTTATATCTTTTTTCCATAAGCTCCGGCTTTTGTAAGGATCAGTTACGATACAAATTTAGAAAAGATGGTGGTCGGGATAGCAGAGCTTGCGACCTAATCCATCAAATTCAACGGAATGAATCACATCCCTGAGGAGGTTCGACTAAGACCGCCACGTCATGCAGGGTAACGTTTATGATTCACATATAAAGGAAATATAGTAATAGATTCCATATGAAGGAGAGATCATTAATGGTAAAAAGCTATAAACTTTATATTAATGGAGAATGGATCGATACGGATGACAAATTAGAAGTACTTAATAAATATACTCAGGAAACTTACGCAGAGGTTGCTAAAGCTTCTGAAAAAGAAGTGAATCAGGCAATTGAGGCAGCTCAGGAGGCGTATAAAAATCGCCAGATGACCCCTTATAAACGATATGAAATTTTAAAACGGGTTAGTGAACTGTTGGTTGAGAATAAAGAAGAACTAGCGAAGAATATGACTATGGAAGCCGGAAAGCCATTGAAACAGACGCGCACAGAAGTTGACCGTGCCTCTCAAACGATTGAGTTATCGGCAGAAGAAGCAAAACGAGTCCATGGGGAAGGTGTGCCGGTTGAAGCAGCACCGGGCTCGGAGAATCGAATGGCCTTTACGATCAAAGTGCCGGTGGGTGTGGTCGGAGCGATTAGTCCGTTCAATTTCCCAATTAATCTGGTGGCTCACAAAATTGCTCCTGCTATTGCCGGTGGAAATGCGGTGGTCTTAAAACCAACAAGTAAAACGCCGATTTCAGCTCTTAAACTGGCAGAGTTGTTTGAAGAAGCGGGTCTTCCGAAAGGATTCTTAAATGTAGTGGTCGGTTCTGGCTCTACTGTAGGGAACCAGATGATGGAAGATTCAAGAATCAATATGTACACGTTTACAGGAAGTGCGAAAATCGGTCTGAAGCTGAAGCAAAATACAGGCTTGAACAAACTGATCCTGGAACTTGGGAACAACTCTCCTGTCATCGTGGACAAGGAAGCGGATGTTGATGCAGCAGCAGCCAATATTGCTGCCAAAAGTTTCGCTTTCGCTGGTCAGGTTTGTATCTCCGTGCAGAGGATCTATGTTCATGAAGAAGTGAAGGAAGAATTCCAAAATAAGTTGGTAGAATCGATTAAGGACCTTAATGTAGGGGATCCGAATGACCCGGAAACAGATGTTGGCCCGATGATTAGTGAGGAAGAAGCCAAAAGGGCGGAAAGCTGGATTGAAGAAGCAAAAGATGCTGGAGCTCAAGTCTTTTATGGTGGTGAAAGAGAAGGTGCTTTATTAAAACCGACTGTGATGACCGACGTGAAAAACGATATGAAAGTCGTTTGCGAGGAGATATTTGCACCAGTCGTATCCATGATTCCTTTTTCCGATATCAAGGAATGTATTAATGAAGTGAATCAGTCTCAGTATGGACTGCAGGGCGGTATATTCACTCAGAATCTTGATACGGCTTTCTATGCGGCTAAAAATGTGGAAGTAGGCGGACTCATGATCAATGATTCTTCTCAATATCGTGTTGATCTAATGCCTTATGGCGGCGTGAAATCAAGCGGCTGGGGCAAAGAAGGACCGAAGTACAGCGTTGATGAGATGACCGAAGAACGATTAGTCGTAATGAACTTAGCTCAAAAGTAAGGCCTTTGATATCGTTGATTTTCATAAGCAGGTATTAAACTAAAGAGCGGTTTTCTGTAAGACTCAGTTTTAAGATGAATTGGGTCCGTTACAAGATGAGGATGGGGCTGGTGGGGAAATAACTCGCTTTCCTATGGGGGAACGGTGAGCTTCCTCGCTCGTTTCACTCCCTGCGGGATCTCACCTGATTCCTTCTCCCATGGGAGTCTCGCCATTTCCCCACCAGCCCAGCCAAGGGAGAATAACGGACCCTTCCAGAAGAGAGAATGCTCTCCTTCTAAATAGGTCCTAAATGCTTCTATGACAAGTCTTCCACAAACGGGAGCTTTACTGTAATTGAATAGGGAAGTTTATCAAAGCCAAGTAAAATTAAAGAGTCCTTCCAGATAGTGGAGGGACTCTTTTCTTATGCTGGTTGTTTTTTGGCGACATTTTTACGCTGCAAGGAGAGCATGCGGAACAAGAGAGCGATGGCTCCTACCGTCAGTCCGATGATCAAGCTCATCCAATAACCGTAAGGACCAAGACTCGTATAGTTCGCTAACAGATATCCACTTGGAAGCCCGATCACCCAATAGGATATGAACGCCATGACCAGGGTAATGTTCACATCTTTATACCCGCGGAGAACTCCTTGGATAGGGGCTCCAAACGCATCGGACAGCTGAAAGAAGATCGCAAAGAAAATGAAGTTTTTCGTTAATTCGATTACCGTTTCATTCGAACTGTAAAGTCTTGCTACTGAATCGTCCATAAGGTACAGGACGAGTCCAGCAATCACGGACATAGCGACAGCCGTCCCAATACCTAGATAGGAATAGGTTCTTGCATCCGTAAACCTCCCAGCTCCTGATTCAAAGCCGACAGCAATTGTAAGAGTAAACGCAATACTTAAAGGCATCATGTACAAAAAGGAGGCAAAATTAATCGCTGCCTGGTGAGCGGCAATAGTATTAGTATCATAAGCGGTCATGAAAAAAGTAACAGCTGCAAATATACTAGTTTCAAAAAAGATCGCAAAACCGATCGGGACCCCAATTTTTAACTGGGCCCACCACTCTCTTAATGAAGGCGCCATCCATCCTTTGAATATACGATAATGTCTTAATGGATAGAGCCGGTGGATGGTAATGATAACTAAAATAAATGATACAAAATAAGTGAGAGCAGACGCTACTCCTGCTCCTATTCCTCCAAGTTCAGGTGCACCCCATTTGCCAAAAATAAACATGTAATTAAATAAAATATTTGTTGGGAGTGTTAGCAGGATAATGGTCATCGAAATTCGCGTCAGCCCAAGTGCATCGACAAAGGAGCGCAGAATATTGAAGATGAATAATGGAATAATGCCGATTCCTAAGGTGATTAAGTAATATTTAGCTACATATCGGACAGAAGGTTCTATGTTCATGAGAGAAAGGATGGGATCCAATAGGAAGAATCCAATCGAACCAATCAAAATAGCTAGGAGAAACGCGAGATAAACCCCCTGTTTAACGGAAAAAGGGATTTCTTTTTCCTTGCGTGCTCCTTTTAATTGAGCCACAATCGGGGAAATAGCCATGAGTATGCCGTTTAGTCCCGTGAAAACGGGCATCCATATGCTCGCGCCAATCGCTACTCCAGCTAATTCATCTGGACCTGCCTGTCCGGCCATCACGGTATCAAAGAAATTCATCGCATACATGCCGATTTGAGTAATTAAAATTGGAAACAGGATTGTGGAGAATAATTTTATTTTTTCTTTTATGGTATAGGTTTGATACATAGAGACCGTCCTTTTCTGTTACAATTCCTTTAGAGGAATGGCTGTAAGTGAAGATGCTTATATTTAATCGTTGGTTAGAGCATACATTTTGCGGTTATGTATCGTAAAGATCCGCGGAAACAGGTTAGCACCAGATGTAATTCAGCTAAAAGGAATACGAGGATTATAGCATAGATAAGAGGGGCAAACCTAGCACGAATAGGATAGAAAGGACGTTGGAGGAGAATGAGTGAAAAACGAATATTATTTACAGGCGGAGGGACCGCTGGCCACGTAATCGTAAACTTAGCATTAATTCCTGAGTTTCAAAAGCGAGGGTATACGGTCGATTATATTGGTTCTTATGAAGGAATTGAACGACAGCTGATCGAATCAATCAATGGAGTAACGTATCATGGTATCTCCACCGGAAAACTCAGGCGTTATATTTCAAAGGAGAATCTTAAAGATCCGTTCAAAGTAATGAAAGGATTGCTCCAGGCGTTCTCCATTATTGGAAAGCGAAAACCTGCAGTTATTTTTTCTAAAGGTGGATTTGTTTCCGTACCAGTGGTTGCTGCAGCTAAATTGAAGAGGGTGCCGACCATTATCCACGAATCGGATTATACACCTGGCCTTGCGAATAAACTGTCGTTCCCCTTTGCTAAAAAGGTTCTGGCTACCTTTCCAGAAACAATGGACTATCTGCCGAAAGATAAAGCAGAGTTTATTGGTGCAGTAGTGAGAGAAGAATTATTTCAAGGTAAGCGCTCAAAAGGGTTGTCTTATTGTAATTTCCATAAACAGAAACCAGTGATTATGGTGATGGGTGGAAGTACGGGCTCGAAACGTCTGAATGATGCGATTCGAAACAATTTAGATGCTTTATTAAAAAATGTACAAATCATTCATATTTGCGGGAAAAATCATAAGGATTCATCGATTAACCGGGCTGGTTATGCTCAGTTTGAGTACGTAAATGAAGAATTGAAAGACCTGTTCGCGGCTTCTGATTACATTGTCTCTCGAGCAGGATCGAATGCCATATTCGAATTTCTAGCTCTTCATAAACCGATGCTTCTTATTCCATTATCAAGAAAAGTCAGCCGTGGGGACCAAATTTTAAATGCTGACTCATTTGTAAAGCAAGGGGTTGCACACAAGGTTGAAGAAGAAGAGTTAACAGATGATCGATTTTTAGAGGAAATCCACCGTTTAATGGAAAACAAGCAATCACTAATCGATAAAATGAAGCACTATCAAAGCGGGCAGACTAAAGAAAAAGTCATTGAAATTATCCAGGATTTTGAAAATAAATAGTTGCGACAAGGCAGTATGAAGGCTGCCTTGTCGTTTTTATTTAATTTTATAGGCTGAAGACCTTTTCAATTTCATATTTTTGGGGAATACGTTCCATAAGACACTAAGTTTTTTCCATTCAGCAAGGCACATATCCGTTATAGAGAGAAAGCAAGGTTTATGAAAAAGCTAAGCGGGGATCAACTTTGCAGAGGAGAGGTTGGAAGATGAAAACATCTTATGAAGTGAACATCAACCACCCCAAAGATTTGTGTGAAATAAGAGATGAAGTTTACCCACACTTAACATCTGTCTTTGGCAAGGATCAACTATTAGTGGATGCTTCTATTTCAGAAGCTGTCACCAATGCCTGGAAGCATGGGCACCATGAGAGTAGTGAAAAACCTATCAAACTTAAGATCTTATTTTTGAATAGGACGATGCTTGTCAGAGTCCAGGATCACGGGGATGGTTTTGATTGGAGACCTTACCAAGTTTCGAGCGATGTTAAACACTGGTTTCCAAAAGTAGAAGATTTGGATGAAAATGGACGTGGGATAACATTAATGCTTAGAGTTATGGATAAAATACGGTATAATGAAAAGGGAAATGAATGTGTGTTAATGAAAAAATACCTTTTTCAGGAGTAGATCAATGAACACGAACATTTGTCGTTACTGTTACAAAGAGATTAGGGACCGTGATGAACTTATAACGGCTTCAAACTGGTTCAGGGTACGGCCCTACCACTATCGCTGCTTTGAACTGCTCGAGCACGATACGAAAACCATTGCCGGCGCCTGGACCCCGGTCAATGGACTAACTGGAATGGTTACTACGGTTTTAATGCTTATCTTGACTGTCCTTATGTTTACTACCAATCTTCTTGGATTTATCGGAGATATTTTAGGGCTAGTTGCTTTATATCCTATATTCTTACGCGTCTTTTCCTTCGCCGTTTTTGAGAGTCGGCTTCCAAAGTATGTAGAAAACAAAAAGCGTCAATAAGCGTGAAGAGCTGCCTATAATACAATGGGCAGCTTTTTCTTTTTTTATGGAAATTAATGATTGCGCTTCCAAATGTTATATGGTAATGTAGTAATCCTCTGAAACAAAGGCTCTATTAAACAATGTAGTTGATTTTTCATCTAAAGCTTATTAAGCTAAAGGGCCGTATAGTTGAAGACTCAGTTTCGAGATATTGTGTAGAGAAAGGGGCTCCAGGGAACGACTCGCTTTCCGCGGGCATGTGGTGAGCTTCCTCAGGCTTCGCCTTCCGGGATCTCACCGAACATGTTCATCCCGCAGGAGTCTTCGCCGTTCCCTTCCGCCCCTTTGCAATCATTGAGAGCTCAAAAATTCTCTGCATAAACGCCTTCCAATGAACAAGGATCATCTATGATTCACACTGGTCTTTACGTGTATACAGATGTAGAAACCCTGTTATATGAGCATTGGAAGCAGATGCATCATGGCTTCTATCTCCTATAGCAGGGTCCGTTCACAAGAAATGGCTGGGTTGGTGGGGAAATGGCGAGACTCCCATGGGAGAAGGAACTAGGTGAGATCCCGCAGGGAGTGAAACGAGCGAGGAAGCTCACCGTTCCCCCATAGGAAAGCGAGTTATTTCCCCACCAGCCTCTTCCAAATATAGTAAAGGGCCCCGATTATCTCGAAACTGAGTATTACAGAAAAGGGAGCTTTACTTTAAGAATCAACGCGGAGATTTAACAGAACCTATTATAAAATGGAAATTTCCAAGACTTCTCTAAGCCAGTCCTATACAAGGGAAGGAGAATGACCAATGTCCGGTAAACACCCCGATTATCCTCAAGAATTAGAACGCTTATCTTTTACAAAAGCATATATGGACCAGATGATCGCTGCTCAGGAAACAGATCAGGAGACGTTAAAGAGACGTCAGGAGGATACATTAGCCAAACTTGACTTCAAAGACAGCAGTCTGCGCTATCAAGAGATGCTCTCTCACGCGAATTTTATGAAAATGTCTGCCGACCAGCTGGAAAGCCTGCACCGTCTCCGTAAGAAACCTTACTTTGCCCGCATCGATTTTCACCGAAAAGAAAAACCCGACAGAGAAATATTTTATATAGGGAAGATGTCATTGTTTGATCGTGAAACACAGCTTCCGATTATTTTGGACTGGCGTTCTCCTCTTGCGAACGTTTACTATGAAGGACGAATTGGGGAAGTCAGTTACGAAGCAGAAGGAGAACGTTATGAAGGAAGTGTTTCCCTTAAGCGACAATATCAGATCGAAGACGGCGAACTGGAGAATTTTCGAGATATTGATATCACCACAAAAGATGACCTTCTCCAGGACTCTCTTTCACAAAATGCAGAAAACCGGCTGACTGAGATCGTAGCAACCATTCAGGAAGAACAAAATGAGGTCATCCGTGCGGATCTGCGTAAACCGATTATTGTTCAGGGAGCAGCAGGAAGCGGCAAGACCACGATTGCATTGCACCGGATATCTTACTTTCTTTATTCGATGAGAGATATATTCAAACCAGAAGAAATGCTGATTCTAGCTCCTAACCAGCTGTTTATTCAGTACATATCAGAAGTACTTCCGGAGCTTGGAGTTCACAAAGCCAGACAGACTACCTTTATCGAATTTGTACAGGATGTTACGGATATAGCCTGGCCGGTCACCACTCAGCATGTGAACCTAATGAACACGGTGGAATCCGGGAACTCCGGACATTCAACCGAGCTTTGGTCGGCAGGCTATAAAGGTTCCGAGGCATTTAAAGACGTGATGGAACAGTTCAGTAGGTATATTCGTTCAGGCTATACGATTCGTGAAGATTTTCGATTGGCAGGCTTCAAATTAAAGAGTGCGAAAGCCATCAATCAACTATTCTTTAAGCACTATAATTATTTCCCTTACGAGGTAAGAGTGCAAAAAATTAAAGCCGTCCTTCGCAGTGAACTGAATCGGAAAAAGAAACAGATTCTCTCAGCTCTTGCAAAAAAATATGACGACCAGCTGGACCGTGCACTTTTCGGGATGAAAGATCCTGAAAAAAGGAAGAAGCGTGTCAGTTTCTTAATTACAAGGAAAGAAGAAGCACTGGAAGAGATTAAAAAGGAAGCTAAAACCGTTCTCCAGAAATTTATGAAAAACTATCCTAAGTGGGAGCTGTTGGATGCGTACGTTCATTTATATGAGGAACGGATTTTTCGTTCGTTCATTGAAGAGGATACGGAAGAGCTTAAACAAATGAGGGCCTGGACAAGACACTACTTACGGAAACAGAAGCTTCAGTCGGAAGATTTAGCAGCTCTTCTTTATTTAAAAGCGTATCTTACCGGCATCGCTAAAGAAGATCAGGCGAAGAAAGTCGTCATTGATGAAGCGCAGGATTACAGTTTTTTTGAGTTGTACAGTCTAAGGCATGCGTTTCACACAGACTTATTTACTATTGTAGGTGATCTGGCTCAAGGTATTTACCGCTATAGAGGTTTGAAGGAGTGGGAAAGCCTAATGGGCGGTGTGTTTCAAAACGCCAACTATCTCAAACTGCAAAAAACGTATCGAACAACGATTGAAATTATGAACCTGGCTAACGACCTATTGGATTTAATGCCTGAAAACCTTCCAAAAGCAGAGCCAGTGGTCCGCCATGGAGAAAAACCTCAGTTTATTAAGCGAAATCACGAGTGGCAGGAAATATTCGCAGAAAAGCTGCAGGAACTGAAAAAGGGTGGAATGAAGAGTTTTGCCGTTGTAACGAAAACGCATAAAGAAGCCGTGCTTGCCGCTGAGCAATTGGATCGTATCGGAGCAGGTTTTACAATGTTTGACGAGACCCAAAATCAAATGGCTGACTGCATGATTTTACCCGTTTATTTAGCGAAAGGCTTAGAGTTTGACGTCGTCTTCCTATTTAATGAAAGTCACTCCTATCAAGAGACATCGCTCGATGTGAAGCTTTTATATGTCGCCATGACCAGACCGCTGCACCGCTTATTCTTCATCGGTGAAAACCCAGAGGAATTCCTTCTTGATCACGCTGCTCCTGAGTCCTTTGGGTATGTTTGAAGGTCTTACAGCCAAGGGTAATCTACTAAGATGAAGTTATTTAAAGGAGTGAAGAATCCAGTGAGTTTAACAGAAACGGTAACATTGAACAATGGAATACACATGCCGAAGCTCGGCCTAGGCGTATATAAAATGGAAGAAGAGCAGGAAGTGGTCCGAGCGGTTAAATCAGCCGTGGATATTGGATACAGACATCTGGACACCGCTTCTTTTTATGGTAATGAATCGGGCTTGGGAAGAGGAATCCGCGAGTCCGGTGTGCCAAGAGAAGAATTATTCATCACCACAAAAGTATGGAACGATGAGCAAGGCTATAAGGAGACGCTTGAAGCATTTGAACGCAGTTTAGACCGGCTTGGTCTTGAATACTTAGATCTTTACTTGATTCATTGGCCGGTACCAGGAAAATTTACAGACACATGGAAAGCAATGGAGAAACTATATCGTGATGGCCGGGTTAAGGCAATAGGAGTTTGTAACTTCATGGAGCATCACTTAGATGAGCTTATGAAGGAAGCGCAAGTGAAGCCTGTTGTGGACCAGGTTGAGTTCCACCCTCGTCTCTATCAGGAAGATCTGTTGAGGTACTGCCAAGACCGGGATATCTTACTGGAAGCATGGTCTCCGCTGGCACGTGGAAACTATTTTGATGAACCTGTGCTTCAGGAACTTGCTGCGCATTATAAGAAAACGGCAGCTCAGATCATTCTGCGCTGGCACTGGCAGCATGGAGTAATTATTATCCCTAAGTCTTCTAATAAGAATCGGCAGGCACAAAATGCTGACTTGTTTGACTTTTCTTTAACAAATGAGGATATGGAAAACATTAATGCTCTTCACACGGGTGAACGAATCGGAAAACATCCCGATGAATTTGATTATTTCGGTTAGACCTGGACTTCTCGTCCAGGTTTTTTTTATTCAGCAATCCCATGGCGCAGAAGTTTCATATTTACATCAAAAGATATATTTAGATCGGAAATTTGCTGGCGCCAGTTTTCTTTTGTTACGCGATTTTCACGATTTTTGGCATTGTAGACTTTTCCGAAACCAATAGGATCCACTTGGTTTTCTTTTAATACGTCCAGGAATTGTTCAAGATCTGCTTTTACTTTCTTCTCTATTTCTTTTTCTAGCTTTTTGATCGCTTCTTTATTTTTTAAATCTATCTCCTTCGTAATTTCCAAAAGCCTTGCTTCCATGGTTACTTTTATCCTCTGTTGGGTCGGCTCCCCCTTTTTGGGATCGATGGTCAATTTACTGTCAATTTCATGAAGGGAAAGGTGAAGCGGACCATCTTCAGAAGATCCAGAAGTCGCCTTATGAAACTCTTTTAATGCTTCATCAGGAAGCTGAAGTTGAAATTGGCCATCCTTATATTCATTTTTTAATAACAACAAGTAGAAAATGTCCTGCGACGATAGTTTAGCTGTATATTTATCATCCTGGAAGAGAGCCAGACCGCTGATGATCGCTTTTCCATCTTTAGTGGACAGCATTGGGAGTGTAGGATCAATCCCCACATCGTTATAATCATGTATATACGTTCGGAGGGTTGCATCTGGCAGAAGATCATCTTCTATGTTTTTCTCAATCATTTTCTTAATATATTCCCCGGAATTTGAAGCTTCTTTGGTGTTGGCATTCAACTTCAATAAATCAGCCGTTGGCTCCTCACTCACTCCTAACAGGCCCATATCAGAAACTTTGGCATCTCTTTCCAAGGTATCCATATATCTGGTCATTCCCTTGGAGGCTAACTGATCTTGAAAGAGTTCTAATCTTACCTGACCGGAGACTAATCGATGACTCGTCATCTTGTTCGCTTCTAAGCGGAGGCCTTTTGAGGTAGCTGCCTCACTCGTTACCACTTGAGAAGCACTGGTAGTAGTTGGATCAAACTGATACATAACCATCGTCCCTCTTAAAGAACTCTCCCCTGCCTGGTCGTATCCTACAGCGGTAATGATGCCTAGTTTTTCAATATAACTTTTGGGGATGCAGCCGGTGCACAAGAAAGTGAGAGAGACCATTATGATCAATCTTTTGTAAGTCATGCGGAATTTTCCTTCCTGTATCTTTTTCTAATGAGTACAAGGGGATAGAGAATAACCGGATATACAAGCACAAGCCAGAAACCGAGCGTTGAGGTCCAGTCCGTTAACTGATTAATGTGCACGCGGTATTCGATTAGAATAGAAGCGAGAAACAGTAAAAGAGCAACGCCATATATACTTGGTTTCTCAGGCATTTGAAAGAGACGTTTTAGTGAGTGAACCAAGGCCCAGCAAAATAAAACGATATTGGGGATAATCACCATCATCCATAAAGCAATGGCGATAAAATCGAATCGTTCTACAATGGGATAGCTGATGATTTTAAATAA
Source organism: Halobacillus sp. K22 (assembly GCF_052246795.1). Lineage (NCBI taxonomy): Bacteria > Bacillati > Bacillota > Bacilli > Caryophanales > Bacillaceae > Halobacillus > Halobacillus sp. K22. The sequence continues at coordinate 57,389 of NZ_JBQQCN010000014.1, read as the reverse complement.
AGAAAGGGTGGCCCAGACGGTTTCTTTAAGCTGTTCAGGACTGAAGTAACCAATCGACACAACCGTTACGAGTAATATTAAGAAGGTTGTTAATGCTAAACCGGCATGGAGCGGCAGGGCGATGTTCTTCTTGTTCTTAATATAGGGATAAACAAAAAATAAAATCTCCAGCCCCAGTACAGAATAAGCCGTTTTATAAGCTCCTTTCAGCAAGTCAAGAGCACCGGTTTGAAGAATAGGAGTAAAATGAGCCCAATCCATATAGCTGATCGGTTTTGAGATTGTAATCACCATCCATATGGTTAACAGGAAAAAGATAAAGCTCGTTCCAACTACCACTCGGAATCCGCCAAGAACGGCATAGATCATAAGAGATAGTAAAAACGCACTCATAAGCCATACAGGAATCTCTGGAAAAATAAATACTTGAACGACCTCTATATAATTCTTTATAACGCTCAAAAGTATGAAAAAAAGGTAGATGACATACACAATTCCCAGCGTTTTCCCCAGCCACCTGCCAAATACATCGCACTGGATCCCGATAATATCCGCATTGTCATACTTTCTTAAAATTAAAATCATAATCCAGGCTACAAAATGCAGATAAACACCGGCTAATAAAATAGCAATCCAGGAATCAGCTCCTGATTCTGTGAAGATGACACGCGGGACTCCCATGAGTCCCGCCCCGATTTGTAACGTATGCACGATGAAAAAAAGATAGAAAGCTTCTACAGCTCTATCTGGCTTAATAATCAAATTGGTATTCATGAAGGATCCACATCTTTTTTCTCAGCCGCCTTACTCTGATCATAGCGTTCTGTATCTTTAGGCATGACATTCAAAGGCCGGGAATTATTTTTTTGAAAAGGAAGCCTTATAAGAGAGTCATTGATGTCCTTCCACTGGAATGGGTAGATAGGAGCAAGGTAAGGTCTTCCAAGCGATTTTTGTTTTAATAAGTGAATGATGATAAAGCTGAGTGCAAACATAATGCCTATTAACCCCCATGCTCCGGCAAGGATAATCATTGGAAAGCGGATGATACGAATCGCCGTCCCCATTAAATAGCTCGGAGCTGTAAAGGAAGCAAGTGCACTGAGCGCAATAATGATGATCAGAATGTTACTGGTGAAACCGGCTTTCACAGCTGCCTGTCCTAATACAATACCACCCACGATACCCATGGTTTGACCAACTTTTGTCGGTAGCCGGGCTCCGGCTTCACGTAACAATTCAATCAGCATCTCCAGGAGCAGCGCTTCGAGTACAGGTGGAAAAGGCACCATGGCGCGCGACTGCCCGAGTGACACGAGCAGAGAAGCAGGGATGATTTCATAATGGTAGGTAAGCGCAGCTACATACATAGGTGTGAGTATAATCGAAAGAGCCATGGCGACAAAGCGTAAAACCCTTATGAAGCTCCCCATATTCCAGCGCATATATAAATCTTCGGTAGATTCAAAAAAACTGAACAGTGTCATTGGACCAATAAGAGCGGTTGGACTTTTATCCACGAGTACCCCCACGCGCCCCTTGGAAATAGAGTTGCAGAAACGATCGGGAAGCTCGGTATTAATAAGCTGTGGAAAAATAGAACTGGAGGAATCCTCAATCAACTGCCCGAGTACACTGGTATCTTCAATTTCCGCCACTTTTAAATCTTTAATTCTTTGACGCATAGTATCTACATTTTCTTCATTAGCAAGTGATTTCAAATAAACGATTCTTATCTCACTTTTAATCCGCTCACCTACAATAAGCTTTTCAACGACTAAATCATCAATGTCCAGTCGCCAGCGGATGACATTCAAGTTGGTAACAAGAGACTCTGTAAACGCGATCTGCGGACCGAATACGAGAGATTCATTTTCCGCACGATCAAGCGCGCGCGTTTCCTGCTGAGGAAGAAGAAAAGCCACGGCTTCTTTTTCGCCAGGAAGGTAAACAACCACATTTCCGTGGATGATGTGCTCAGCAATTTTTTCAATCGAAGTAACGGACTGGGAAGAGGCAAGAGGGATTTTATTTTGAAGGTCGTGAACCGACCACGGCTTCTCAGATTTCGTGAGGGGCTCCAGCAGTTCTCTTTCCAAACGGTCTTTTTTAATTTGATAGGAAATAAAATGAAGCACTACTTCTTGTCCTTTTATTTGGAAGACTTTCTGAATAAGGTCAGGGCTTTCATTAAAATGTTGTTTTAAACGATCCAGATAGTTATCTAACTGTAACGGAAGCGTTGAATGGTCCATTCTATTCCCTCCTTTTGCAAGCGTGTAATTAGTATGCGGAAAAAAGGGCACATTATTAAAAAAATCCAGTTCGCACACAGGATTGAAAGGAGGGATCGTATGAATCTCCAATTGATAGAAGTTTATATTCCGGACCATCATTTTGAATCCATTAATGAGAAGCTCCAGGAGTATGACCATCAATCGCTTTGGATTTCCAGTGAGTCCGAGGAAAGGACACTTGTCCGGATTCTTGTCAAAACCAGCGGAGTTGAAGAAATTCTTGATTACCTGGAAGAAGTATCTAACGTTGTAGAAGGCTTTGAGACCATGCTAATCCCGGTTCAAACGTATTTATCAAAGGATACACTCCATAAAGAATCGAAAAAAGCAAAAGAAGAAGAGGAGTCTGAGAAGGAGAAAGCACTTCTATTAAGAGCCAGTCGTCATGAACTCTTGAATTACGTGGAAAAGAATAGTCAGATCAATTTGAACTACTCGCTCATGATCATATTGTCCGCTATTGTAGCGACGGTTGGATTTCTAAAAGACAGTGAGGCTGTAGTCATCGGGGCGATGGTCATCGCTCCCATGATCGGCCCTGTCATTGCTATCGCATTTTCATCGATACTAGGGGATTATAAGCTGCTCTGGAAATCGGTGGTTACTTCTATGTACGGGGTAGCGATTGTATTGATCGTCTCGGTGCTTTTTGGTTATTTCACAGATATGGGAATGGGCACGGATCAATACTTGGATCGCACGAAAGTAGCAATAGTGGATATCTTTCTTGGGGTAGCATCCGGTGCAGCGGGCGCGCTGGCTTTTTTAAACCGACTCTCAGGGAATCTTGTTGGCGTAATGGTAGCTGTTGCTTTACTGCCGCCAAGTGTAGCTCTTGGCATGTCTTTTGGAAACGGGTCTTATATGAATGCGTATGGAGCTTTTTTACTCGTTGTGGTCAACATCATGTCGATTTTACTTGCGGCAGTTACTATTTTTTCGATCAGCGGTATACGACCAGTCCGTTGGGAAGCTGTGAAAAGGGCAAATGTTTCACGCCCCTTGTCTATTGTGTTTGTCTTTGTCATTGTGGCAGCTCTTGCATTGGTTCTGCTATTAGGGAAGGATGTTAACATCCGGTAGGAATACGATTTAAAAGGTTTTACAGAAACTTTTCAAATAGACCATTGAATTAATTTTTTGAAAATTATATAATTAATAATCATTCATACCAAAGGAGGTCACGACGATGAAAAACGTAAATGAACAGCAAACCTCAAACTTCATAGATGTCGTGGCCAGCAGGGACGTTTGATGAACGTCGCCTTCTCCAAAGAATGAGCGATTTACTTGGGCCGCGTAAATACGTGCCCCTATTCAGTATGTATATGTTAAGCATACGTCGTAGCCGGCGTATGCTTTTTTGTTGTTGTACAGGTGAAATACGCCTGTTTAACATAAATAAAAGAATTCAAGGAGGCACTTATGAAATGAAGAACACAGTGATCAGGAAAGAATGGAAAGAAGATTGGAAAGAAAGCGGCTAGTAAAGGAAAGAATGAAAGGACGTGACAGGTATGTTTAGTGTACTCGTTAAACTAAGATGGTTTTTTAAAACCTATTGGAAACGATATTCGTTTGCTATTATAGCGCTGATCGTCGTTAGTGCAATTGATCTTATTCCTCCGAAACTGGTAGGAATGGCGATTGATGAAATTCAATTCAACACTCTTACCCCGGAAAAATTAGGAGAAATTCTCCTGTTTTATGGGGGGATCATTATTGCCAGTTACTCGTTGTCTTATTTATGGGACTACACGCTCTTCAGCGGAGCCATGATTATGGAGAGAACCATGCGCTCAAGGCTTATGAATCACTTTCTAAGAATGACTCCTACTTTCTTCGGTAAGAACCGGACCGGAGATTTGATGGCAAGAGCAACAAATGATTTAAAGGCGCTCACGATGACCGCCGGTTTCGGGATTTTAACTTTAATTGATTCTACCGTCTTTATGTTTATGATCATTGCTATGATGGGATTTACGATCAGCTGGAAGCTTACGATAGCTGCACTGCTTCCTCTGCCGATTATGGCCGTTGCAATGAACAAATATGGAAAAGTCATTCATGAGCGCTTTACAGAAGCTCAGACGGCTTTTGGAGAGATGAATAACAATGTACTGGAATCGGTACGCGGCGTCCGGGTGATTCGTGCTTTCGTTCAAGAAAGAAATGAAGACCACCGTTTTCAGCAGATGACGGAAGATGTATATGACAAAAACGTGGAAGTGGCAAAAATTGAGGCCCTCTTTGAGCCCACGATCCAGGTCCTTGTTGGTCTTTCTTATACGATTGGACTCGGATATGGAGCAGCGCTCGTATTTCAAAATGTTATGACGCTTGGAGAGCTGGTTTCCTTCAACGTCTATCTTGGAATGTTAATTTGGCCGATGTTTGCAGTCGGAGAATTAATTAATGTGCTGCAGAGAGGAAACGCTTCCCTGGACCGGGTCAATGAGACGCTTGATTATCGTCCGGATGTTATAAATCCCTTAGAGCCGAGGAACGTGCACAGCCCGGACCAAATTGTATTTAAAGATGTAAGCTTTCAGTATCCTCAATCAGAAGCCAAAGGACTACAAAAAATTAATATAGCGATCGAGCGCGGGCAGACAATCGGAATCGTAGGTAAAACAGGAGCGGGGAAAACCACATTTTTCCGTCAGCTGCTCAGGGAATACCCGGGGCTTGAAGGGGAGCTTTTGATTAACGGAATTGATATTCACCGACTTGATCTGGGTACTACTCGCTCATGGATTGGCTACGTGCCTCAGGACCAGGTCCTGTTTTCGAAAACCGTTCGTGAAAACATTCAGTTCGGTAAAGCAGGTGCAACTGATGACGAGATCTATAGAGTTTTAAAGCTGGCATACTTTCTTGAAGATATAAAGAACCTGCCGGCTGGGCTGGATACAAAGGTTGGAGAAAGCGGCGTAACTCTTTCCGGTGGTCAGAAGCAGAGAGTCTCGATCGCCCGTGCCTTTATCATGAATCCTGAGATCTTGATTCTTGATGATGCGATGTCTGCAGTAGATGGAAAAACCGAGGCCAATATAATTGATCATTTGCGAAAAGAAAGACGAGGTAAAACCACTCTGATTGCTGCTCACCGTCTGTCTGCGGTAACCCATGCAGACCATATTATTGTACTGGATGAAGGTCGCATAACAGAGGAAGGGACCCATGCTCAGCTGATTAGGCAGGGCGGCTGGTACCAAACCCAATATGAGCGCCAGCAGTTAGATGGGGAGGTGGAAGAATGAAAGGAAAACAAGCCACAACCGAACGTAAACTGTTCCAATATGCGTTGAATTTTAAGAAAAACATTTTCATTGGTCTAATATGCCTTGTTATAGCTGTAGCTTTGGAGCTCACAGGACCTTTTATAGCCAAGCGTTTGATCGACGAACATATCGTGGGAATAGAAGATCAATGGCATAAGGTCGAGTCGGCTGATGATTATACAGGTCGTTACGAAGGCAGTCTCTACAAGCGGGATGACCGCCTGGAAGAGGGAGAGGAAATCAGTGGAACAGCAACGATTTTACAAGTAGGACGCTCCTATTATTTCATCCCGGAGGAAGTGCCAGCGAACGGCAATCGTTCCATTGAAGATAACAGGATACGGATAGAGACTCCGGAGGAGACGTACACGGCTAAGGCACAGTCACTATCGCTGCAGCAGCTTTACCGCTTCTTCCAACCGGAAATTCCGTCCATTTACTGGCTTCTTGGCATTTATGTCGGACTATTGTTTATTGCAGCCTTTTTTCAGTTCACCCACACTTTTCTTCTGCAACGATCGTCCAATCGGATTATTCGTAAAATGAGGGAGGATTTATTTACACATATCCAAAAGCTGCCTGTGCGATACTTTATCAATCAGCCAGCTGGAAAAATTGTGGCTCGAGTGACGAATGATACGGAATCGATTCGTGAACTGTATGTAAAAGTACTGGCTACTTTCGTTACCAGCTTTTTCTATATGATAGGAATTTACGTAGCGCTGTTTTTATTAGATGTTAAGTTAGCTCTTATGTGTCTGCTGCTGATTCCGATTATTTATGGGTGGATGAAGATGTATAAGCATTTTGGCGGTAAATACAATACAGTGGTGCGATCTACAGTAAGTGATATGAATGGTAATATTAATGAAGCGATTCAAGGAATGTCCATTATTCAGGCATTCAGACAGGAGAAGCAGACTTCAGAAGAGTTCGAGAAGTTAAATGATCAGCACTTCAGCTACCAGAGGAAACTGGTTCGATTAAGTGCCCTCACCTCTTTTAATCTGGTAAATGTCCTTCGTAATATCGCTTTCGTAGGTTTTCTCTGGTATTTTGGTTCCCAGTCTTTTGGAGCGGAAGGGATCATCACTGTTGGAGTACTTTACGCTTTTGTCGACTATTTAAATCGGCTTTTCCAGCCTGTGACAGATCTGGTGAATCAGCTGCCTCAGCTAGAAGAAGCCCGTGTAGCAGCCGGTCGGGTATTTGAGTTGTTAGAAGAGGAAGGGGAAGAAAGAAACAGTAGTGAGACAGCGCGGTATCGCGGTCAAATCGCTTTTGATCACGTATCGTTTGCTTATGAAGATGATAATTTTGTATTAAAGGATATTAATTTTCAAGTGGAACCTGGGCAGACGGCTGCTTTCGTTGGCCATACAGGGTCTGGTAAAAGCTCGATTATGAACTTGCTGTTTCGTTTCTATGACCCTCAAATTGGTCAAGTGACAATCGATGGGTACCCAACGACAGAATGGTCACGTCAACAAGTCCGAAGCCATATGGGGATAGTGCTGCAGGATCCGTTTATTTTTACAGGGACGATTTTGTCGAATGTAACGATGAACGATGACCGTATTTCCCGGGAAATGGCTATAGAGTCGTTAAAGGCTGTGGGAGCGGATCGTTTTATTGAGAAACTTCCTGAACAATATGATTCTCAGGTAAAGGAAAAAGGTGGTTCATTGTCTATGGGAGAAAGGCAGCTGATTTCTTTTGCCAGAGCTCTGGCTTTTGATCCAGCGATTCTGATTTTGGATGAGGCTACAGCAAATATTGATACAGAAACTGAGCAGATGATCCAGAAAGCTTTAGAAGTTTTGAAGAAAGGGAGGACGACGCTCGTTATCGCGCATCGTCTATCGACCATTCAGCAGGCGGATCAAATTTTTGTATTAAATCATGGTACAATGGTGGAGCAGGGAACGCATGAGGAACTGATCGCTCATGGGGGCCAATATTTCCAAATGTACCGTATGCAGCAAGGATCAGCAAAACTCAGTGCCATGTAGTTTCAATTCTCCTGTCTTAAGGGGGGCCGCACGTGAATGATCGCGATAACGATAAGCGTGATATCATAGATGAAGATCTATATGAAGAAATAGACGATGAAGAGTTATATGAACTGGTTCAGGAAGAGAGGCAGAAGGCCTACGAGAAAGAACGTTTAAAAAAAGAAGAATTAGAGAGCCGGCGCCCTTTTCCAAAATGGATTTTTTGGTTGATTGCTATCATGATGGTCACTAACATTGTAGCTGTGCTGCCCAATACGTTTTCTATTCCGGCCGTAGATTTTCTAATGACTTCAGCAAAGCTCTCTTCTGATGAGCAGGTGAAGGAATATAAACAATCGGTTGTGGTAGTGGAGGCAGGACAGAGCCAGGGGACAGGGTTTGCTATAAACGCAGACGGGACCATTCTTACAAACCACCATGTAATTGAGGATGAAAAACGTATTTCCGTAGCTTTCCCTGACAAGGGCTTGTTTCAAGCAGAGGTTGTGGAGCAGTATCCTGAAGTAGATTTAGCTGTCCTGAAGGCAGATGGCGAAGATTTCCCTCACTTGGAGCTGGCTGCGCAAACGACTTTCGAAGAAAATGATCATGTTTATTTCATTGGTAATCCTCTCCGGTTTACTGGAATTGCAAACCAGGGCACAGTGCTTGGATACAAGAATCTCAGTGATTGGAATGATCCTGTTCTTATGCTCGATGCCCCGATTTACAAAGGGAATTCAGGAAGTCCGGTTATTAATGAATCAGGAGAAGTCATTGCGGTGGTTTTTGCTACATTACATGATGACATAGAAGGAAGAGTAGGTCTTGCTGTTCCGATTGATTATTATTATGAAAAAAGTGCTGCCAAAGATTAAACTTTTGGCGGCACTTTTTTGTCATCTAGCTTATTCCCGATGACGGGGATGGGATTAAAATGAAGCAGCTCAGCGAAGTGGATAACGTTATAAGTCATTCTTACGACTTCTTCTTCAATGCAATCCCAATCACTTTGAGCGGGGTCTTCCAGCTTTTCATTACAAATTGCGCTGGCATGAGGGGGTAAAGTGTAGCCGAGCATGGATAAGCGGTAGTGGATCGATTGAGCTGCTAATCGAGCGCCGCCGTCTCCGCCATCTGCGACGATAGCTCCTCCAACTTTATTATAGAAAATTCCTTGCCCTTTTCGATTTTTCAACCGATGGTATCCCTGAAGTCTTTCTAAGATTAATGAAGCTAGACTGCTCTTATCACCCATGGCGATCGGAGTAGCCAGAAGCAAAATGTCAGCGCCCAGTATCTTCTCGAAAACAAATGGCCAATCATCCTCATTGTCTAACTGGTCCGTAATCCCGAAGTTAATGTGGAAGTCCCTCAAGTGGATGCGTTCCACATCAATTTCTTCCCTTTGAAATATTTGAGCGGATTCATGGAGGAGCTTTTCGGTGTCGGTTTCTTTTGTGCCTTTTTCTAAACTGCAATTTAATAATACGGCCTTCATTCCTTGGATCCTCCTTTTTATTTGCGCTCTACATAACAGGTTTAACCTCCCGGAGCCATATGTAAACCTCACTATATGTGGTTTTTATCATAGGAATTTAGACATGTTGGTATACATATTAATTCTTTTTCTATGGAAAACAGTACTTTGTATAGTTCATAGGTTGTAATTTTTGAAATATAGATTTAATAAAATGTAACCCTGATGTGGTAGACCCGTGCCCCAATATTCAGTACAATAGTCATGGTTAATAACATATCTCAAAAATACATGTTTGGATGGCTAAAAAATAAACGGCTTTTGGCAGTATGGGTTGACCCCTTTTTGTAACACAATTGAAATATTTTTATTGAAAAACACCCAAAAACTCTGTTTTTAATTCGAAACTATTAATGGCTGGAGGTGGTGAAGGTTGATCAAACGTCTATTACGAAAAAGAGACACCTCCCTTGATATACAGATTGAATCCGTTAAACAGGGGGATGAGGAAACTAGAAATGAACTCCTCAAACAGTATCAACCTTTTATTGCCAAAAGTGTTTCTGAAGTATGTAAAAGATATATAGATCCCGGCAAAGACGATGAATTCAGTATCGGTTTATCAGCGTTTAATGAAGCCATCCAAGCGTATTCCTGCGATAAAGGCAGTTCCTTCCTTTCCTTTGCCCGTCTCGTTATCAAACGGAAAGTAATCGATCATATCCGTAATGAAAGAAAGAATCCCCAGGCTGTTTCTCTGGATGAACTCAACCATGAGGAAGAGCAGATGGAGAATCCTTCTGAGGTGGCAGCAGCCAGAGAGCGGCATCAAATGGAGAAAGAGGCGTGGTACAGACGTGAAGAAATCCATGAATTTAAAGAGCAGTTAAAGAAGTATGATTTGTCGCTCGATGATTTAGTGGATGCTTCTCCTAAGCATAAGGATGCACGAGATTCAGCCGTGCAAACGGCACGAATCGTTTATCACCATAAGGCACTTAGGGAGCAGGTCCTTCATAAAGGACGGCTTCCTATGAAAGAGCTGGTACGTGAGGTGGATGTAAGTAAAAAAACGCTTGAAAGAAACCGGAAATTTATCATTGCCTTAGTTCTCATCTTTGACGGAGATTATGTATATCTCAACGACTACCTGAAAGGGGTGGGGGTGTGAGAAAAGGCATTGTCATGGAGCAGAAAAAGGGATATACCATTGTGATGACCCATGATGGAAGCTTTCACCGGGCATTAAGGCTCCATGAAGCGGAAGTCGGTATGGAAGTCCATTTTCAGGCGGTCTCAAATAACGAACCCCTTCGCCCATGGTTATCCATAGTAACTCCATGGAAAGCAGGCATCATTGCCTTGATACTTGTGCTCGCTTGCCTGCCATTTTATACATGGTATGGAAGCAGTAAGGCTTATGCCTATGTAAATATAGATATTAATCCAAGTTTGGAATTAAAATTAAATAACCAGTTGCAAGTAGTGCAGATTACACCTCTTAATGAAGAAGCTGAAAAATTGATGAATCTACTTACTGATTGGAAAAAAAGAGATGTCTCCGACGTAGCTTTTGAAATGATTAACCTCAGTAAGGAAAATGGCTGGATGAATCAACAAAAACAAGTGCTGATCGGCATTAGTTATTTAAAAGCAGACCCAACAGCAAGCCTTGCCAAAACGTTGGAAAATAATCTCTCGGAGCGCGTAAAAGATTTGTCAGTGGCAGCTTATATTCTCCCGGCATCCATTCGGGAAGAAGCGCTCGAAACGAATCAATCAGTCAATGAGCTTATAGCTAAGAAATTGGGCGAAAAAGATTCAGCTACAAAAGAGAGTATAAACTCCTTGCAATTAATGAGCGAAGAAAAAGAAACGATTCGATCTTTTTATGAAAAATCACCGAAACGTGAAAATTTGAAGAATAATAACTCTTCAAGTTTAAGAAACCCCGAAGGTTCTAAAGAAGAACCTTCAACTACTACAAAGGAAGACCATAAACCGGCAACTTCCAAAGAGAATAAAGATAGTAATAATTCGTCTAATTCCCGGCAGAATTCCTCTGGAGACCAACACGGCTCAGCTGATGAAAAAGAGAGTGAAAGTAAGAGTCCTGATACTTCAAGCTTGAAAAAGGATAGGGAGAAAGTGGAACAAGAAGATAAATCAGACAAGCAGTCTGCGGAGGGTAGAGATAAGGACAAGGGTCAACCGAGCTCTCCTGGCCAATCGAAAGAGAAGGCAGAAAAGGAATCGTCCGAGGATAAGAAGCAGGACAAACCGAAGTCGAATCCTGGCCAATCGAAGGAGAAGCCAGAAAAGAAATCGTCTGAGGAAAAGAAGAAAGACAAACCGAAGTCGAATCCTGGCCAATCGAAGGAGAAGCCAGAAAAGAAATCGTCTGAGGAAAAGAAGAAAGACAAACCGAAGTCGAATCCTGGCCAATCGAAAGAGAAGCCGGAAAATAAATCCTCTGAGGACAAGAAAAAAGACAAACCGAAGTCGAATCCTGGCCAATCGAAGGAGAAGCCGGAAAAGAAATCCTCTGAGGACAAGAAAAAAGACAAACCGAAGTCGAATCCTGGTCAATCGAAGGAGAAGCCGCAAAAACATAAAAATAAAGGTGAAAAAGCATCCTAGAGAGTCTAGGGTGTTTTTTTATTGGATTAAACGTGAATATAAAGGTAGTGTAAAGAAAAGGAGTGATTTAGCATGGGAAAACAATATCTAGGAGTTAAAGACGGCAGCTTGGCTGAATGTCCTAATTCCCCGAACTGTGTGTCAACTCAAACTGAACAATCAGATAAATATATGGAACCTTTACCGTTCCATGGAGATTTGAATTCAACGAAAGAAATACTTAAGAAAGTTTTGAAAGAAATGGACAGGACTACGGTAGAAGGTGAGGAAGACCAATATATTCATGCTATCGTTGTGACGAAACTACTACGATTTAAGGATGATATAGAGTTTTATCTGGATGAAGCAGATCAGCAGGTTCATTTCCGTTCGGCTTCTCGAACGGGCTACTCCGATATGGGAGTAAACCGAAAACGAATGGAAGCTTTCACAGAAGCCTATTATGGATATGTGGAGAAGGAGGGCCGCTTATGAGTTATGATTACCAGATAGCCGTTATAGGCGGTGGATCAGGCGGTCTAACCGTTGCTGCAGGAGCGGCAAGCTTTGGAGCTTCTGTTGCTCTTATTGAACGAAAAAGTGAGCTTGGCGGGGACTGTCTGCATTATGGGTGTATGCCTTCAAAAGCTATGATTGAAGCAGCCAGGGAAGTCCACCAGGCCGGGCAGTACTCCGACTTCAGCGAATCTGACTATGACCGGCTGTTTACAGGTGCGATGGAACGAGTGGCAGAAGCCGTTCAAGATGTCCAGGGCCATGACTCCAAAGAACGTTTCATTAAGCTTGGAATTGATATTTATGAGGCAGAAGGGCGATTTGAAGACGAACATACCTTGCGGGTGGGGGAAAAAACAATTACAGCGAAACGTTTTGTCATAGCTACAGGTTCTTCTCCCGTTGTACCACCGATCCAGGGTATAGACAATGTCGATTATCTGACAAATGAATCCATTTTTTCTCTACGGGAAAGGCCGGCCTCACTCGGGGTTATTGGAGGAGGCATCATTGGTTCAGAGCTCGCACAGGCGATGTCCCGTCTGGGTGTAGAGGTGACTGTAATTGAAGGCGGCGAACAGATTTTAGTAAAAGAAGATGAGGAAATTGCTGGTCTTGCTGAAGGATTATTATCGCAGGAATTACAGGTAATAACCAGGGCAAATGTGGAGCGTCTGGAATCTACGAATGAAGGCGTGAAAATTCATTATAAGAAGGACGGTTCCGCGAATCTTCTTAATGTTGATAAGTTGTTAGTAGCCACTGGACGAAAAGCGAACATAGATAAGCTTGATCTCGAACAGGCTGGAGTAGAAACGTCCACTGGTACAATTGCCGTTGATGCAGCGATGCGAACGACACAACGCCATATTTATGCGGTTGGAGACTGTAATGGATCCATGCCGTTCACTCACGTTGCGGGTATGGAAGGGAAAATTGCTGTTTCCAACGCTGTATTTGGATTATCAAGAAAAGCATCTTATGAAAAGGTGCCGTGGGTGGTGTACACAGGCCCTGAAATTTACCACCTCGGGCTAACAGAGGAGGAAGCAAGAGAGCAGTACGGTGATAAGCTCTTGACCTTTAAGACGAATCTAGCCGATAATGATCGCTTTATAGCTGAGCGTCACACCGACGGGCTGGTTAAAGTATTAACCACAAACCGGGGTCGGATCGTCGGAGCTCATGCTATTGGAGAAGGAGCTGGCGAATGGATGCAGGAAATTGGGACAGTTCAGGCATTGAATAAGAAATTCCAGTCAGTTTCTAATATTATCCACCCATACCCTGCCAAAAATAATGTAGTGTCTCAGACCGCCGATTTATACTGGCGGGAGAAATTATTCGACAGCTCATTAAATGAAGCATTGAAATGGTACGTTCGTAAATTTAGATAAAATAAAGAGCTGTCCTGCTTCCGGGTCAGCTTTTTTCGTTATATAGAGATCGTTGAAAATAAACGAATTGTAAATGCTCTGTTTAGAATAATGAGGAATCTTTTTGCCAAAATAATCATAAAACGTGTCTTTACACAATAGGGGCGTTATCTGTAAGACTCTATTTCGGTGCATCATTCTGCAGGAGTCTCGCTGTTCCTCTCGGGATCTTGCCATATAAGGTGCTACGGAACTATCTAAGAAGCAGAAAAACTCCTATCATAGAACTTTTTCTGGATTGTTACTTCAAGGTCATGCAAAAAGAAGTTTAGTTCCTCCACCCACCTCCCTCATTTTTCTACACAAATAAACGAAGCCGATGGTACGCAATCGGGAGCTTTTTCTGAAAAAATAGGCAGGATGATTCTGGACTCGGATTTTATGGGTTAAGTACGATAGAATTGAGGGAAGAAAGATAATAAGGAGAGGGATTACGTGTCTAAAATTGACTTAACTCAATATGAAAAGAAAATGATCGTACGACATATGCAGGAAAAAGATATAGAGCAGATTTTTGAATTACAGCAAGTTTGCTTTCCAAACATGGAGCCATGGAAGAGAGACCATCTGGAAAGCCATTTGAAAATATTCCCTGAAGGGCAGTTTGTCGTGGAATTTGATGGACAAATTATTGGAAGCTGCTCCAGTCTGGTTGTTAATTTCGATGAATATGACGATCGGCATACGTGGGACGATATTACAGACAAAGGCTACATTACCAATCATGACCCCGATGGATACAATCTTTACGGAATTGAAGTCATGGTTCATCCTGGGTACCGTGGGATGAAGATTGGCCGGCGTTTGTATGAAGCACGTAAAGATCTGGCTAGAGAACTAAATTTGAAAAGCATTATCATCGGAGGCCGGATCCCGAATTACCACAAGTATGAGGGTGAGATGACCCCGCGGGAATATGTAGAAGAGGTCAGGAGTCAGAATATTTATGATCCAGTACTCACCTTTCAAATTATGAACGGCTTCACCGTCATGAGGATCAATCCGAATTACTTACCTGATGACAATCTTTCTTCCAAATATGCAACCCTGATGGAATGGAATAACATTGATTACCGTGCTCGTACAAAACGGCATTTTAAGACGAGTAATCCCGTTCGGATTATGGTCATTCAATATATGATGAAAAATATCGATTCTTTTGAAGAATTTAAAAAGCAGTGTGAGTATTACGTAGATGTGGCCGCCGATTATGGCAGTGATTTTGCGGTCTTTCCTGAAATTTTCACCACTCAGCTCATGTCATTTTTAGAAGAAAAAGTTCCGTCTAAAGCCGTACGGAGATTATCGGATTACACGGAAGATTATATTGAAATGTTCACCCATTTAGCCGTGAAGTATAATGTGAATATTATTGGTGGCTCTCACTTTGTCGAGGAAGATGATAAGATCTATAATATTTCCTACTTATTCAGAAGAGACGGCACAATTGAAAAACAATACAAAATTCACGTAACTCCCAACGAACGTACATGGTGGGGAATTCAGCCGGGCGACGCGGTAAAAGTATTTGATACCGACTGTGGAAAAATAGCCATTCAGATTTGTTACGACATCCAATTCCCTGAATTGGCGAGGTACGCTGTGGATCAGGGAGCAAATATTATCTTTGTTCCGTTCTGTACGGATGATCGCCAAGGTTACCTGAGGGTTCGATACTGCGCTCAAGCTCGTGCGGTAGAAAACCAGGTTTACACGGTTATCTCTGGTACTGTAGGGAACCTGACACAAGTAGAAAACATGGACATCCAATATGCTCAGTCCGGTATTTTCACTCCTTCCGATTTTGAATTTGCCCGTGATGGAATTGTCGGCGAATGCAATCCGAACATTGAAACCGTGGTGGTCGGAGATGTGGACTTAGAGATTTTAAGACGTCAGCGCAAATCAGGCACTGTTAGGCAGTTGCAGGATCGCCGGCACGATCTATTCCAACTGGATTATAAGGTAAAAACGGAATTTAAACCAGAAAGGACGTAAAGGAGGAAGAGTCCTGTGTTAAAAGACCAAGTGGCTATTGTAACGGGAGCCTCACGGGGAATAGGCCGTGAGGTGGCTTTCCAACTTGCGGCCAAAGGAGTTAAGCTTTCCATTCTCGGCAGCTCTGAAGATGTGCACAATACACGGGAAGATTTAAAATCTGAAGGGCATACAGATGTACTATCATTCACTGCGGATGTCAGCAATGAAAACGACGTAGATCATGTTGTCCAAGCGACGAGTAATGCCTACGGCAGAATCGACATCTTAATAAATAATGCAGGAATTGGGGAAAGCAAACCCGTAGAATCTGTAACAGTCGAAGAATGGAGAAAAACGTTTGATATTAATGTACAAGGCGTTTTTCTCTCCTCAAAATCTGTGCTCCCGTTTATGAGAAAACAAAAATCCGGTACGATATTGACGGTAGCTTCTGATGTTTCGAGGTACACGATTTCTGAGAATGGCTCACTCTATACAGCTACGAAATATGCGGTGCAAGGTTTTATGGGGTCTTTAGCTCAGGAAGTACGAAGTGACGGAATACGAGCGGGAACCATTAACCCAGGCAAAGTGGAGACGTACTTCGCAAACAGCACACAGGGAGATCCCCAAAAATCAAATTGGCTTAAGGTAGAAGAAGTAGCCCAGGCCATCGTTTATATGCTTGAAGCACCTAAACATATGTTAATTGATGAAATGCACATTCATTCGATTCATCAGGATTATCCAAGAATGTAAAAAAGCAGACGGAGATCTGCTTTTTTACCATTTATAACCACCTCAGGTCATCCAAATTATGGATGACCTGAGGTGGTATTTTTTTGCATCTATCTGAATGCCGGGTAGGCGAGGGTTGTTTGAGCGTGATCAATATAATTTAACAAAGCTTCGTGAGACTCAAGCATCT
This sequence comes from Halobacillus sp. K22, assembly GCF_052246795.1. Classification (NCBI taxonomy): domain Bacteria; kingdom Bacillati; phylum Bacillota; class Bacilli; order Caryophanales; family Bacillaceae; genus Halobacillus; species Halobacillus sp. K22. Next base: position 40,855 of record NZ_JBQQCN010000014.1, on the reverse strand, counting down.
GGCTTTCGTGTCCAGGGTAATAGCTGGCATGCAGGAACGTTTCAATTTTTTTGGATAAAAACTGATCACGCGTGCGCACCATAAGGACAAGTAAATCATCCCACTGACCCCAGATCATAAAATGCAGTGCTTTGTCATAATCCTGATAATTCACTGGGTCACATCCTTCTTAAAAGGATTGTTTTTATTGTCTCCGATTCGGGTAATTATCAGTCAGAAAGTTCGTCACATTTTTGGAAAATACGAGGCGTTTTGTGCTTTTTTGCCACACGTTATGCCGTGGTTTGTTATGATGGTATAGTAACTTTTAATTTGTTCTTAAGGAATATGAAGGGAGATTACAGTGGTGACCAAGAAACAATGGGAATATGTAAATTTTGGCGGGGTCATCGCATTCGGAGTCTTTTTACTTTTAAGCTTCGTAACAGCTGAAGCAGGTACAGCTAATCGTGTGATGGTTTTGTTTTGTGAAATTATTGGTGCAGCCTTAATAGTAGGTGCCTATCTATCCATACACCATTTAAATGGGGAACGAAGATTTATTCCCTTTTCCATTATGGTATTTTTGAGTGCTTGGCTGGTTTATGCAATCGGATACGAAATAGGCGTGGATGCTTCCACGAACTATAAGTGGATTTGGTTCTTATTCTTATACATAGTACTAATTGCTGGTTTTTACTTCTTAAGGAAAATGTACACAGGGCTTACGGGTCCGTTTAAACTGCTGCCGATATTTTTATTATTTATTAATGCTATTTTATTCGTTATTATCCTATTTTTTAATATTTGGTGGAGTTTACCATTTACAGGATAAAGGGTCTTTCTCAGAAAGGCCTTTTTATTATGGAATTTGGAGGTTTATTCCGGCAGATGCTTCATCGCATATTTGCTTTTGAACTTCACATACTATGTGTAAGCTGCCTAAGGAGGAATAAACCATGAAAATAAGAGCATTTGCTATTGGTCTTTTAGCTGCATCCTCTCTGGTTGCGTGTCAAGCAGAACAGGAAACAGGTACAGGCCAGGATAACTATGAAGGCGTGCAAAATACGCGTTTTCAGCGGATGGCTGACAATATGTACGAAGAAGGTAATCGGACAAACCGTTATGATAACGACCGGGGTATGGTTCATAATACAAATTATCAAGTAGCTAAAGACGCGGCAATTAATATTGAGAAGAATGTTAAAGGTGTGGACGAAGCTTACGTGTTAAAGACACGTGATAATGCGTATGTGGCAGCAGTCATGGACAATAACAGCGGTGAAGAGAATATGACGGATAAGATGGAAAAGGATATTACGAAAGCTGTAAAAAATACAGATCAGGATATAAACAATGTTTATGTTTCCACTAATCCTGACTTTATCGATTTAACCAATAATTATGTGGATGATGTGCAAAATGGAGAGCCAGTACGTGGTTTCTTCCAGGAATTCGGCCAAATGGTTGACCGTGTATTTCCAGAAGCCAGATAGTTTGAAAAAACCAGGCACCTCGAAAGAGGACCTGGTTTTTTGCTTGCAGAGACGTCCTGCATTCCACTGAATTTGATACAATAGAGCCAATCATTTAAAAAGTAGTCTCTGGTAAACATTATGGTTGGTTTTATGAAAGGCATATTAAGCTATAGGGCCGTACACTGTAAGACTCAGTTTCGAGATCATTCAGGTCCGTCGTCGAAAAGTAGGTGAGGGAGGCTACGGAAACAACTCGTCTTGTTCCATCACCCAGACACTCGAGACATAAGCCGCTCATCAACGGATGGAAAAACCGCAATCCTTTTTGACGGTCGGCTTATGCTGGTCGTATCTTTCGGGGCGATTCCACATTTGAACACTTTCCTGCGTCATGCAGGGCCGGAAAGCGAAGTCGTCCCTCTTTGGACCTTCCTCATCACCAATATCTCGAAATCGATTCTTAAAGAAACGGAAGCTTAACTGTAAATTCAACACGGAGGTTTATCAGAGCCAAAAGAGATAAAGGAGGTGCTTGTCATGAAAATTATTAAAGTAACGCCAACTATGGCTGAAGCTTACGTTAAGTTAGGAGCACAACTGGAAGCAGAAACTGATTTTCTTTTATATGGAGCTGGGGAACGTCAGATGGGTATAGAACAAGCAGAAACCATGCTCAAAAGCATTCAGGAGCAGGAGAATGCGGTTATACTGGCTGCTGAGAACGATGGGGAGCTGGTGGGGCATATTATGTGTGTGGGCGGACGTGCGGAGCGAAATCGGTATACTGCGCAGATTGTTACGGGTGTTATGAAAATGTTTCAGGGACAGGGAATAGCTGCTCAATTATTCAGGAAAATGGAAAAATGGGCGCGCGAGCATCATATCCACCGTATGGAGTTAACTGTAATGGTACATAATGAGCCAGCCATCCAGCTGTACAAGAAAGCTGGATTTATAAAAGAAGGGATAAAACGTGATTCTTTATGTGTAAATAATCAATGGGTAGATGAGTATGCTATGGCTAAAATTCTCTAGTCCCTAATGAAAGATTAGAGGCATCAATCTTTCATGTTCTCTCACTCCTTCTCATATAGTAAGATAAGTGAAATCAAAGGAGGAGGGGCCCTTTGAAACCAGAGGACCAGAAAATGCTGCACAATGCGATCAAGGAAATTACGGAGATTGCCAAGGGATTTGGTCTTGACTTTTACCCGATGCGTTATGAAGTTTGTCCTGATGATATTATTTATACTTTTGGAGCATACGGAATGCCGACGCGTTTTTCTCATTGGAGCTTTGGAAAACAGTATTACAAAATGAAGGTCCAGTATGATCTCGGTTTGAGTAAAATTTATGAGCTGGTGATTAATTCAAATCCTTGTTACGCTTTTTTATTAAACTCCAATAGCTTGATACAAAATAAGCTGATTGTCGCACACGTACTTGCTCACTGTGACTTTTTCAAGAATAATGCGCGCTTCCAAAATACAAAGCGTGACATGGTGGAAAGCATGGCAGCGACGGCTGAACGAATTGCTTCTTATGATAAGTTGTATGGAAAAGAGCAGGTGGAGTCTTTCTTAGACGCTGTACTTGCGATCCAGGAGCATATCGATCCATCAATTGTGCGTCCGAAACTGGCCTGGACCATGGATGAGGAAGAGAGTGAAGAGAAAACCTTATCAACTCCATATGATGATATCTGGAAGATCGATGAATCATCTTCAGAAGATCAGCCAATGTACCGTAAGAAAAAGAAATTTCCGCCACGACCTGAAAAGGACTTGCTTTTATTTATTGAACAATACAGCCGGGAGCTCGAGGACTGGCAGCTCGATATTCTAACAATGATGAGGGAAGAGATGCTTTATTTCTGGCCGCAGCTGGAAACGAAAATCATGAATGAAGGCTGGGCTTCTTATTGGCATGCCAGGATTTTAAGAGAGATGGATCTGACCAGTGATGAAGTGATCGACTTTGCCAAGTTAAACGCAAGCGTCGTACAGCCCTCGAAAACTCAGCTTAACCCTTATTACCTAGGGTTAAAAATATTTGAGGATATTGAATACAGATATGATAACCCGACCGAGGAAATGAAGAAGCACGGTATTCAAGAAAATTCCGGTAGAGAAAAAATGTTCGAAGTGCGTGAAATAGAATCTGACCAAAGTTTCATTCGAAACTATTTGACCAAGGAGCTTGTGCGTCAGGAAGATTTATATTTATTCCAAAAGCAAGGCCAAAAATATAAGATCACGGATAAGGATCATGAAGCTGTAAGGGATCAGCTGGTAACGATGAGAGTCAATGGGGGCTTCCCTTACATTACGGTTCAGGACGGAGATTATATAAAGAGTGGAGAGCTATATTTAAAGCATCACTATGAAGATGTGGAACTGGATACCAGTTATTTGGAGAAAACTATCCCTTATGTATATCAACTGTGGGGCCGTCCCGTACATTTAGAAACAAGAATAGAACACAGAGATGTGGTATTCAGCTACAGTGGTAAAAAAATACAGAAGAAATACTTATAATAGCGAAGACTGTCGAGCGTGGACCTTACTAACCCCCGCGGAGACAGTCTTTTTTACTATCTTCGGTTAGTTATGCGGAAGGCTGTAAAATATCTGGTATAATATTCTAAAGATTTATTATATCGGATGCGCGAGGTGGAAGCGATGAAAGCACTCCGTTGGGCACTCTATGGTTTTCTGGCTGTTCTGCTGATCGTTATTATATTTTTTCAGATCAACAAAGACTTTAACCAGCTTGCACAGGGGCAGGATTATCCCATGACAGCTTCCCCTGAAAGGCGTCCTGTTTCTCTTACTTCGTCGCCTATAGAGGTTGAAGGTACAGATGTCCAGATCACTCCTTTATATCATGGCATGGATACAGGAACACTCTATCTGGGAATTTCTTACGGGAAAGTAGATCTGGCGCAAAAGAAGGAACATAAGTGGAAAAAAGAGGACGGCGCTGTTCAGTTTTTGGTCAAAGTTGTAGATACCAATGGGACAAACTTTAGTGGGCAAACTACAGGAACGGTAAAGGGCACGTTTTCTACTTTTCAGTACGTAGAGGTGGAAGATTTTGATGTACACGAAAAGACCGATAATCTCAACCTGCTTTTCTACCCGCTCATTGATAAGAAGGGAAAAGATATTCCAAGTGAACAACCAAGCTTTCAAGTAAACGTACCTATCCAGTGAAGAAACGTTACTTCCCTGACAGCATATGATAAAATGATGAGTAGCTAATAACAGGAGAGGAGCGGAGACAATGGGGGCTTTTTACGTATCGTTTAGTAAATCAATGGCCTGTTTGTTATTTCCGCTCCCAATTCAGAGCATAGACTTTTGTCTATGCTCTTTTTTTAAACCGGGGAGGACATGTTGATGAGGTATAAGCGAGTACTTTTGAAAATAAGTGGAGGAGCGCTTAGTGGAGACAGTCAGGAAAATTTTGATCATAATAGCCTTGAACATATAGCGAATGAAATTTTGAATCTGACGGAAGCTGGTGTGGAGGTTGCCTTAGTGGTAGGCGGAGGTAACATCTTCAGAGGGAAAACGGCAGAAGTGTGGGGAATCGACCGAGTCGAGGCAGATAATATAGGAACCATTGGCACGGTGATTAACAGTCTGATGCTTCGCGGCGTTCTGAAAAATAAAACAGAAAAAGAGGTTCGGGTGATGACTTCGATCCCGATTACTTCTGTAGCCGAACCCTATATACGCTTAAAAGCCATGTACCATCTCGATAAAGGATATATCATCATACTGGCGGGTGGAAATGGTCAGCCATTTGTAACGACCGATTATCCTGCCGTTCAGCGTGCGATTGAATTGGAGTGCGATTCCATTCTCGTAGCCAAGCAGGGAGTTAATGGAGTATATACAGCGGATCCTGTAACGAATCAGGATGCTAAATTATATGGAAATCTAAATTATAATGATGTTTTGCTGCAGGATATTCAGGTAATGGATCAATCGGCCTTATTGTTAGCTCGGGACCATCAAATACCTGTGCACATCTTTAATTTTAATCAGTCGGGAGTCATGATGGACTTGTGCAAAGGTAAAAACTTCGGTACCCTTATTTCCAACCTTCCTTCCACATTTCAAGAAGAACTTTAGGGAAAATGAAGGATCATGAGTAAAAACGTGTTTGAAGACAGCGTTTTTTGATAAACTAGGCGTTAATGAATGAATTTGTAAGGAGGACGATCCCATGACCATTTATGATCGCATATTAACAGAAGATGATTTTATTCATCAGGATGAACTCCGCTATCCATTTGAGGAACGAGGATTGCAGTTCGGCGATGGCATTTATGAAGTTATCCGCGTCTATAACGGCGAATATTATCTGCTAAAAGAACATGTTGAGCGTTTATACAGATCAGCAGCCGCTGTAAAAATCAATGTTCCTTATACACAGGAAGAAATGTATGAGCAATTAGGACGTTTATTAGAACTTAACCAGGTAGAAAGCGATGCGAAAGTGTACTTACAAATCACCCGTGGCTCTGCGCCGAGGAACCATGCCTTTCCTAGGGACACAGCAGCTAATCTATACGCTTACGTTAAAGATTTGCCACGTCCTACTGAGTTAATAGCTGGCGGAGTCCATACCATTACCCATGAAGATGTGCGCTGGGACTGGTGTTATATTAAAAGCTTGAATCTTCTTCCGAACGTTATGGCCAAACAGGCAGCTGAAGAACAGAATTGTTACGAAGCGGTGCTTCATAAAGACGGCGAAGTAACGGAATGCAGTTCTTCCAACGTATATATGGTAAAGAACGGAAAGGTTTATACACACCCAGCTAAGAAAAACATTTTACACGGATGTGTAAGAATGCGTGTAGAAGCGTTCTGTCACTCGGAAAACGTAGGATTTGTAGAAGAACCATTTCAAATTGAAGACCTTCAATATGCTGATGAAATGTTTTTATCGAGTAGTACCTCTGAGATTGTGCCTATCCTAAAAGTTGATCATCTGCAGATTGGAGACGGGACGCCGGGAGCTGTTACGCGTCTTCTGCAGAAGCGGTATGAAAAGGAAGCCGGTATTTCGCCGGATTCATCGATTTTCAGCAGCAATTTAAAAGTGCAAGTAAAAGAAAACTAGCAGGAATAGCGGTATGCCAGGCCCTTGGCCGGCATGCCGCTATTTTGTTCTTTGGAGATATGGAAAGGAATTATGATATAATTCCAACGAACCATTGATGAAATGGAGGAATAAGAATGGGAAAAGTTAATCTTGAACTATCTCAAAAACAGTATGAAAAATTAGTGGAGACCGTGTATCTGGGCACATGGATGATTAATTCCACCCGTATGGAACTGGATGACGACTTTGAGGAAGTGCGAGAAGTTGTGCTTGCCAAGTATAAAGAAGCGGGTCTTGAGGATCGAGTTGTCCATCAGGAAGAAGTGGACATTTATGATTTGGATGTAGATTATGAATCTAAGCTGCTCGATACGTACGTTGAGGAGTATGATGAGTTCAGCTTCTGGGATAAGCTGGTCGAAAAACTCGCTGATAAGGAAATGGCAGAACGTTATGGAACGTCCCGGGAGAAGATGACTGAAGAAATGATGGAAGCACGTGTGCAAATAGAAGAGAAAATTGAACAGAAATTAGAGGAAACTGGGGTTACGAAACTGAATTTTACAGACGAATAACATGTTTGAAAAAGCGTGAAACAATGAAGTTTCACGCTTTTTCGTTTGCTCAGTCCGCTGCACTTGAGGAACGGGCGGAATCTGACCACAGTCTGGCGATCGGCCGGGCCCAAAAGTAAGACCATTGTATAAAGGGGCCTAATAATAAAGCTACAATTAGTGTCCCTATGCCTACGGGAGCGCCTAAGAGATACCCGACGAGCGCCATCGCTGATTCTGCTATAATTCGAATAAAGCCTTTGGACTGTTTTGTTTTTTCATTCATTATCATCATAAAGTGATCGAGCGGGATACGCGGAAAGGGAGTGCGCAAATAAACAGCAACGCCCAAAGCCGTAGCAAGTAATCCAAGGGAAAACGTTCCCCACTGCGTCCACCATACTTCATAATTCGCGTTTTCAAGCATCCCATATAAAAACAAATCTACGGTCCGCCCCCGTAATATAATCGGGATGAGAGATTCATACTGCGGGCGCTTTTTTTCAAGCCATGCATTGACCAGCAGTAAAATAACAAAAGCTGCAATCATAACGGATCCTACCGTAACCGGAAAGCGCATAGATAAACCTACAGCTATACTATCAGCCGGGCCTACGCCTAAACCAGATTTAATAATCAGGGCAAGCCCCAGGCTTGAGATTACGAGCCCGCCTACATAAATAATAAATAAGTAGAGATACTTCATGTCAGACTCCTTCTTCTATCAGTGAAACTCGTGCTTCATTTATCATATACGCTGCTATTTGAGATGTAAAGCAGTCCGCGGGCGCGGTTAGGTTTTCTATCCAAGAAGTCGGGAATAATAACAAATAGCAGATATAAGGAGGATTAATTTATGCAGTATGCTATTGTTACCGGAACATCACGTGGACTTGGGGAGTCCATTGCAAAACAGTTTATTGAAAAAAATGTTCACTTAATCTCTGTATCAAGAAACGAAAACAAGTCTTTACAGAAGCTGGCTGATGAAAGAAAGGTGAGCTATACCCACGTCTCCTGTGACTTGAGTGATCCCATTCAATTGGAAGAGGGGCTCGAACAGATTGTTAACGAAGTATTTCACGAAGACACCCATTATGTATATGTAGTGAATAATGCAGGAATGATTGAGCCGATTAAACCTGTGGGCCAACTAGAGCCTTCTTCCGTTCACAAGCATTTTCAAGTGAACGTGACAGCTCCTATTCTCTTGGCTAATCGATGTCTCGCAGAAGCGGACAAAAAAGACATCGGTACCTCTATCATTAATATAACTTCCGGAGCAGCTGAGCGTTCGGTTCATGGGTGGAGTACATATAGCAGTGCAAAAGCAGCTATTAATCGATTTACTTCCACTCTGGCTTTTGAACAGGAAGGGAACAATCATGTAATATTGGCTTTCAGCCCTGGAGTCATGGACACGGATATGCAAGAAGAAATACGTGCGTCTTCTAAAGAGGAGTTTAAGGACGTGGATAAATTTAAGCAGATGAAAGAAGAAGGTCAGCTGAGATCCCCTCACGAAGTAGCTTCAATTCTTATGGATCTGATTAATGATCCAAAAGATATCGAGAACGGCAAAGTGTACAAGGTGTATGATTTGGTTAACGAATAAGCCAGCAGAAAGGACGGGTGAGCCCGTCCTTTTGTATGCTGGGGTAGGTACTGTTAATACTGAATCATCTCAATGGAAGCTTTTTGTCCGGAGGCCCGAATGGCAGCCTTACCTCCAATAGGAAAGGTAAACTGCGGAGTGGTATGGCCGAAGCTAGCTTGAGCAATGACGGGGATGCCTGAGAGTTCCTGCTTGGATTTAATGATCTGATGGATATGTTTCAGGCTTACGTTTGATTCTTTTTGAAAACGACCGATCACAAGTCCCTTCACCTTTTCAAATCCAGGCTGATGAATCAGAGACTGTAAGTCCCTGTCAAAGGTTTGCGGAATGGTCAATTCATCATCCTCTAAAAAAAGGATGGTGTCCTCAAGTGCAGGCATAAATTCTGTTCCTTGAAGGAGGTTCAGTGTACATAAATTTCCTCCAAGCGTTTTACCTGTGGCAGTGCCTTCGTTAATAACAGCGTATCCTTCATTCTTATAAAAATGGCGGTTCTCCTGATCCAGGAACCAGCGGTCGTCACTCCAGTGATCCGCGTGCTCTATATAGTAAGGATTTGTTTGAGTAAACACCTGGCGAAAATGTTCCCACGTGTATTCAATTCCTTTTTTCATTCCAAATGTAGAAAAATGAGGGCCGTTATAGGTCACGAGTCCAGTCTTTTGATAAATGGCATTCGAAAGAACCGTGATGTCCGAAAAGCCGCAGAGGATTTTTGGGTTTTGACGGATAAGATCATAATCCAAATATCGGAGCAGCTGGTTGCTGTCAAAACCTCCAATAGTAGTAAGGATCATTGTAACGCGATCATCATTAAAAGCTTCATGAAGATCAGCTACCCTTTTTTCAATGGATTGGGAAAGAGCGGATTCATCGTGTGTCTCTGCATATGTACTATAAGTAACACGGACACCAAGCTGCTCTAAGCGCTGAATCGCGAGTTTTCGCTGATCATCAGCAATAATAGCTAGGCTTTCAGCAGGGGAGATCACCCGTAGTTCATCCCCTTGTTTTAATTTATCTGGAAACATAAGATTCCTCCTTTTCCTGCATGCGCTTTATATCTGTTGATTTTTTATAAGAAGCTTATTACACAATAGGGCCGGTTACTGTAAGACTCAGTTTCGAGATATCTTGGGTCCGTTGCCAAATAGATAAGGGTGGCTACGGAAACAACTCGCTTTCCTGCGGGGGAACTGGCAAGCCTCCTCGGTCGTTGACACTCCCTGTGGGGTCTCGCCTAGCTCCTTCTCCCGCGGGAGTCTCGTCATTTCCTTCGCCACCCAGCCAATATTGGATAAAACGGCCCTTCTTATAAGAGAAGTAAGCGTCCTGCATCAGCCTTAAATGCTTATATAGCGGGGTTTTACACTTAAATACATTGGAATGCTCCTGGATTACCTATCTATATTTAAAGGGTAACTTCGTAGAGTATCGAGCTCCCTATTTGGCCAGGTCCGGAGGGGGACGATGTAGACTCCTGCGGGATGAACATGATCGGTGAGATCCCGCAGGGCTGTTAAGCCCGAGGAAGCTCAGCACATGACCGCGGAAAGCGAAATCGTCCCCCGCAGGACCTTCCTCATAACCAATATCTCGAAATCAAGTCTTACAGAAAAGGGAGCTTAACTTTAAAATCAACAAGGAAGTTTAACGAGCTATTAATAAAAGTGCGAAGGGGGATTAGCTAATAGTAGGTCTTAGAGTACTCTTCCTATTTAAGCTGATAGGTAAGTACAATCATCCCATCATCGAACTTTTCGGTATTCAATAAATCGAGCTGCTGCTCTTTTTGATGCGGCTTGAACAGAGGAATTCCACTGCCGATCAAGGTGGGCTGGATCGCCAAATGGTATTCATCAATGAGTCCCATACTAATAAAATGATCGATAAGTTGAGCACCGCCCACAAGCCAGATATTCTTATCTGTTTTTAACAAATTCAACAATGGAAGGATTTGTTCAGGCTGAATAAAGCTGGCATAGGAATCGTGACCTTCTTTAGTGCGGCTTACTACATAAACATCTTTTGTTTGATAAGGAAACTCGTCAGCTAATTGAAAGATTTGTTCGTAGGTTTTTCTCCCCAGGATTACGATGTCCATTTGCTTAAAAAACGCTTCAAATCCATAATCGGTTCCACTCTCCTGTCCATCCCACAGCCAGTCAATAGAACCGTCCTCTCTGGAAATGTAACCATCCAGACTTTGGGCAATGTATAATACGACCTTCCCCATGCTGAACCATCCTTTCTGAATTTTCTTGCAACACTGCTCCCGTTCATCATATAATAAACGAAGATGAAATAGAAGGGACTGACGTTTAAAGCGATGAAGTACTAATCCTGTCACTATACGAGTATGTAAATAAGAAATTTTACTCGTTCCAGATACAGGATTAGTCTGTCTTTCTTTAAACGTTGGCTTTTGGGCACCTTTATGTTTTCTTAGAGGTGTTCGAAGCAGCAGACTAAGACTTCTCTGGAGCGTACAGGGAGGTCTATTTATGTTGTTAATGAAAGCAAAGAATATTAATTATTCGATTGGCGAGCGAACATTGCTGGATATAAAAGAATTAGCTATTCACGAGGGAGAAAAAATCGGTTTAGTGGGGAGGAACGGTCAGGGGAAGACCATGCTCCTTCGCTATTTAGCTGGAGAACTGGATGTGAGTCCTCAGGTTAAATGGCACACAGCTTATGACCGATTAGATCAAATTCATGAGGAGACAAAGGAAGAGCGTCAAAGCGGGGGTGAACGTACGCTTGCCAAGCTTGACGCTATCTTTCAGGATGCGGCCCGGCTATTGTTTCTAGATGAACCGACGAATGATTTAGACTGGTCGCGGGTGGAAGCGTTAGAGGAGCGGCTGCAGAAGCATCCCGGTGCCTGCGTTATCGTCTCTCATGATCGAACACTTCTGGACCGCACGTGCCATAAAATCTGGGAGTTGGAGAAAGGAAAGCTCAAGGTGTTTAATGGAAACTATTCCTTTTATCTGCAACAAAAGGAACAGGAACGAGAGCAGCAGATGGAGAAGCATACACAGTATCTTCAGGAAAAGAAACGAATTGAAAATCGGAGAGAGCAGAAACGTATCCAATCTAAAGGGATGAGGAAACCACCCAGGCGTATGGGAAATTCTGAGTGGCAGCTCGGAAAAAATAAAGCGGCTGCTCGACAAAAAAAGGTGGAGCGTTCAGGGAAAACACTCGAACGCCGCCTGGAACGTTTAGAGCGTACTGATAAACCATTTGAATGGGATCAGGTTAAGCTGGAAATGGAACACCTGGATAAAATACACAACAAGTATATCTGTCAGGTAAGAGAGGTAAGTATCAAAGTTGGGAATAAATTTCTTTTTCATATAGACGATGTTTTGTTGAAAACGGGTTCAAAGACCGCATTTATCGGAGCAAACGGAGCAGGTAAATCTACTTTCCTGCAGTACTTGCTTGCTCATCAGAAGGATTTGTTTGCAAAAGGAGTTAAGACAGAATATTTTCATCAGAATATGGGAGCACTTCCGGATGAAGAAACGGTTTTAAACTATGTTTCGAAAACGAGTCGTTTAGAAGAATCCGTGATTCGAATTATCCTGGCCCGACTTAGATTTTATGAGCAGGATATCCATAAAAAAATCCAGGTATTAAGCGGCGGAGAACGAGTAAAGCTTGTTTTGGCCAGGATGCTGGTCAGCGAAGCACAGCTGCTTATTTTAGATGAACCGACCAATCATTTGGATGTAGAAGCTATAGAAGCTTTGGAAAAATTGGTACAGGATTATCCGGGAACGATTTTGTACGTGACCCATGACCGAACATTTGTGGAAAAAACAGCGGATCAACTATGGATCATCGAACAGGAAAAACTTAACCATTTTGATGGAACGTGGCAAGAATGGCAGGAAGCCTTGCACAAATCCCAGAAAGCAGAGGAAGAAGTGTACAATCTGATGACTTTGGAAACTAAGTTGTCCGAACTCATCAGTCGATTAAGTATGCCGGGTGTGAATGAAGATCGAATACTCTTGGAAAAGGAATATGAAAACACTTTGGAACTTCTAAAGAAATTAAAACAAGACACTTGAAATAATTTTTTCATACTTAATAAGCCCAACTGTTAATTATCAGTTGGGCTTATTATATCTGACGCTCATGTTCATTTCTTATTGTTACTCCTTTTTAGAAGAACAAGTATGAACACGAGAAACAGTGCTGCTACACTTATAGCCATAATAATGATTGAAATAAATAAAGAATTCATTCTTCTACCTCCTTATTATTCTTCTTTTAACTTTTTCCATTGGAGATTTGTGCACTCTATCTATGGAAGTACAGAAGAGCTGAATATCCCCTGTCCAGCTTCCAATTAAAATGCAATTTTTCCCTTCTTAAATCTGCCATATTGATTTTAAAGTAAAGCTACCGATACTGTAAGACTCAGTTTCGAGACTTTTGTGAGAATTAGGCCCTCCGGGGGACGATTTCGCTTTCCGGCCCTGCACGACGCAGGGTCGTTCGACGTTGCCACAGGACGTGGCGATCTTAGTCGAACATCCCTTGTGGTAAGCTTCCTCGGGCTTAACAGCCCTGCGGGATCTTACCGAATCATGTTCATCCCGTTCTTACACTTTTATTAATTCTAAGCTTACATCAGGGCATAAACGACAAGGAGTGCTATCCAGCTCCAGCACCTAGCGTCTAGTGAGACTTCCCTCGCTTCTGTACGATAAGGCAACATCGAATCGCTCCGCTCTTCGTGTTTTCTTTATCTCCGTTAGCTCAGTCCAGTCCATACGCCGCTGCCCAAGGTGCTTCCGCTTTTAACCGAGGAGTCTGCATCTTCCCCCTCCGGACCTGTCCGAATCAGAAACTCGAAACCACTTCATACACGGTTTGCTTGGTGAGAAAAAAGCATGGGATGAGGCGTGTATTTTCATGCTAGCGCGATGTGGAAAAGCTTGTCATAGAAGCATTTAGGGCCTATTTAGAAGGAGAGCATTCACTTTTTTGGAAGGGTCCGTTATTTCCCCACCAACCCTATACCTTTTTAAGTAACGGACCCAGATTTATCTCGAATTCGAGTCTTACACTAAACGGCCCTATTGTTTAAAAAGTCTTTTATGAAAACTATCTTTCCCATTAACTAGAGAGGCTTTTTATTTTAGCAACCGCTTCGATAGTGGATAGATTCCAATACTTTGAATAACCAGGGAGAGCAGGACAGCTGCGAATGTTAATGAAAGCAGAACATCCGTTTTGTCTCCACCCTGGGTCGAAAGGCTTAAAATAAGAAATACAGACATGGTTCCTTTTAAACCGGACCAGCTGAGAAGAAAGGACTTACGCCAGCCGATTTTACGCCGCCACTTCGGAAAGATCTGGATTGTTCCAGCTATGATTATAAAGCGGACGATAATGGATGCAAGGAAGATTAATACAGCCAGCCACCAATAGTTAAAGGACAGATGATCAGCGGAAACAATACCAATGAGTAAAAACAATAGTGAAAGAATAGAAATCTCTACAATGCCCCAGAAATTATCGAGCGACTCACGGAAATGATCCTCTTTAATTGTCCGTCCAAACTCAAAAGAAAGCATAATTCCAGCAAATACAGTAGCTAATACACCGGAAAGATGCAGAAATTCAGCAAGGTTAAAAATGCCATAAGCCACTACAATACTGAGCATCACCTGGTATTCTTTATGATGGGTAAAGTGGATAGCTTTACTGAACAGCCAGCCAAACAATAATCCAACGAAAATGCCACCGAGAGAGACAAGCAAGAACTCTCCTAAAAAGGAACTGAAAGAAAAGGGTTCATCATTAAGGAAAATCCCTGAAACGACTGAGAATATAACAATGCTTGTTCCATCATTTATTAAGGACTCTCCCTCCACCACGTCAGCCATCGTTTCATCTCCAGAAGACTGCTTTAAAATGGAGGACACGGACACTGGGTCTGTGGGCGTTAGCATGGCGGCAATTAAGATCGCCCCTGCAAACGACAGAGATACAAATGGTGTGCTCATAACGAATATAATGGACCCGAGTAGAATAACCGTAAGCATAAGACCAATCGTTGCGAAGCAACCGATAATACCTCCATTCTCCTTAAGTGCAGAAGGAGGGAAGCGATAAGCAGAAGTAAACAGTAGTCCCGGCAAGAATATATGATAGATTAAATTCTCGGTAACCTCTATGGACGAAAAGTAGGGAATGAAGAAGAGACCAATTCCTATAACTGTAAGGACAGGCGGCACGGGCAAATCTTCTTTTTTCTTATCCATTGTAAAAATAAGATAGCCAATGAACAATAGTAAAATAAATGGTGTGGTATGCATACAGGACACTCCTTCCAAACAGTAGTTGACTAATCAGACTTCCTTTAAATAACTAGCGGATTCTTATCCGAAGCTGGTGGTGTGGCAAAGTCGTATAATCCTGCACCGTGCAGAGCCAAAGAAGCGGGTTATTTCTCCTTAAAAAAATGGTGCAGCTTATAGGAAAGACAAATAAAAAAAGTTTTATAAAGTCATTAGTAAAAAATACCACGATTATGGGTTCACTAATCTATAATTACTAAAGTGTTAAATGCTGTTGTCAAGGGAAATAGAATACTATACAAAAAACCTTCCTTTCTGCACGAAAGGAAGGTCTTCCACTTAAGCTTTAGAATGCTGAACTTTAGCGTTTTGATTATTCTTAAGGAACATGTAAAAGGATGCTCCAAAGATCGTTATATAGCCTAAAATGCTGAGCCAATCAGGCACCTGTCCAAACAGGAAGATACTGATCAGGGCGGAATAAACCACTGTGGAATAGAAAAAGATTGAAATTTCTCTGGCAGGAGCAAATTTATAGGCTATGGTTAACCCAAACTGCCCGAGCGTAGCAAATCCGCCGGCGGATAGTAGGTAAATCCATTGCTCTAACGACATGGGCTCATAAAAAGCTATCGTAAATGGGAGAAGAGAAACCGTTGTGAAAAACGAGAAATAAAAAACGATCGTATAAAATTTCTCTTTATCCCCCAAAACACGAAGCAACGTGTAGGCACCTGCTGCAAAAACGGCTGAAAATACTCCGGCAAGATAAGGAATGAACTCTACAGAAAAGGCCGGTTTGATGATAAAAAGAGTACCGATAAAAGCAATTATAATAGATACGATTTGATACAGACGTGCCCTTTCCTTCAGAAAGATAGCAGAAAAGATAATCAGCAGAAACGGGCTCAATTTATTCAGCATATCCGCGTCGGACAGGACTAGATTATCAATCGCGTAAAAAAATAGGACCATTCCAATGGTACCTAGGGCGGAGCGGGATAGAAGAAGTTTTTGGTTTTCTTTTTTTCCGAATAAACGCTCCTTATTATATAGAACGAATCCAAAAGCTATGATGGCAGAGACGAGATTCCGAAACAATGTTTTTTGTACGGTTGGTACATCCCCCGATAGTTTTACTAACGCGGCCATCATTGAAAACCCGAAGGCAGATATAAGCAGTAATAGAATTCCTTTATTGCGATCACTCATAATGGTTCCTCCAATTAGGATTAGGTTGTGCAAAATCACCTTTACCATCCTAATATAAAAGAACATATAAGGAAAGCCATTCACATTTATTATTCTTAATCAATTGACAAAATTAGACAAATTGATACAGAGGCCTTGAATTGGGGTATACTATATAAAGGCAATTAATTTAAGAAAGGGAGATTCGCTTGTTTTATTCTCAGCCAATTGTTTGGCAGACACGAGTCATTAAAGATAATCAGCAACTTTATCAAGAGGAACATTCGACTTTGGATCTTTATGATACTAAAGTGATAACTCCAACGGAGACCTATCAGCTGAAAGATATTTTTGATGTCTCTTACAAACCCTTTTCCGACAGCTATGGGCTGTTGTATCTGCACACATACCGTGGTGTGAAAACGTATATGGTCAAAGAATCTCCTGATGTTTGGATGGAAGCTTACCATACTTGGAAGTGAAATCAGACCTTAATCGTGGAGTGAGAGCAGTATGAATATCCTTGAAGAAGGAGAGCATTTGTATTTACGAGAGATTGTGCCAGATGACTGGGAGTCTCTGCATACTTACGCTTCTAATGAAGAGGCCTGTAAATTCCAGCCATGGGGACCAAATAATGAACAGGATTCGATATTTTTCGTCCAGCAGGCCATACGTGATCGGGAGGTTAGGCATCGCAGCCGCTTTGTATTTGCGATAATCAACAAAGAGTCCGGGAGAGTTGTCGGAAACATTGAGATGAATATAATTGATTGGGATGGTGTTGGAGAGATCGGCTTTATTATTCATCCTGACCACTGGGGGAAAGGCTACGCGACCGAAGCCGCTCACCTAATATTAAAGCACAGTTTTGAGAGATGTGAACTGCACCGGGTAGAGGCCAATTGTAGTCCGGACAATATTGCTTCACTTAATGTTCTGGAAAAAATCGGGATGATACTGGAAGGAAAGTTGCGCCAGAATATTCTTGTTAAAGGAAGCTGGCGCGATTCATGTGTGTACAGCATGCTGAAAGATGAATGGTCCGCAAAATATGGACCTCCCCTATAAAAAAACTCCTATTAAATCTACAAGTTAATATTAAAGATAAGCCCCCTTTTCGCCTATAGAAGGGTCCGTTCACTCTTCAATCATAGGGTGGCGAAGGAAACAAGGAGACTCCCGCGGGAGAAGGAGCTAGGCGAGACCCCACAGGGAGTGAAACGAACGAGGAGGCTTATGGTAAAAGGAGGATCGACTAAGATCGCCACCTCCTGTGGCAACGTCGATAGACCCTACTTCGTGTAGGGCCGCAGGAAAACGAGTAGTTTCTGTAGTCACCCTTATCTATTTTGGCAACGGAGCCAAGATATCTCGAAACTAAGTCTTCCACAATCCGGCCCGATTGTTTAATAAGTTTTTTTGGAGAATCAATTAAAACCTTCAAAAGCTTAAAAACAAAAAAAGAGAGGAACATGTTCCCCTCTTACGTATGGATGACCGGCTCTTTTTCGGGATCGGTATATGCTTCAGCTTCTTTCATACCTTTTTCGATGTCCACCTTATTCAATAAAAGGATTCCGACAACGAAAAATATGATAAGCGATAAAATCCCTAACCGGCTGGAACCTGTCAGCTGGCCGACAAGGGCAAACACGAAAGGTCCAAATATAGCCGCGAATTTTGATGATATGCCGTAAAATCCAAAGAATTCCGCATGCCGATCTCCTGGAACCATCCTGCCAAAGATCGAACGGCTTAAAGACTGAGCCCCTCCCTGCACAAATCCCACACATACGGCGAGTATATAAAAATGAAGGGCAGTCGTCATGAAGTACCCAAGACCCACAATCGCAAGATAGATGAACAAAGCAAGCATCAAAGCACGCTTCGCGGTAATTTTTTTAGCAAGCCACCCAAAGAAAAAGGCAAAAGGAATCCCGACAAATTGAGTAATTAGAAGAGCTGTAATGAGAGCTGTGCTGTCAATTCCTATATCTCTTCCATAAATAGTCGCCATCTTAATAATTGTGGAGATACCGTCGTTGTATAACCAGAAAGCAAAAAGGAATAATAGCAGCTGTTTGAAATGCTTTAACTCTTTAAACGTTTTCCCTACCCGATTAAAACCGATGGAAATATAAGATGATGTGCGCTTATCATAGATCTTTTTTTCTTCTACAATGTTCTTAAATAAAGGAATGGAAAAGAACAGCCACCACACACCCACAGAAACAAAAGCGAGCTGTGTACCAGCCAAACTGTCTGGCAGTCCAAACCACTCATATTTCATAATCATCAGAAGATTAATTGCTAGCAGCACCCCGCCACCTATATAACCAAAGGCAAAACCGTACGCCGATACCTTATCAATTGTCTCCTCATCTGACACTTCCGGCAGAAATGCGTCATAAAAAACGTTACCGCCTGAAAAACCGATGGTTCCTATGATCAGAAGCAGAGAAGCTAATAAATAATCTCCTTCACCTACAAAGGCAAGTAGAACACTCGCAATCATTCCCATAAAAGCAAAAAACATTAAAAATCGCTTCTTCGCCGCTGAATAATCACTAATGGCCCCGAGAATGGGAGCGAGAATTGCTACGATTAGAACAGCAATGGATTGGGAATACCCCCAGTAACTCGTGGCAAGCGATTGATCAATCCCTTTAGCTGCTACATCATAATAAAAAACAGGTAGAACAGCAGCCATAACCGTTGTCGCAAAAGCAGAGTTTCCAAAATCATAAAGCATCCAGCTCATTACAGGTTTCTTTTTCAACGAGGTACCCCCTGCCATTTGGTATTTAATTAAGCTTAGCAGAATATTCCATCAAACAAATGGATTTCATATAACTTTTACAAAATTTTTTGAGGTGAGATTATGAGAATTGCTATATTTGGCGCAACCGGCCGAGTCGGCCAGGAAGTCTTTAGGTTGGCTATAGCAGAAGGATACAACGTTAGTGCTCTGGTCAGAGATGAAGCCAAGGCAGCCGAATTAATCCCGGGCGCTGATTTCATTCTGGGAGATGCCATGAATCCTGAAGATATTAAGAAAACCTTGAAAGGTGCCGATTTAGTGTTCAGCGGCTTAAGTACTGATAGAACAGATACACTGACGAAAGCAGTCCCGGAAATCATCAAGGGAATGTATGAAGCACAGATCGACCGTATCGTAACGATTGGTACCGCTGGAATCTTAGACAGCCGATATGAATCCGGTAAGTATCGCTTCCAGACATCCGAATCCAAACGGAAGAAAACGTTCGCAGCAGAAGAACATGCCAAAGTATATGAGCATTTACTAAAAAGTAGTCTTAATTGGACCATTGTTTGTCCTACTTATTTGCCGGATGGAGATGCCGTCGGTGAAATAAGGGCTGAGGCTGATCTTCTTCCACAAGAAGGAAAAAAAGTGACCGTTGGCGATACGGCACTATTTGCTTTTCATGAATTACTACACAAGCAGTATGTTCACCACCGCGTAGGAATTTGCTACTAATCCTTAAAAAAATCCCCTTCCATTTAACATGGAAGGGGATTTTTATGACTCAGAAGGATAATGACCAAAGAACTCTTCAAGCGTTTCTTCTGATTTATGAATATCCGACGATATATCTTTTCCTACATATCTTAAATGCCATGGTTCATAGGTATAGCCTGTAATGTCTTGTTTACCTTCTGGATAACGGATAATAAATCCATATTCATGAGCATGCTCAGCAAGCCAGGCACCTTCTTCGGTTTCACGGAATGATTCGTCCAGCTTAAAAGACATTTTTGCGGACGTAACGTCCATGGCGAGACCTGTCTGGTGTTCACTCGTGCCGGGACGGGCAGAAAATGTTTTAGCTTTCTCTTCACCATACTCTTCTATATATCCCTCAAAAAGAGTTTTCTGACGCTCATAGGAACGGTAACCAGAAGCAGCCACTAAGTCCTGTCCTGCCTTCTCGGCAGCCTGGAATAACTTTTCCAGCGCGTCTGCAGCTTCTTTACGCATGTGTTTCTTTGGAAGTTCTTCGTCAAAATAAAAAGGAACGTCCGGGATCGTCAAATCCTGTGGGGTATATCCTTCCGGGAGCTTTCGGTTTTTATTAACAACTACCTGTATGCTGTCCGGGTCATTCACAACTGTTAAACTTTCCTCACTGAGTTCAGTTTCGCCGCTTTCTTTTTCCTGGGAACCTGTTTTGGCTTCCCCTGTTTCAGATTTAAAAGCAGGCTCTTCTTTAAGATCAATTTCTCTATCACTTGGGGGAGCAGGTTCTGCTTGCGCATTCTCTTCTTTCGATGTTTCAGAAAGCGAACATGCACTTAACAGAAGGCTCATAAACAGTATAGAAATGAATAATAATTGTTTCATCGGCATTACCCACCTAAATCTTGATGATATTTTCACTATAACACTTTTGAAGTTTACCGTGTACATTCTTTCCAATCACTAAGCTGTCTCTTCTTCTCCTAACAGATTGACAGTTGTGTTGGTCTTAGTGATCGTAGAAGTCAGCAGTGCTTGACCATTTGTATAATTTTCTACAGATGCTTGCAATTTTTGAATAGCTGCCGATGTCTGTTCACTCAGTGAAGCGAATTCATTGACCGATTCATCAATGACCCTGGTAGTGGATCTCACTATGCACACAACGAAGAGTGCCCCCTACTGCCAGCTGAGCACCCAGACCAATTAAAAGGGATAACACCATAATTTTAAATAAACTCCATTTTGTTTAACAAGAATAGAGTTTCTATATTGTGACTATCCATAAACTCTCCCCTTCTCTCACCAATGAATATCGACTTTATCACTTATCTACTATTAACATCGGTATAACACCTTATTTATTAACAGTAAATGTAAAAGGACGGCACAAAAAAAACCACTGCATGAGCAGTGGCCTGGTACTATTTATATTATTCCCACGTATAAGGTGTATATTGTAAGCTCAAACGTTCGAATTCTGCACGGTCGCCATTGTCAATCGCCTGATTAATTTCTTCGTCCAAACGATCCTTATTAAACTCGAAACTCATTTGATCAAGGAACAACCGTGAAGCTAGTTGAATACCAAAGGACAATTCTCTTTTAGCCGTAATCTCTTTCCCTTTGTAATCGGGGTCGCGACGAATAACATAGACCATCTTTTGCTTTCTCATGAGAATACCCCCTTCATGCTTTTTTTCATTATGCAGGATTTGAACTTATAACGCAATAAGTTTTCTGAATATTTAGTTATATCTTTCCCTTTTTAAACTACGATTAAACCTATTGAGCCTTGTCATGACAGGATTTTGAATCTATTAAAATTTTTTAGATTTTTCAGAATCAGTAAGAGAAGATAGAGGAAAGTGTATGGATTTCGGCCATATTTTGGCACCGTTAACGGCCATTATATTTTAACCCCTGTGAATAACAAGTTGGCTTCCTATGTAAATGAAAAATAGTACAGCTAACGACGTTTTCACTATCGCAGGTTTTCCCCATGAAGCTTGGAAATCCCTGCCTATTAAAAAAACCCTCCTTAGAAGAGGGCTTTCGTGAATTTAATTAACAAATTTGCTGGCTACGTCAATGGTACGACGAGTCTGATGACGCACTGCTTCTTCAATATCATCTTTCATGTTTCCTTCGCCATCCACACTTACACTTGTTCCATAAGGATTTCCACCTGCTCCGAAGATGGCATTGTCGCTATAGCCTGGAGCGGCAATAATCGCACCCCAGTGGAACATCGTAGTATAAAGGTTCAGAAGCGTGGCTTCCTGACCGCCATGAGGGTTTTGTGCGGAGGTCATGGCACTAACGACTTTATTTACAAGTTTACCCTGGAACCATAGACCGCCCGCCTGATCCATATATTGTTTCAATTGCGCAGGTACATTTCCAAACCGTGTTGGAGCACTGAAAATGATAGCATCTGCCCAGTCTAGATCATCAATCTTTGCTTCCGTTACAACATCTTTAGTTGCTAAATAATGTTCTTTCCAGGAAGGATTCTGTTCGATAGCTTCCATAGGTGCCGTTTCAGGAACACGCACAAGCTTCACTTCCGCTCCTGCCTGTTTCGCTGCATCTTCAGCCCATTGAGCCATTTGGTAGTTGGTACCTGTAGAACTGTAGTAAATCACCGCTAATTTTACATTTGCCATGTGTATCTCTCCTTTGATTAGTTGCTCTTTACCTATTCTCTTATGGTTTCCAATTGAACCGCTTGGATTCATTAAAATTATATACCCTGGCTAAATAAAACTCAAACTAAAGATTCTTCATTTCGAGATAATTTATATAGATTTTACACTTGGTTAACATAAACATAAGATTAATTGTACATAGCCTATTTACATTAATTATTTTTGAATGAAGGCAAACATTCTAGTCTCGACCAAGCTATCTGCGTACGGAAAGCTTTTTTTCTCTGGACTCACCAAGAATGTATTTGGTAAGCTAAGTCAAGCTTTCAAAGAAGACACGGGGGTTACAAGAGATGAGCGAATATCAAAATATAAAAAAGGGAGAAAAGGGAGCCTGGATCAGTATTATCGTCTATTTAGTTCTGGCTGCGGCTAAGCTTACGATTGCCTCCATAGGCAGCTCGGAAGCATTGAGGGCCGATGGACTAAATAATACGACAGACGTCATCGCTTCCGTCGCAGTGCTGATTGGTCTTAAAATTTCCCGAAAACCTCCGGACCAGGATCATCACTACGGACATTTCAGAGCCGAGACAATTGCTTCCCTTGTTGCGGCCTTTATTATGATGACTGTTGGCATTGAGGTTATTATCGGGACTATACAGGACATTATCAATCAAGAAGTCAGTGAGCCACAATTACTTACAGCCTGGACGGCGCTTGCAGCAGCTGTAGTTATGTATTTCGTTTATCGATACAACCTGAACCTGTCTAAAAAAATAGATAGTAATGCGCTTTATGCAGCGGCTCAGGATAACCGTTCCGATGCTTTAGTAAGTATAGGTGCTGCCATTGGTATATTTGGATCTCAATTTGGAGCTTATTGGCTGGATCCTTTAGCTGGACTGATTGTGGGCTTGATCATCTGTAAGACGGCCTGGGAGATATTCAGAGACTCCACACACAGTTTGACAGACGGATTTGATGAAGAAAAAATTGAAAGCATTCGGAATACGATTTCGAAACATCCAGATGTGTGGGCTGTTAAAGATGTAAAAGCCCGGTTGCAAGGCAACCAGACACTTGTAGAAGCCACCATTCATGTAAATCCTCATATTACGATCGAACAAGGTCATACCATCACCGATGATGTGGAAGACACTCTAGAAAAAGAACATCATATTCTTTATGCTCACATTCATATTGAGCCTTTCGAGAAAGAATAATTTTTTAAACGAATAAAGCGGTCACGAAATTTTCGTGACCGCTTTATTTAATTAGCTGGATTTTCCGCTAAATCGTCTATAGACTTCCACCCATAAGCTGTTTCTTCGTAGGTACCCTGCCCAATCGTTACTTGTTCAGCTTCTACCGGATGAGCACCCAATTTTATATAAAATTGACTGGAAGGATTATGGGTTAACACCCATACGAGCAGTGATTTGTATCCTGCTTCCTTCATTGCTTTTGCAAATGTACGGATCAATAGCGTTCCATATCCCCGCCCCTGATACTCATCCAGCAGATAAATGGCATAAATCTCTCCATCATAGCCATAGTTTCTGGTACGTTCTTTTCCACCGGAAACAAACCCTACAACTTCCTGATCATCATTCTCAATGACATAGGCAATTTGACCATTAACAGGTTTCCTTAATATGGTCTGCCAAAGAGCAATTCGATTTTCAACCGTTATATTACTTACGTCCCTTTCATCAAGGAGATCTTTGTATGTAGATTTCCAGCTGGCTACGTGAATATTTGCTACCGTTTCTGCGTCTTCTAAACGTGCCAATCTAAGCTCCGGCATAGACTCGTCTTCCCTTCTTCTTAATCTCTATTCATAATAGTAACATAATTCAGTATATTCTATGAAAGAAATGGCGCCAGAGGCTGGCACCATTTCTTATTAACATTGAAAACTGGAAATTAAACTGGTATCGAAGCCGGTGTAAACCCATTGACGTCTTCTCCGCTGCCAGCGGAAACCAGCAACCGAGGTTCTTCCAATGAATGTAGGGTAAAACCAGAAGGAACGGCCGTTTTCAAGTCTGATCCAAGTATAACGATATAAACATCCATAAAGCGATCCAGGATCTACCGCATATACCGAAGCCCCTTGTTGGGATGGAGGAGAAGAAGGAGGAGGCGGTAGTTGTGGACTTCCTCCGAACGGTGAACCTTGTGGAGGTTGACCTGGTCCTCCTCCAAACGGAGGTCCTTGTGGTTGCTGAACTGGTCCTCCCCCGAACGGAGGTCCTTGTGGTGCTCCGCCAAATGGGCTACCTGGTCCAAACTGTCCCCCCTGGCCCTGGCCGGGGAGTCCAAAGTTCTGTCCAAACGGGAATCCTTGCTGTCTATACATCACGATCAATTCCTTTCCCGGGAGTATCCCTATACGATATGCAGCGTATGGGCGGGCGTGATTATAATGTTAAAAGAAACACAGATGCGATAGCTCCAAGAACAACCAGGATAATATGGAGATCGAGCCACGCTAACAGTACTGCTGTTAAACCGGCAATTACCCCAATTTGCGGAGCTTCTGGTTTTACGCTTAGAATCCCGGGAAAAATTAAAGCTCCGAGAGCTGCATAAGGTATAGCATTTAACCAGCGATCTACCCATTTAGGGAAAGAAATCATATCTACTATAAAGGCGGGCAATACTCTGGGGATGGCAGTTACTACAGCCATTCCAATAATCATCCAAATGATCACATCTCTTCCTCCTCATCTGCCAGAATCCAGATGCCACTGAAGCCCCCGGCAACTGTACCAAGGACAATGGCCCACCCTTGACTAAATCCGATCTGCTGGGCAAAATAATTTATCATCATAGCTAAACTAGCAACTATAGCAATACGATAATGTTTTTTGACAGAGGGCACTAAAAGACCTATAAACATGGCATACAGCGCTACCCCCATGCTTTCACTTAACCGCTCAGGCATTACGTCTCCGAGCACACCTCCCAGAAAAGAACCTCCGACCCAGGATACATACGCCGTGATGATAAGAGCAGAGAAAAAATAAGCACTATTTTCTTCCTTGGCTTCTTTACGATAGAGAGCAGAGACGGTGAACGTCTCATCTGTTAAACCTAGTGTCATTGGGAGCTTTGCTCTGAGCGCGATCTTTTTTAACCGGTTCACAAAGGAAAGGCTCATCACAAAGTGTCTAAAGTTCAATACAAATGTTGCTACTACAATTTCAAAAATCCCAGTACCGGAAGCCAGCATTCCGACGGCTAAAAATTGTGCAGCACCGGCAAAGACGAGAAGACTCATAAGCGTCAGTTCCGAGAGGCTCATACCCGATTGACTGGCAAGTACACCGTAGGTAAGAGCAATAGGTAAATAGCCAAGCATAATTGGTGAACCAGCTAGCATTCCCCTTCGAAGCATATGTAAGCGGCTCGATGGCCCGGCGTGTTTAACTGCATGGGACTGCATTTACTTCCCTTCCTCTCTACTAAATTTCCACTATTATACACAAAGAATCCAATTGATTGAAAGACTTAAATCCTGGGTGTTGATTCTTATAAAATGAGTTATTCCAGTACACGGCCCGATAGTTGAAGACTCAATTTCGAGATAAAATTGGGTCCGTTACGATATGAGGAGGGGGGCTGGTGGGGAAATAACTCGCTTTCCTATGGCCCTACACGACGTAGGGTCGATCGACGTTGCCACATGACGTGGCGACCTTAGTCGATCCTCCTTTTACCATCAGCTTCCTCGCTCGTTGTCACTCCCTGCGGGATCTCACCTAGTTCCTTCTCCCATGGGAGTCTCGCCATTTCCCCACCAACCCAGCCAAGGGAGAATAACGGACCCTTCCAGAAGAGAGAATGCTCTCCTTCGAAATAGGTCCTAAATGCTTTTATGCCAAGCTTTTTCACATCGTTCTAGCATGAAAATACAATCCTCATCCCATGCTTTTTTCTCACCAAGCACACCGTGTATGAAGTAGTTTCGAGTTTATGATTCGGTGAGGTCCGTAGGGGGACGGTGTAGACTCTGCGGGATGAACATGATCGGGGAGATCCCGCAGGGCTGTTAAGCCCGAGGAAGCTCACCACAAATGAGATTCGACTAAGAACGCCACGTCGTGTGGCAACGTCGAACGACCCTGCTTCGTGCAGGGCCGCGGAAAGCGGAATCGTCCCCCGCAGGACCTAATTCGCACAAAAGTCTCGAGACTGAGTCTTAAAGAAAGGGGAGCTTTTCTTTAGTAATCAATCCTTAGTCAGTGAAAGTTTAAGGGCAAGGAATGGCACGTTTAAGGGGGATTCAAATTTCTGAAAACAGATTGACATTTTTCTTCACTTCTTTTACGATAATAGAACTAACATACTTCATCACTTAAAAGCGTTCAAGTGAAAAATAATCGTATCATGAATTCCGGAGTAAAAGATTGAAGGACAGCACTCAGAGACTGAATGGCAGGTGAAAATTCAGGTCTTCCTTTCTTTGAATTACAGGATTCTTTACAAGTGATACACCAGACGAGTGGGTAAGCATGACTTACCAACTAGGGTGGTACCGCGGAGTCAAGGCTTCGTCCCTGCGATTTTTCGGGGATGAAGTCTTTTTATTTTGCAGTGTAATTAACGTTTTTTAATTCTTAATAAGAGAGTTATATGAATTTTTACAGATCCTATTTTTTCAAGGAGGAATTACTATGCTTCACCTTCAGCCTAAAAAACTGCCAGGAGTGGTAGAATCAAGTTTAATGCTATTATTAGTCATTGGAATTATCAGTTATTTTATCATTGAAATTCAGACGGTTCCGCATATCCCCATCCTCATTGGCGTTCTTATTATGGTCACCTACGGACTTATGAAAAAAAACAGCTTTCAGGACTTACAGTATGGAATGATCCAAGGGGCGCAAACCGGCATGGGGGCTGTTCTATTATTTTTCTTAATTGGGATATTAATTGCAAGTTGGATGGCCAGCGGCACGATCCCGGTATTAATGGATACAGCCTTTTATTTGGCTGGCGGACCGTGGTTTTTAGCTATTGCTTTCGTTGTTACAGCCATTGTAGGAGTTGCTCTTGGCAGTTCGTTTACAACAGCGGCTACCGTTGGGGTCGCTTTTATCGGAGCAGCTCAGACAATGGAGCTTCCTCTGGCCATGACCGCTGGTGCGGTTGTTTCAGGTGCCTTTTTCGGTGATAAAATGTCGCCCCTGTCTGATACGACTAACCTAGCCTCGACCGTAGTAAAAGTGGATTTATTTGATCATATAAAAAATATGAGCTGGACCACGATACCAGCCTTTATCCTAACCGCTCTTGCTTTTATAATCCTTTCTCCCGGCCAGCAGGTCTCACCGGAACAATTAGACGGTTTTCAAAATGGTTTAATAGAGGCGGGCGTGATGCACTGGAGTTCTTGGATTCCCTTGTTAATCCTTGTAATTATGGCTGTTTCTAAGCGTCCAGCATTTATCTCCCTTGCGGTAAGCAGTTTAGTCGCTATCATAATAGCAGGTCTTAGAGGTGTTATGGAATGGACCGCTCTTTGGGGAACATGGTTTAATGGCTATACTGCAGAAACCAGCAACGATGCTGTGAATAATTTACTAACACGCGGAGGCATGAATGCCATGCTGTTTACGATCGCACTTGTCATTCTGGCTCTTGCTTTAGGAGGATTATTTTTCAAAACCGGGGTTATCCCTTCGATTTTAGCTCGTGTCCAGTCCGGGTTAAAATCAGCTCGTTCTGCTACCCTGTCTACTGCTTTAACGGCAATCGGCATTAATATAGCGATAGGTGAACAGTACCTTTCCATTCTGCTTACAGGAGAAGCCTATCAGGATATTTATGAAAAAGCCGGCTTAGCACGCAAAAATTTATCAAGGACTCTGGAAGATGCCGGAACAGTTATTAATCCGTTAGTACCCTGGAGCGTTTGTGGAGTATTTTTATCCGACGTACTTGGTGTACCCGTCCTTGATTACCTGCCATTCGCATTCTTCTGTCTGCTCTGTCCAGTGCTGACCATTATTTTTGGTTTTACCGGCAAAACGCTGACGATGCAAACGGCAGAAAAGCAAAAAGCGACGAGCTAATCATACAACTTGGTGTATAGAACCTTTCTCTCCAACCAAACTATAAAAAAAGAGGTGGAGACGTGGATAAATACGGACATCAAGATGAAATGGATAATGGATGGCACATGGATCAGGCAGTGGCTGAACAAGCGCTTCCAGACGTGGCTTTTTATAGAACCTTAATTGTAAACGTTATTTTTATTGGAGAAAAAGGTGCAAGGGAATGGGTTCTTGTTGATTGCGGCATTGGTCACTACGCTAAACGTATTATAGAAGCCGCCCAAAAACGGTACGGCTCCAGACCCCCGCAGGCCATTATTTTAACGCATGGCCACTTTGACCATGTGGGCTCAGCCAAAAAACTGGCAGACCACTGGAATGTTCCGATTTACATTCATCCGATGGAAATGGAATATGTAACGGGGAAACGCGACTATCCTGTTGGAGATGCCACGGTTGGCGGAGGCTTATTTTCGATTATGTCTCCCTTTTTCCCGACTAATCCAGTAGACTTAAGCCAATATATTTATCCTCTTCCGGAGGACGGTTCTATCCCCTTCTTAAAAGGCTGGCGAACCATTCATACACCGGGGCATACGCCGGGCCATATTGCTTTATTTCGTGAAGAGGATCGCACGCTTCTTTCCGGTGACGCTTTTATTACGGTTAAACAGGAATCAAGCATGGCTGTTTTCATTCAGCATCAGCACGTGCACGGACCTCCTGCCTATTTCACTCATAATTGGGAAGAAGCTGAAAAATCGGTTAAGAAGTTAGCCGCTCTGCAGCCGCGAGTAGCTATTACCGGACACGGACTGCCTATGGATGGTGAACCACTCGCAGAGCAGCTGGATCACCTTGCTGAAAACTTTAAAGAACTTGCCGTTCCGAAGCATAAAAATAAACTGCACTAACGAATAAGGCAGCCCTGCCCTGGGCTGCCTTACTTTTCACTTAAAACAGAGGTTAACTTTTTCAATCCTTCAAGCAATCTTGGACTCGGTCTGCAAAATAACGACTCCTCAAGCACATGGATACGGTTCTCTTGAACAGCCTTCATTTCAGACCACCCCGGCCGCTTTCGAATCAGATCAGGATTCATTTTCTCTTCCTTGACCCCGACCCAGACCATACAAATGTGGTCTGGGTTCTTTTGTTTCACTATTTCCCAGTCCGTCTGAACGCTCGCTTCAGGCTCTGTATCAAAAATATTCCGTGCTCCGGCCAGTTCACTGATCTCGGTGAGCCAGTTAGCTTTCCCTGGAGTAAAAATTGGCTTGGGCCACCATTCCCAGTACAGAGCAGGCTGACCGGCCCTGGAATTCGCTTCTTGCCTGCAAGCCTCAATCTCTTGTAAGAACAGGGCTGCTTTTTCTTCTCCGAGCTCCTTCATCCCAAGCTCATTTCCAACTAGCTTTAGATCTTCTGCAATCTCTTTCAAACTGTTCGGGTCTAAAATAATATAGGGGAGGGCTCTCTCTTTCAACCCTTCTATATTTTTCTCCATACCTGGAACGGACAGTGAAGCAAGCACGAGATCAGGCTTCAGCTGCTCGACGGCTTCCATATCTATTGATAGGTCAGGACCAAGTTTTGGAAGATCAAGGACCTCCTCAGGATAATCAGAATAATTGTCGACACCAACCAACAGAGACGTTTGACCGAGATAGGCTACAAGTTCAGTGTTACTGGGACATATCGACACAATCCTCACAATTCCACCTCTTTTTTCAGAATCCTCTAATGTTTCATTTTCTTCTATTATAGCTTATATTTAAATTAATGAAAAAAGAAGAAAGGGATGATCCCAATGACTGCTACATTACTTGATACTTCCAAAGGAATTGTTGAATATACATATAAAGGAACCGGTCCTGCCGTGCTTCTCTTAAAAGGAGGCCATTCCACCAGAGAGACTGATTTGTCTCACAGCAGCCTGATTTATGAGGGCTTCTCTCTTCTGACTGTTTCTCGTCCCGGCTACGATTACACTGAGGTTTCGACTGGGAAAAGCCCTGAAATTTTCGCTGAAACAATCATCGAAATCCTTGATCACTTAAATATTCAATCAGTGAAGGTTATTGCCATTTCAGCAGCTGGTCCTACAGGAATTGCTTTAGCTGCCAATCATCCGGAGAGGGTTTCTAAATTAATAATGGAAGCTGCTCTTACTTCTCCATGGGAAGAGGCCGTTAAACAAAAAGCCAGAATTCTCTTTGGCCCTGCTGAACGGATGGTGTGGGGAAGCCTGAAAACGATGCTTAAATTTTTTCCTGATCTTATTATGAAACAGCTAATCTCAGAAATGACTACGGAAGATCCGGAAGAATACTTAGAGCGCCTTTCTCCCAACGACCGCAGGTTTATTTATGATATGCTCGCTACGTCTCAGTCAGGAAAGGGGTTCAGCCTCGATATTGATCATTCCGTTACAACGGATCTGGCCAGGATTCAGGTTCCAGTACTAGGGATGTATTCCCAAAAAGATAAAAGCGTCCCATATACCCATGCTCTTCTTTTAAAATCCAGGGCCCCGGATTGTGAAATCTTTGAAGTAGATTCCGACAGCCACTTGATCTGGATTGGTAAAAATGCCCAGCAGGTTTGGAACAAACGTCTAGAGTTTTTGTCACGATAAACTATACTGAGGAGGATCATCGTGGATGATTTAAAAATTAAACAAATGCTGGATCGTTTCCTGTTCTTTTATGATAAAGCCTCCCTTGAAAATGCTGACCCTGAGCGCCGTTATGAATTATGGAAGGAACATTACGGATTTACTTATGTCCCTCCCGGCTATGAAAAGGATCAATTTGAAAAAGAAATGCTGAACTATGCTTGGGATAAATATTCTCTCGTCTATGACCGGATCAAATACTTTGGAATGGATGAAGTGAATTTGCAGGAATTAGTCACTCCCGTTAAACAAGCTCTTCAATATGACGAACCTATTTCGCTGACGCTGCTGTTTTTCGTAGGTACCTTTGAGACGGAACCATTCATTCTTGAAGAAGATCAAGAATACACACTCTGTTTTCCTATCGAAACGGAATGGAATGAGTTTAAGCTGATCCAGGAAATTGCCCGCGTGATCCATTGCTGCAAATCCGGTCTTGCCCCGAGTCAAACTCGCACCCTGGCTCAATTAATTTTCCAAGAAGGTATTGGTCTGCATACAGCCCGCCAACTGATGAGCAAACAGGCAAATACAAAAGCAGAATTACTTTGGAGCCGCGAGAAATGCAGCAGAGAGCCGAATCGGATTATGATTAATATCATTCCTCATTTAAACCGGACAGACTATGAAGCCCTTTTTTCCTTTACAAAAGGAACAGGAGCTTCTGGTTACGAAAAAGAAGCGAACTTTACGGGCTGGATTGTTGTAAAGCACCTATTGGATAATGGACGTACAGTTGGAGATTTAGCCTCAATTCCTAAAGAGGATGTGGATACCTTTGTTGAGCGATCCCTCTTTTCCTTACTGAACCATGCCTATATTACTCAGCCTCAGGAGTAAACGAATGTTCAAGAGAAAGTTTTTTCCTGAAGGGCTTTCTTTCTTATTGTGTATCTGCTATACTAGGATTAATTATTGTTGTTCGATCAGATTCATGCAAGAGAAGATGTTTCAAAGATGTCGTCTTGATTGAACTTGAAGGGCAAGAATAGTAATACAATGTGGAGCTTTTCCACACAGGAGGTTTTTGTACATGGTTGAAGGTACAGTAAAATGGTTTAATGCAGAAAAAGGTTTTGGATTTATCGAAGTAGAAGGCCAAGACGACGTCTTCGTTCACTTCTCTGCTATTCAAGAAGAAGGTTTCAAATCTCTAGAAGAAGGTCAAGTTGTAACTTTCGAAATCGAAGAAGGACAACGCGGACCACAAGCTTCTAACGTTCGTAAATAAATACCTAAAAAAGACTCCCCTAACA
The DNA here is from genome assembly GCF_052246795.1 of Halobacillus sp. K22. Classification (NCBI taxonomy): domain Bacteria; kingdom Bacillati; phylum Bacillota; class Bacilli; order Caryophanales; family Bacillaceae; genus Halobacillus; species Halobacillus sp. K22. The sequence goes on along the minus strand of NZ_JBQQCN010000014.1, from coordinate 8,446 downwards.
GGGAGTCTTTTTATTATCTTTAAATTCCATTCCATCTCATTATTGATTTTACAGATAAGCTCCCTTTTCGGGAAGACTTGATTTCGAGATAGTTATGTCCGTTACGTAAGATGGATAAGGGTTGGTGGGGAAATAACTCGTCTTGTTCCATCACCCAGACACTCGAGACATAAGCCGCTCATCAACGGATGGAAAAAGCACAATCCTTTTGATGGTCGGCTTATGCTGGTCGTGTCTATCGGGGTGATTCCACATTTGAACACTTTCCTATGGGGGAACGGTGAGCTTCCTCGCTCGTTTCACTCCCTGCGGGATCTCACCTAGTTCCTTCTCCCATGGGAGTCTCGCTATTTCCCCACCAACCCAGCCACAGGAGAATAACGGACCCTTCCAGAAGAGAGAATCCTCGCCTTCTTAACTGTAAAGGCTTCTATGACAGGCTATTCCAGAGCTTTATAGCATGAAAATAGCCTCATATTCACATGCTCATTTTGTAGATCAAGAAGACATCTTAAGTGGTTTCGAGTTGCTGATTTAGCAAGGTCCGGAGGGGTACGATGTAGACTCCTGCGGGATGAACATGATCGGTGAGATCCCGCAGGGCTGTTAAGCCCGAGGAAGCTCAGCACATGCCCGCGGAAAGTGTTCAAGAGCGGAATCGCCCCGATAGACACGACACGCATAAGCAGGAAATTCAAAAGGGATGCGTTCTTTCGTCCCGTTGAAATTCCTGCTTATGACGCGAGTGTCTGGGCGATGCAGCTGGCCGAATCGTCCCCCGAAGGACCTTCACTCTAACCCCATATCTCGAAACTGAGTCTTCAACTATCCGGCCCTTTAGCGTAATAAGCCTTTTTATGTTTATTAATAAGACTTCTTCATCTTGCTTCACTATACAAACAGCATATAGATCTCTAATTAAAAATGGCAGGAGCTGATTACCCAGCCCCTGCCTGCAATTATTTATTCTTCTTCCTGCTGAGTTAGAATCACGGGGCCGTCTTTTGTAATGGCTACCGTATGTTCATACTGGGCAGATAATGTTCCATCTACTGTACGAGCGGTCCAGTTATTCTCATCCATCTTAGTGGCCCAGCCGCCGATGTTAATCATCGGCTCAATTGTAATGACCATTCCCTCTTTCAAACGAGCACCTTTTCCTGCATTACCGAAGTGCGGAATGTAAGGATCTTCGTGAATGCCCTCGCCAATCCCATGACCTGTAAAGTCGCGGACGACGGAGTACCCTTCTCCCTCCGCATAGGTTTGAATCGCATGGCCGATATCACCGATCCGGTTCCCTGGTATAGCCTGCTCAATTCCTTTGTAAAGAGACGTTTTTGTCACATCCATCAGCTTACTGGCTTCTTCACTCACGTTCCCTACCGCATGCGTCCAGGCAGAGTCAGCCAGTGCACCGTTCAGATTCACGACCATATCAACGGTAACGATATCTCCTTCCACTAATTTCTCATGGCGAGGGAATCCGTGACATACTTCATCATTAATAGAGGCACACGTATTAAACTCGTAGCCCTGATAGCCTTTTTGCTCACCAGTAGCTCCATGTTTGGTAAGATAACGTTCCACAAAATTTTCAATTTCCATTGTGGTCACGCCCGGCTTGATAAATGTTCTTAATTCCTTATGAACAGAAGCAAGCAGCTTGCCAGCTTCCTGCATTAATTCAATTTCTCGTTTACTTTTACGTTTAATCATACACCCATTCCTTCCTTATCTCTCTAACGTATAACTAAGCATCCTATAGTATAATATCGAAAAAATTCCCGTTCGACCACCCTTGAGCCTTACTCGATTGATTTAATCGTTTTTGCAGGGTTTCCACCTATAAAAACGTTACTAGGTACATCCTTGGTCACAACAGCTCCAGCCCCAATAATAACGTTATCCCCGATGGTTACACCAGGGTTGATCACCGCATTTCCACCGATCCAGACATCATCCCCAATCGTAATCGGTTTTCCGGCTTCTAATCCACTCGCTCTAGTTTCACGGTCCATCGGATGAGTAGCTGTATAAAGCTGCACACACGGACCAATTAGCACTCTTTTTCCAATCCGAATGGGACAGACATCCAAAAAAACGCAATTGAAATTGGCGAAAAAACCTTCTCCTACGTGAATGTTATATCCGTAATCGCAGAAGAATGGAGGCTCGAGCCCATACTCCCCTTCCAAGGTCCCAAATAAATCTTCAATCAATTGTTTTCGATAGTGCATTTCTGCATCCTTCGTTTGGTTTAGAGAGTAAACAATCTGCCGGGCTCTTGCCCTTTCGTGAACCAGTTCCTCATCCCAGGATTTATAAAGTTCGCCGGCCAGCATTTTTTCTTTTTCTGTCATAGACTCACCTTCTTCATTATATGTTGAATATCTTCCTTTACTTTACCACAATTTTTAACTAGACTTGGGACAACCGAAGGAGGGATCTGCCATGCAAGTGAGAGAACTAAATGGAACAGATGCAGAAGACTATTATGAACTGCGGTTAGAAGCATTATTAACTAACCCGGATGCTTTTATTACTACTTATGAACAAGAAAAACAAAGACCCAATCCTCTTGTTAAAACAGCGGAGAGACTGGACAGCCCATCCTCCCGTACCTTTGGTTTGTTTGAAAACGGAACCCTTTGCGGAACAGCTACATTAGTGAAAGAAACCCATCCTAAGTTTTCTCACAAAGGGAGTATTGTAGCCATGTATGTAAGTCCAGGCTGCCGACGGAAAGGCGGAGCTGCCCTTCTCTTACAGGAGATTATCAATTTTTCCCGGGCAATTGAGTTAGAAGTGCTCCATTTGAATGTGGTTACAGACAATACTCCTGCTAAGAAACTTTATGAGAAAGTTGGATTTCAGTCCTACGGGGTAGAACAAAAAGCGATTAAAATCGCTGATCGCTACCTGGACGAGGTGCTCATGGAACTATTCTTAACGGAATGAAACTTTTCATCCATTCAGATCGTACTTAAAAGCAGATTATTTAGCAAAGGGTGGACTGTATGATTGAATTAAAGAGCATTTCGAAGAGCTTCTCTGGAAAGCAGGCTGTTAAAGATTTAAACCTGACTATACCTGACGGAAAAATTTTTGGCTTTCTGGGACCAAACGGTGCAGGAAAATCAACTACTATTAAGATGATCACAGGGATCCTGCCGATTGACGAGGGATCCATTACAATAAATGGTGTTGATATTACTGATTATCCAATGGAGGCCAAGCATCTTTTTGGATACGTACCCGACCGCTCAGATATATTCCTCCGCCTTAAAGGGATTGAATACTTAAACTTCATCGCAGACGTTTTTCAAGTTTCCAAAGAAGACAGAGAAAAAAAAATCGATCACCTTACAAAGAGCTTTGGTATTTACGAGGCGCTTGATGATCATATCCAGACGTATTCTCATGGAATGCGGCAAAAAATTGTTGTAAGCGGCGTGCTTCTGCATGATCCAGATGTATGGATTTTAGATGAGCCTTTGTCCGGCCTGGATCCTAAATCTTCTCATACCTTAAAAGAAATGATGAGGGAACACGCTGAAAGAGGTAAAATCGTCTTTTTCTCCACGCACGTTTTGGAAGTAGTCGAACAATTATGTGATGAAGTAGCGATTATTAACCATGGACACGTCCAGTTTCAAGGGAATATGACTGAAATGAAACAGCAGTTTAAAGACGATGATAATCTGGAACGACTATTCCTGGAGTTAACAGAAAATGAGTAACGCATGGAAGTTAATGAAAATCATGGTGAAAATGCAGCTCTCCTGGGCGGGGAAAAGCAGTTCGGAAAAAGCTGGCTACGTTATTATGGCCCTTGCTCTTATTCCCTTTGGCGCCTTAATCTTATTTTCATTGAACAATTTAATCGGAAGTCTTTACGATGCCTTAGCACCAACTGGAAACGAAAACGTGATTCTGGCCTTATTTTTTATTCTTATGTTTGTTATTTTCCTTGTGACGAGCATTGGAACAGTTTTAAGCTCTTTTTACTTTGCAGAGGACGTAGAATCGTTTGTTGCCCTCCCCTTTCATCCATACCAGATCGTACTAGGTAAATCAGCCGTGCCTTTTTTGTCTCTGTATGGTCTGAATGCATTAATATTACTGCCGGTTCTATTATTTTACGGATTACACAGCAGCGCTGGGGGCCTCTATTATTTGTTCGCGATGTTGCTATGGGTGATCACACCGGTGATTCCATTTGTACTGCTTTCGATTGTGCTTATGTTTCTCATGCGTTTTGCCAACATTTCTAAAAATAAAGACAGGACGAAAATAATTGTCGGCATGTTCGGGTTCATATTTGCCATTGGAATTAATGTCGTTATCCGTTTAGACAGTGGAGGAGACGGAAGTGGAGCCGCCGATTTAATCAGAGAGCAGAATGGACTGCTGGAGCTAATTACTGGTTTCTTTCCAACCGCTTATTTTAGTTCTATTGCCCTGACCCAGCCAGCTTCAATAACCGGAGTTCTTTATCTGCTGTTGATGCTAGGCTTATCCATAGGCTTTGCCATATTATTTCTAACCGTCGGTCAAAAGATTTATTTCAAAGGCGTGCTTGGACTATCGGGTGGAACAAGGGGCAGCTTTGATGAGAAAAAGATACATAAGACGATTAAGCAAAAGCCGATTATTTACAGTCTATGGCTGAAAGAGATGAGAGTCATTTTCCGTACACCTGCATTCTTCACACAAATTGTGGTACAGAGTCTCTTTTTACCCGTTTTCCTGCTAGTCATCTTATTTATGGAGTCAAACGGCTCTGTAGCAAGCCTTGGTTCTCTGCTCACTCAACTTGAAGGAAAGAAACTAGTGCTCGGCCTGTTTGGTTTTACTTTGTTGGCGGTCGGCATGACTCCCGCCTCTTTTTCCTCAATTTCAAGAGACGGAAAAAGCTGGTTCAATCACCTTCACCTGCCGATAGCACCACAGACCGTTCTTAGAAGTAAAATTATAACCGCTTTTACGTTGAACCTGCTTACTATTGCCATTCTCAGCTTCGCTGCCTTAATGCTAGTTCAGGTTTCCTTTAAGATCTGGGTAATCTGGCTTGTGCTTGCTCTTATAACCAATTGGATTACCAGTATAGGAGGACTCATCATTGACCTTTACAGTCCTAAGCTTGATTGGACGGATGAGCGCGAAGTATTTAAAGGACGCTTTATCGGGCTTGTCATGCTTGCCATTGAAGTAACGGTCTTCGGTACACTGATATTAATCCTTTGGAATGTGAGCGCGATCAGCGGAATTTGGGTAACCACTGGTGTTCTGCTTACCTTTCTAATGCTCCTGACTGTCGCCTGTCATGCTGTATTAAAACGGTTAAGCAGTAAGCGATATTATTCTATTCATTGAATAATCCAAAAAAAAGACTTCGCTCTGCGAATCAGAGCGAAGTCTTTTTAATGCACTAGATGCTAGCCGCTAAAGAAATAATCAAATAGGTTGCCTTCTTCAGCAGCTTGTTTACTATAGAACTCAGAGTAACCACAATTTTCACAAAAAACAACTGTAAATTGATGGTTTTGTACATCTAAAATATTGGACAGACCTGAGCCTGTCATTGATACATGATTTTTGTCAGCCTCTGTACTGCCACATTTAATACATCCTTGATCACTCATAAACATCCTCCTGTTTTAACTATTTATACGGATAGACTGATTTGAGAGTTCACTTAATAGAGAACCTCTTTGTTTTATTTTACAATCATAACCGGACATTTTGCACGCTTTGCTACTTTGTGACTGACACTCCCGAGCACCATTTCTTGGAGTGTGTTTAATCCACGACTTCCAATCACGACAATGTCAAAAGCTTCATCATTGGCAAATTTAACAATCTCAGGACCTGGTTCCCCATGTTTTAAAGCTACTTGATAGGACAGCCCTTTACTTTCCAGCATCTGCTCAATTGGATTTAATCGCTCATGACGGCGACGTTCGATCATTCCTTTGTCGCCTTCTGAAAGTACATCGGATTTTGATTGTTCACCGTCTACCACATAGATAATAGTGATTTCACCATCTCCTTGTAGACGAGCTAGTTCGGCTGCACGTTCAGCTGTTCGGACGGAATGGCCCGAGCCATCTGCAGCTAATAGAATTTTCTTATACATAGAATCCCCCTGTAAATGACCTCTGCGATTATTTTAACACGTAAGGCTAATTTCATGTAAACCAGGGACAAAAGCTCCATATTATTAAGCAATTTTATAAGTGTGTTATTCAATAAAAGGGCTGTATCCTGTAAGACTGGATTTAGAAATATTGGTTTGCCATTTAGATACTCCGGGTGACGATTCCGCTTTTGAACACTTTCCGTGGCCCGCACGACGCAGGATCGTTCGACATTGCCACACGAAGTGGCGTTCTTACTCGAATTTTCCCTTCGCAGATCCTCCTCAGTCTTCTCTGTGGAAAGGGAGCCATATACCACCCCCGTTTTTTTCCAATCTTACGCAATTGGGAGCTTTTATAAAGGAACGTTGGTGTAGTTTGATTTCAAAACAAATTACCGTTTTATGATTTTGGGGTCTATATAAAAGTAAATAAAAGCATGTGTAAGCATATGTCGAATTTATGCGCTTACATGGAGTTATGAAATTCATTTAATAGATGATATACTCTTTTCGTTCTTGCCGGATATTAGCACTGTTACGGACAGTGCGCTTCTAAAAATAAACAGAAAGAGGTGCGCAATTGAACACACAAACAATTAAAGAACAATGGTTTGGAAACGTAAAAAACGATACGCTTTCAGGCATGGTTGTTGCAATGGCACTCATCCCTGAAGCGATCGCTTTCTCTATCATCGCTGGAGTCGACCCCATGGTAGGATTGTACGCTTCCTTCTGTATCGCCGTCGTTATTGCCTTTATGGGCGGCCGTCCTGGAATGATTTCAGCGGCCACAGGTGCCATGGCTTTGCTCATGGTTACACTCGTTAGAGACCATGGTCTTGAGTACCTGCTTGCAGCTACGATTCTGACCGGAATTTTGCAGTTCGTTTTAGGAGCCTTACGAGTTGGACAATTCATGAAGTTCATACCACGCTCTGTTATGATTGGTTTCGTTAATGCCCTTGCGATTTTGATCTTCACCTCTCAGCTGACCCACTTTGAAGGGGCCAACTGGGCTATGTATGCGATGGTCGCTGGTTCGTTAGCCATCATTTATATTCTTCCGAAGTTTACGAAGGCTGTACCATCACCACTCGTGGCGATTGTCGTCATGACAGTAATTGCTATTAGTACAGGAACCGGATTGAAGACAGTCGGAGACATGGGCGAGTTATCCAGTACGCTGCCAATCTTTCTGCTGCCTGACATCCCGCTGACTTTTGAAACATTGGAAATTATCTTTCCAATTTCCCTTGCTTTAGCTTTTGTCGGTTTGCTTGAGTCACTATTAACCGCACAAATCGTAGATGATATGACAGATACTGTTAGTGACAAGAACAAAGAAGCACGTGGTCAAGGTACAGCTAATGTGGTTGCCGGATTGTTTGGAGGCATGGCAGGCTGTGCGATGATTGGTCAATCGGTCATAAACGTATCTTCTGGAGGACGCGGACGTTTGTCCACACTTGTCGCAGGAGTTTTCATGATGCTTCTAATTATTGTCTTCAATGATTTGCTCGTGCAAATCCCGATGGCGGTACTGGTCGGCGTTATGATTATGGTCTCCATTGGTACCTTTGACTGGAGTTCACTTACTCGATTCCACAAAGTGCCCATCACTGATACAGTGGTTATGGTGATCACCGTAGGAACCGTTGTTAAAACTCATGACTTATCTAAAGGTGTATTGGCTGGGGTTATTTTAAGTGCGATCTTCTTTGTAGCTAAAATTTCTAAAATACATGTAGAAGAAGCATATGAAGAGAGCACAAAAAAACTCGTCTATCAAGTAAGCGGACAAGTATTCTTTGCTTCCATTGACAACTTGATGAAACACTTTGATTTCAATGCTGATGCTAAAGAAGTCGTCATTGACTTTTCAGACTCTCATATCTGGGATGACTCAGCCGTAGCTGCGATTGATAAGCTGGTCCTGAAGTTCAGGGAACACGGCAAGAAAGTCCAGATTGTCGGGTTGAACAAAGATAGTTCACAATTAGTTAAACGGCTCGCTGTTCACAATAAACCTAATGCTTCTGTATCCAACCATTAATAAAAAAAGTGATTCCCGCTTATGGGAATCACTTTTTTTTATAGCTTCCTTAAACGTTGGTGCTAACTTCTACCGTCTTATTCAACTAAAGGGCCGGATTGTGGAAGACACAGTTTCGAGCTATCTTGGGTCCGTTGCCAAAAATAGATAAGGGTGGCTACAGAAACAACTCGCTTTCCTGCGGCCCTACACGAAGTGGGGTCGATCGACGTTGCCACAGGACGTGGCGATCTTAGTCGATCCTCCTT
>NZ_JBQQCN010000013.1:0-113750 GCF_052246795.1 Halobacillus sp. K22 | reverse complement strand
TTAAAGGCAGATGTTACCATCTGCCCACAAAGACTCGCTACGAGTGAATGGCTAGTTCTTTCTCGACGGGCATCCCACCCGCTATAAGTTACGACCTATGCTCGGTCGCTCCGGGAGTCTCGTCGTTCCCTTCGCCAGCCTATGCTTGAAAAGCGAACGGACCCTTCTATAGGCGTTAGAAGGTGCTTGACCCGTCTCAAATGCTTCTATAGCGGGAATTATCCACTTTACACGCTCATTGTTAGAAGTTTATCTCCATCATAAACCGAGCCTCTCAAACAAGATTTCGAGCTCCATATATCGCAAGGTCCGGAGGGGGACGATGGAGACTCCTGCGGGATGAACATGATCGGTGAGACCCCGGAAGGCGAAGCCTGAGGAGGCTCAGCACATGCCCGCAGAAAGCGAAATCTTCCCCCGCAGGACCTTCCCTCTCTTAAAATATCTCGAAACTGAGTCTTCCACAAACGGGAGCTTATCTTTAACTAGCATCATATAGCTTTAACAGTTCTTTTTATAAAGTCCTATTTGCAAGAACTCTCGGATGATAACCAGCCATAACGTTAGATAACCTTTAAAAAAAAGATGTCACAACAAAATGTTGCAACATCTTTTTTAAATGGTTATTACTTTTGATTCATAGCAGCCCCTACAAAACCATAGAAAAGCTCTTGAGGGCGAGTAGGACGAGACTTAAATTCAGGATGGAATTGGCTGGCCACAAACCAAGGGTGATCCTCTACTTCAATAATTTCGATTAATCTGCCGTCAGGGCTGGTTCCGGAGAAGTTAAATCCGGCCGCTTCCATCTGATCACGGTAATGATTATTGAACTCAAAACGATGGCGATGGCGTTCATATATAACCTCTTCACCATAAGCTTCCATAGCCTTAGAACCTTCCTTCAGACGAGATGGGTAAATGCCCAGTCGCAGCGTTCCTCCAAGGTCTGAAACTTCTTTCTGCTCAGGAAGCAAATCAATAATTGGGTGTGGAGTAGATGGGTTTATTTCAGCCGAATGCGCCCCGCTCAATCCAAGTACATTGCGGGCAAATTCTACAGTTGCCAACTGCATTCCTAAGCAGATTCCAAGGAAAGGTACGTGTTGTTCACGCGCATAACGTATAGCTTCGATCTTTCCTTCAATTCCACGATCTCCAAATCCACCTGGAACGAGAATACCATCAGCATCCTGCAAATGTTCATGAACATTGGAGCTTGTAATAAACTCTGAATTAACCCATTTCACTTCCACATCCGCATTAAAGCTGTAGCCTGCATGTTTCAAAGCCTCTACCACTGAGATATAAGCATCCGGAAGCTCTACGTACTTACCTACAAGTGCAATCGTAGCTTTCTCTTTAAGGTTCTTCACCTGATTAATAAGCTGGTTCCACTCTGTCATATCAGCTGGCGGGCAATCCAGACCAAAGTGATCACAAGTAAGCTGGTCCAGGTTTTGATCTTGAAGAGTAATAGGTACATGGTACAAAGTATCTGCATCTCCTGCTTCAATCACAGCGTTTTTGTTAATGTCACAGAAGAGAGCAATTTTCTCTTTCATGTCCTCAGATATTTCCATTTCTGTACGCAATACGATGACATCCGGCTGAATCCCGAGAGAACGTAATTCTTTGACACTGTGCTGGGTGGGTTTCGTCTTCATTTCACCAGCAGCTTTCAAATAAGGAACGAGGGTACAGTGGATGTACATGACGTGATCGCGGCCAATATCACTCTTAATTTGACGTATGGCTTCCAAGAATGGCAGTGACTCAATGTCGCCTACAGTCCCGCCTATTTCTGTAATGACCACGTCCGCATTCGTTTCATGAGCAGCACGAAATACGCGTTCTTTTATTTCATTCGTTATGTGCGGGATGACCTGGACCGTTCCCCCCAGATAATCTCCACGGCGTTCTTTCTTAATTACGTTTGAATAAACTTTACCAGTGGTTACGTTACTGAATTTGTTTAAGTTAATATCGATGAAACGTTCATAGTGACCTAAATCCAAGTCCGTTTCTGCTCCATCATCCGTTACGAATACCTCTCCGTGCTGATAAGGACTCATCGTCCCTGGATCAACGTTGATGTAGGGATCGAACTTCTGAATCGTTACTTTAAGCCCTCGATTTTTTAATAATCTTCCTAATGAAGCAGCTGTAATCCCTTTCCCTAAGGAAGATACCACACCGCCAGTTACAAATATATATTTCGTCTCTTTCGCCACTACGATCCCTCTTTCTCTATTAGTCATTATTAGTTATTTACTATAAATAAAAATTTGATGAATGGATTCAATTACCCATCCACCTTTAATCGCACATAAAAAAACAAAAAACGCTCCCCACACTTGGGGAGCGTTCGATTATTTCGTGTCAGAAATTAAAGAGCCCAAATAAGATTGTACTTATAACGGTTTTGAAAGTCAACCGCAGTTTTTATTTATCTTCGTCCTCTTCTTCGTCGCCTACGAAACTGACGTCGTCTTCCACGATTTCTTCTTCCTCTTCATCCAGGTCGTCATCTTCATAATCACCATCATAATCACCGTCATCATCAAGATCTAGATCTTCATCTGTAAGCTCCACATCTTCTTCAATGTCCTCTTCTTCGTTGTTATCATACTCAGCCACGCCAAGTTCATCTTCCAAGAGCTTGGAAGGCTTTTTCTTTTTCTTCTTACGTTTCTGGGGAAGACTAGCGATTTCTTCTTCCATCTGTTCTACTGGATACCATCTTTTCAGTCCCCATCTATTTGTACCAATGGTCATAAATCCGCCATCAATATTCATGTCAGTATAAAACTGTGCAATATATTGTTCTTTCTCGGCTTCTGTAAAACCTTTCAATTTGGCAATCCTCTGGAAGATTTCATTAAAGTCAATCGCTTCTCTTTCCTCTTCCAAAATGATCGTTGCAAGTTCAATCATTGATGTTTCGTTAATCTGATCTTTGCTCAGTTCTTTTACGCTCACGATCCAGCACTCCTTTATATTCACAAAATAGGATAAGTGACCTCATAGGCATACGAATCACATTTAATCATACCATCCATTATATGATTAGGTCTTTTAAAAATCAAATAGATTATCGCAGGGTTCTCCTACCCTGTTGTATTCCTTTCTAACCAAGCGTGTATGAATATAAACATCTTTCTAAAACTATTTAGACAGGATATTTGGTGTTCGCCTTAAAATATTTTAAAATAGAGCTATGTTAAAACGTTGTTGTTGATTTTTCATAAGAGAGTTATTGAATTTGGTTCGTTATCTGGAAGTCTCAATTCCCTCACTTTTAGGTGAACAGGGGGAGCCAGAAAGGCTAATCGATTTCCCGACTGCTTTTCTATACCTAAGCAGCTTCGAGACCAATCTTCAAGTTATATGAAAAATCCGCACGGAGAGTTAGCAGAGCATAGTAGACATTGAACGATCAAAGGAGAGATTAACGTGAAAACCCATCCTTTTAACTGGTTTGCCACCATTATAGCCGTCATAGCTGTTTCGATCTGGCTGTTTACCAGCTATGGTAAAATTCATTCTAAACACTTAACAGAAGCTACGATTTCAGAAAAGACTCATGAAGAGGATGAATACTACATTAAAGTGGATGGAAAGAAAATCAAAGTGAAGGACTCCAGCACCTGGATGGTCCTTGAAGCTGGTGAGAATTATGAACTCACCTATGAATGGTACGGTATTAAAAAGCCATACGTTAAAGATATTAATCAGGCGCATGATGACGATCAAATCGGAGGCGGCCACTAACTCCCAGTCAAACGCCCTGCCTCTTCAATAGAGGCAGGGCGTTATTCATTTACATATTCCTTCTGTACTGTCCACCTACTTCGTAAAGTGCATGCGTAATCTGACCAAGACTGGCGACACGGACGGTTTCCATCAGTTCCTCAAAGATGTTTCCTCCTCCGCTCGCTGTTTCTTTCAAACGATTGAGTGCTTTTTCCGTTTCGTTTTGGTTTGCTTCCTGAAATTTACGAAGCTCCCGGATCTGATGTTCTTTTTCTTCTTGAGAAGCGCGGGCTAATTCCATGGAGTCAATCTCATCTTCAGAAGGAGGATTAGGATTGAGATACGTGTTCACTCCCACAATTGGCAGCTCACCTGAATGTTTTTTACCTTCATAGTAAAGGGACTCTTCCTGAATTTTACCTCGCTGGTACTGACGCTCCATCGCCCCAAGTACTCCCCCGCGGTCGTTAATTCGTTCAAATTCTTGCAACACAGCTTCCTCAACTAAGTCAGTCAGCTCGCGAATAATGTAGGAACCTTGTAATGAATTTTCATTTTTGGTTAAACCGAACTCTTTACTAATAATCATTTGGATTGCCATAGCCCGGCGGACAGATTCCTCTGTAGGCGTGGTGATAGCTTCATCGTATGAATTGGTATGAAGCGAGTTACAATTATCCTGGATAGCAATTAAAGCCTGTAGCGTAGTCCGTATGTCATTAAAATCAATTTCCTGTGCGTGAAGAGAGCGTCCAGATGTTTGAATATGATATTTTAGCTTTTGGCTGCGCTCGTTGGCTCCGTACTTGTCGCGCATAACAATCGCCCAAATCCTGCGAGCAACACGTCCGAGAACGGTGTATTCTGGATCCAGCCCATTCGAGAAAAAGAATGAAAGGTTAGGGGCGAATTTGTTGATATCCATACCGCGGCTCAAATAATACTCCACGTACGTAAAACCATTTGCGAGCGTAAACGCAAGCTGCGTAATCGGGTTAGCCCCGGCTTCCGCAATATGATAACCGGATATGGAGACAGAATAATAATTACGGACTTGATGGTCAATAAAATACTGCTGAATGTCGCCCATCATCCGTAATGCAAATTCCGTGGAGAAAATACACGTATTCTGACCCTGGTCTTCTTTTAGAATATCGGCCTGAACAGTGCCGCGGACCACATTAATCGTTTGGGCTTTTACCTCTTCCGCTTCGTCACGATTAGGTTCACGTCCATGTTCTTCCTTGAATTTATCAAGCTGTTGATCAATGGCTGTATTGAAAAACATAGCTAATATAATAGGAGCGGGACCATTGATGGTCATGGAAACCGAAGTAGTTGGATCGATTAAATCAAATCCATCATACAGCTTTTTCATATCTTCAAGCGTACAAATATTCACACCGCTCTCCCCGACTTTCCCGTAAATATCCGGACGTTCATCGGGATCTTCTCCATACAAGGTGACAGAATCAAATGCTGTACTTAAACGCTTAGCTTCGTCTCCTTCAGATAAATAATGAAAACGGCGATTGGTGCGTTCCGGTGTACCTTCCCCGGCGAATTGGCGCTTAGGGTCTTCTCCTTTTCGTTTAAACGGGAAAACTCCAGCTGTAAATGGAAAAGCGCCGGGAACATTTTCCCTTAGCAGCCAGCTTAAGCGGTCGCCCCAATCCGAATATTTAGGCAGAGCGACTTTAGGAACTTTCAAACCAGTCAAACTTTCAGTCGTAAGATCCATGGTAATTTCTTTGTCTCTGACTTTGAAGGTATAGGTATCACCGCTGTAACGCTTATGAAGATCATCCCAGTCGTCCAATTTTACTTTCGCCTCACGGTCCAGGGTTCGTTCATAATCTTCGATGAGCCGCTCGATACTTGCTTTTGCGGCTTCGTCCTCAAGCTCTTCAAGCGTGCCTTTCAATTGATAAAGCTTCCGGGCTTTTTCTGCCTGTGTTTTTGTGTTTTCGTGATAATCACGAACAGCAAGAGAAAGATCTCGTAAGTATTGTTTACGATCATTAGGAATAATTACATTTTGCTTCTCTACTTTACTTACGCGCTCAAAAGAGGTGTCATCCTGCCAGGAGAATTTTTCGTTCAGCTGATCGACAATGGCCGCAAAAAGTGTATTGGTACCAGGGTCATTAAATTGGCTCGCAATCGTACCGTAAACAGGAAAATTGGAAGCGTCTTCATGAAACAGCATGTGGCTTCGCTGATATTGCTTTTTAACCTGATTCATGGCATCTTCAGAGCCTTTTTGTTCAAACTTATTGATCACAATAAAATCGGCAAAATCGATCATATCAATTTTTTCCAATTGGGAGGGAGCTCCAAATTCGGAAGTCATCACATACATCGATAAATCAGTAATGTCAGTAATCGCCGCATCTCCCTGACCAATTCCGCTCGTCTCTACAATGATCATATCCATACCTGCAGCCTTCAGAACATGAATCGACTCTTCAACGGCAGTTGAAAGTTCCGAACGGGCTTCTCTCGTGGCAAGTGATCTCATATAAACCCTTGGATTAAAAATAGCATTCATACGAATCCGGTCGCCAAGCAGGGCACCGCCTGTTTTCTTTTTCGTCGGATCCACAGAAAGAATGGCTATTTTTTTATCAGGAATCTCGTTAATAAAGCGACGGATTAATTCATCGGTAAGAGAACTTTTCCCTGCTCCTCCTGTACCTGTGATTCCCAGGACAGGGATCGTCTTTTCCTGAGTTTTTTCAACTGCCGCTTCAAAAGCGGCTACTGCTTCCCGTTCTTCTTTGGGTGTATTTTCTACATAAGTTATAAACCGGGCCACCGCCTGGTGATTTCCCTCTGTCAGTTCCTCAATTCCTTGTTCTACGTTAAGCGGAGGAATAAAATCACATTCTTCGATCATTTGATTAATCATTCCTTGGAGACCTAACGTGCGTCCGTCTTCCGGTGAGAATACTCGAGCGACGCCGTAGTCATGCAGCTCTTTAATTTCCCTCGGAATAATTACGCCTCCACCTCCGCCGTACACGCGTATATGGCCGGCTCCTTTTTGGTTCAATAGATCAACCATATATTTAAAATATTCCACATGACCGCCTTGGTAGGAAGAGATGGCTATTCCCTGTACATCTTCCTGAACAGCCGCATTTACTACATCCTCAACCGAGCGGTTATGCCCAAGATGAATCACTTCAGCTCCTGTGGATTGTAAAATACGTCTCATAATATTTATTGAAGCATCATGTCCATCAAACAAGCTGGATGCTGTTACAAAACGGACGGGGTTTTTCGGCTGATAAACCGTTGGTTGTTCCATGTCCGAATTCCTCCTTTAGTTAGGATGGTTCTTTTTCCTGGGTGTTCAGACCTTGAAGCAGCAATTGTATTTGCCCCTCTGTATATGATTCCAGCGTAAAGGAACGCTGCAGAATCCAGCGTCTGAATCCCCACATTTGTCCTTGAACAAATATATTATTGGCAATCAGCTTTACTTCTTCTTTAGAGTGATGTGCAGGTAAGCTGTTCAAAATCACTTGTTCAAGCATGGCTACCATGTCTCGTTCTTTTTGAAGAACGTATTCCTGCGCTTCTCGCGACAAAGACTTAACTTCCTGATACATCACAAGAACTTCATCCTGCATATCGTCCATAAGCTGAAAATAAGACTGAATTGCATGAATCAAACTCTTTATACTTGTCTGTGTGGGATCAATAGAAGCTTCCATACGTTCCTTTACACGCTGATAAATAGAATCACAGACGAGAAAGAGCACGTCTTCCTTTTTACGGATATATTCATAAAGGGTACCAATACTGAAGCCGGATGCCTTAGCGATTTCACGAGTCGTGGTTTTGTGGAACCCTTTTTCAATAAATAGGGTGACCGCTCCTTTAATCATTTGGTTTCTTCGTTTTAAAACCAGGACTTCATCTTTTATAGAAGAGGGAACTTGGTTTTCAGCCATCGTCATTCTCCTTTTCTCATCCATTCTTGAAACCAGGAGTGTGCCAGCTGGTAAGGATCTGCCTCCACGTCGTTCAATGACTTGAGCTTAGCAGGATCCTTCTCGATGACATCTCTCACCTCGCGCCACACTTCCTCTCGAATCAACTCATAGACTTCAAGCGTCAATTGCTGCTTCCTCCGTTTGAAGCCTTGATTTGTTTTATAAAGATAATCCTGATGCTCTTTCATTTGACTAAATAATTCAGCCATTCCTTGATTCTCCGTGGAAATGGTTTGAATAATAGGCGGAACCCACCCTTTAGGCTGAGCGATCATCATATACTCCTCAAGCGTCGTCTTCAGCTTTTCTACACCAGGAAGGTCAGCTTTGTTAATAACAAATAGGTCAGCTATTTCCATAATGCCTGCTTTAAAGATTTGGAGCACATCACCGCTATTGGGGGTTAAAACGAGTCCTGTCGTATCAACGACTTTCATAATATCAAGCTCAGACTGACCGACTCCCACCGTTTCCACGAGCACAATATCAAACCCATAAGCGTCACATACCCGGATAGCATCCTTGGTGGCGCGGGCAAGCCCTCCAAGGCTTCCTCTTGTCGCCATACTGCGAATGAAAACGCCAGGATCCATGAAATGTTGATTCATTCTGGTCCGGTCACCGAGCAGGGAACCGCCGCTGAATGGACTGGTGGGATCTACCGCTATAACCGCGACACTAAGATCCAGACTGCGTAAATAGGTGAGCAGCCTGTTAATCAACGAACTTTTGCCTGCTCCTGGAGATCCGGTAATGCCGATGTAATGCGCTGATTTTTTAATGGAAAAGATATCGCTCATTAAAGTTAATTTCTGATCATCATCGTTTTCTACAAGAGTAATGGCGCGGGCCAGGGCTCGCATATCCTGTTTTTGTATTCGTTCTGCAAGTGAATGCATGGGAAAGCCCCTTTCCGCTTGAAGCTTTTTTCATTAGCTGCTGACCATTCGGCCAATTACGAGACGCTGGATTTCCTGTGTTCCTTCATAAATCTGCGTAATTTTCGCATCACGCATATAACGCTCAACAGGATAATCCTTCGTATATCCATAGCCACCGTGTACTTGGACTGCCTCTGTTGTAATTCTCATCGCAGCATCACCTGCATACAGTTTTGCCATGGCAGAAGCTTTAGAATAAGGAAGTCCTTCTGATTCAAAATAAGCAGCTTGGTAGGTAAGCAGTCGGGATGCTTCGATTTCCGTTGCCATATCGGCTAACTTAAAAGAAATGCCCTGCAGCTTCGCAATCGGCTTGCCGAATTGCTCACGATCCTTTGCGTAGGCGACCGCTTCATCCAATGCTCCTTGAGCGATCCCTACTGCTTGAGCAGCAATTCCATTTCGTCCACCGTCTAAAGTCATCATCGCAATTTTAAAACCTTCTCCTTCTTTTCCAAGAAGGTTTTCTTTAGGTATTTTACAATCTTCAAAAATCAGTTCGGTCGTAGGCGAAGAACGGATACCAAGCTTTTTCTCTTTCTTGCCAAACGAAAACCCTGGCGTTCCCTTCTCTACGATAAAGCCGCTGACTCCGCGCCCTTCTGCTTCTGGGTCTGTTTTTGCAAATACGATATAGATATCTGCTACTCCACCGTTTGTGATCCATACTTTATTTCCATTCAGCACATAGTGGTCGCCGTCTAGTTTCGCCTGAGTTTTCATAGAGGAAACATCACTTCCAGCTCCAGGTTCAGAAAGCGCATAAGCGCCCAGTTTTTCTCCTGTGGCAAGCTGGGAAAGGTAAGTTTTCTTCTGTTCTTCCGTTCCAAATTTATAAATCGGCCAGCTGGCTAATGATATATGTGCAGAGAGTGTAACTCCTGTCGAAGCGCAGATACGAGACAATTCTTCAACAGCGATTGCATAGCTTACGAAGTCAGAGCCGATCCCTCCATATTCTTCCGGCCACGGGATTCCCGTTAATCCAAGCTCCGCCATCTTATCGAAAATTTCACGGTCAAAACGTTCTTCTTCATCACGTTCTGCTGCCGTAGGTTCTACTTCATTTTTGGCAAAATCTCTCACCATTTTCCTCAGCATTTCCTGTTCTTCTGTTAGTGTAAAATTCATTCTCGTCTCCCCCTCAGTCTCTAATCAAATGATTGCTGATCACGATGCGCTGGATTTCACTTGTTCCTTCGTAAATTTCGCAAACTTTAGCATCCCTGAAAAAGCGTTCCACAGCGTAGTCCTCTGTGTATCCATAACCTCCGTGCACCTGCACAGCTTCAATTGCCGTTTTGACTGCCGTTTTAGATGCCATCAATTTAGCCATCGATACTTCTTTTCCACATTTTACTCCTGCCGCTTGTAAAGAGGCCGCATGATAGACAAGAAGTTTAGAAGCCTCTACTTCTGTAGCCATATCAGCGAGCTTAAACGAAACTCCCTGGTGCTTGGCAATGGGGCGTCCAAACTGCTCGCGTTCCTTCGCGTAGGCGACAGCGTGTTCATAAGCCGCTTCCGCAATACCAAGCGACTGGGCAGCAATGCCGATTCGTCCCATATTTAAGTTTGATAACGCAATCTTGTATCCTTCCCCTTCTTCACCAAGAAGCTGAGAAACGGGAACTTTACATTGATCAAAATTTAATTCCACTGTGCTTGAACCATGCATCCCCATTTTCTTTTCTGCTCTTCCAATCGAAAATCCTGGAGTATCCCGTTCAATAATAAAAGCACTTAATCCTTTACCGCTCGGTATATCAGGATTTGTACGGGCAAATACGATAAAAGTATCCGCATGTCCGCCATTGGTAATGAATACCTTCGATCCGTTCAAAACATAATGATCTCCTTTGTTTACAGCACGCGTTCTAAGACTGCCTGCATCAGACCCTGCACTCGGCTCCGTCAGGGCAAAGGCACCTAAATACTCGCCGCTTGCCAGCTTCGGAATGTATTTATCCTTCTGCTCTTCCGTACCGAAGTAAAGAATGGGATTTGTTCCTACTGACGTATGAACAGATAAAATGACGCCAAGAGTTGCACTTACCTTAGAGATTTCGTGGATAGCTATGATGTAAGATATATAATCCATTTCTGCTCCGCCGTACTTTTCTGGAATGGGAATTCCCATTAAGCCAAGCTCGCCCATTTTAGGAATCAGCTCAATTGGAAACCGATCCTCTTTCTCCATACGTTCAACTGCGGGAGCCACTTCTCTTTCGGCAAAGTCACGGACCATCTTCCGCATCATCTCTTGTTCATCTGTAAACCTTAAATTCATCGTCACCGTCTCCTTCATCTGTTATTCGTAGCTGTAAAAACCTCGACCCGATTTCTTTCCAAGCCAGCCTGCCTTCACATATTTCCGTAGCAGCGGACACGGTCGGTACTTGCTGTCTCCGAACCCTTCATGCAAGACTTCCATAATATACAGACATGTATCAAGACCGATAAAATCAGCTAAAGTCAAAGGCCCCATTGGATGGTTCATACCAAGCTTCATCACTGTGTCCACATCTTCCGGAGACGCTACGCCTTCGTGAACGGTGTAAATCGCTTCATTAATCATAGGCATCAGGATCCGGTTAGAAACAAAACCAGGAAAATCTTCTACTTCGACGGGCGATTTATTTATTTCTTTCGTTAAATCTTCGATCGCTTGATAAGTTTCGTCACTTGTTTGAATGGCACGGATAATCTCGACCAGTTTCATAACCGGTACAGGGTTCATAAAGTGCATACCAATGACCTGGGAAGGGCGATTCGTCGCTGCTGCAATCTCAGTAATAGGGAGAGATGAAGTATTCGATGCTAAGATGGCATGCTCAGGCGTAATGGCATCCAGCTGTTGGAATACTTTAGTTTTTATATCCATATTTTCTACCACAGCTTCTACAACGAGGTCACAATCGGATGCTTCATTCATGTCTGTGGTACCGGAAAGCCGTTCAATTGTTGCATTTTCATCTTCCCTGGATAGCTTTCCTTTTCCCACAGCCCGATCCAGCCTTTTTTTGATACTCTCTAACCCATTATTCAGAGCATCCTGATTTAAATCGTTTAACTTTACATACAGTCCTGACTGGGCAAACACCTGAGCAATACCAGCACCCATTTGTCCTGCACCGATGACCATGACTTTGTTAATAGTCATTCAATAGTTCCTCCTTTATACCTTTGGTACTTCGATTAATACAGCATCTCCCTGGCCGCCGCCGGAACAAATAGCTGCAATTCCAAGACCGCCGCCGCGACGCTTTAATTCATAAGCAAGTGTAAGCAAAATTCTCGCCCCGCTTGCTCCTATTGGATGTCCAAGGGCTACAGCCCCTCCGTTTACGTTCACTTTCTCAGGATCAAGTCCAGCAATTTTTCCGCTTGCTAAGGAGACAGCTGCAAATGCTTCATTCACTTCAAATAAATCAATATCTTCTATGGATTTTCCTGCTTTTTTCAACAACTTATTGATAACAAGACCTGGCGTTTGAGGGAAATCTTGAGCCTCCACTGCGATTTCATCATGGGCGATAACAGTCGCCAGAGTATCTAACCCTAATTCATTCGCTTTTTCATCAGACATTAAAAGCATCGCGCATGCCCCGTCGTTGACCCCTGGAGCATTCCCAGCCGTAATCGTTCCATTCTTATCGAAAACGGGACGTAATTTGGAAAGAGCCTCGACGGTTGTATTCTTTCTTGGTGCTTCATCTGTGTCGACCACAACCGGATCTCCTTTTCGCTGTGGTACTTCTACCGACACGATTTCTTCACCCATAGTTCCGTTTTCAATAGCTTGAGCTGCACGCTGGTGGCTGTTATACGACCACTCATCCTGTGCTTCACGTGTTAATTCGAATTCCTCAGCCGTACGGTTTCCGTAGTTACCCATGTGTACATTTTCGAATGAACAGGTAAGGCCATCATGTACCATCATATCCTTAACAGGAGCGTCCCCCATGCGTAATCCCCAGCGTGCTTTAGGCATGAAATAAGGAGCATTACTCATGCTCTCCATACCGCCAGCTACGATCACTTCCTCTTCACCTAAACGGATGAACTGATCGGCCATCGTTACACTTCTCATTCCAGAAGCGCACACCTTGTTGACTGTTTCTGTTTTCACATGCCAAGGAATTCCAGCTTCACGTGCGGCCTGTCGGGATGGCAGTTGTCCCTGTCCTCCCTGCAGAACGCTCCCCATAATCACTTCATCTACTTCTTCACCCTTGTATCCAGCACGCTCTAAAGCCTCTTTAATCACGATCCCCCCAAGCTGGGAAGCTGTTAAAGGAGCAAGAGCACCTCCGAATTTTCCAAATGGAGTACGAGCCCCTGACACGATTACTGTTTTACGCATTTTTAATTTCCTCCTCTTTGTGATAACGCTTTCAAAATTGGCGATTGAACGCTCGCTCAATATGTCTTCATAAGGAAAGTGTACCTAAAATAGTGTACACTTTCCACAATTTTCATAATTTTTTTCTAAGAACTGACTAGATATGCGAACGTTATTTACGCTGTTTTTTCTTCTGAATTTTCGAAAATGGATTTGGCCAGAATCTCTGCTATATCCATTGTACTCACTTCTTCTTCTACTTCTTTAGCTTTGGTTCCATCCGATAACATCGTGAGACAGAATGGACATCCGCTTGAAATCATCGTTGGCTCTACTTCAAGAGCCTGTTCTGTACGAGCTACGTTCACACGGTTTCCTGATTTTTCTTCCATCCACATCATACCTCCGCCGGCTCCACAGCACATTCCATTGGATCGGTTGCGTTTCATTTCGACGACCTCAACTCCTGGAATCATTTCAAGCACTTCACGAGGAGGCTGGTAAACTTCGTTATAACGGCCCAAGTAACAACTGTCGTGGTAGGTAATCTTCTCGTTTACTACACCTTCTGGCTTCAGACGGCCTTCTTTCAGCCATTCAGAAAGCATTTCGGTGTGGTGATAAACTTCCGCTTCAAGACCGAAATCCGGGTATTCATTCTTGAAAATGTTATAAGCATGCGGATCTATCGTGATAATTTTTTTCACATCATTTTTTTCGAATTCTTTCATATTCTTTTCAGCCAGTTCCTGGAACAAAAATTCGTTGCCCATCCGGCGCGCTGTATCTCCGGAATTTTGCTCTTTGTTACCGAGAATCGCAAATTTAATGCCGGCTTTATTCATCAGCTTAGCAAATGCGACTGCGATTTTCTGACTGCGGTTATCGTAAGACCCCATTGAACTGACCCAGAAAAGATATTCGAATTCTTCTCCTGATTTCTTCAGTTCTTTTACTGTAGGGATATGAGCTTCTTCGTCAAGGCTTCTCCAATCTTCTCTTTCCTTCTTGGAAAGCCCCCACGGGTTGCCCTGGCGCTCAATGTTCATCATCGCTCTTTGGCCGTCCGGATCCATTTTCCCTTCTGTAAGAACAAGATAACGGCGCAGGTCGATGATTTTATCGACGTGTTCATTCATGACTGGGCAGGCATCCTCACAGTTACGGCAAGTAGTACAGGCCCATAATTCTTCCTCGGTAATGACATCGCCAATTAAGTTTTTATTGTGGGCAGCTTCCACGGCAGCGGCCGCTTCATCTGTCCCTTTAGTGCGGGCCATTTGAGCCAATGTGTTTCCTTCTGTGCCCGAGAAGGCATAAGCAGGAACCCAAGGAGACTGGCCTGTGACGGCGGCACCTTTTTCCGTCAAATGATCTCTCATTTTAATAAGTAAATCCATCGGTGAAAGCATTTTACCTGATCCTGAAGCAGGACAGACATTGGTGCAGCGTCCGCATTCCACACAGGCATACAGATCAATCATCTGCAATTGGTTCAGCTCTTCTATCTTTCCGACACCAAAGGAAACATCTTCTTCATCCGTTTCCTCATCGATATCAAAATTAATCGGCTTAAGTTTGCCCGGAGGATCTTCACGGCTTAAGAAAACGTTGACCGGTGCTGCCAGCAAGTGCGCATGCTTGGATTGCGGCACGTACACAAGGAATGTAAGCAGAATAAGCAGGTGAATCCACCACATAATAAAGAAGACAGTAGCAGCAGCTGCTGGAGGAAGCCAAGCGAAAGCGCTTGCAATTAAAGTCGCAACGGGCTCTGTCCAGGCTCCTTCATGGCCGTGCCAGATTATCCCCATACCATTTCCTACAAGCACAGTAACCATCAGTGTTCCAATAAAAATAAGTACAAGTCCTGCCTTGAAGCTTCTTTTCAGACGGACGAGGTTTTCTATATAGCGGCGGTAAAACGCCCAGATAACAGCTACAATAATCGTTAGCGTTACAATTTCCTGGAAGAATGTAAATCCTGGATAAAACGGTCCAAGCGGCAAATGCGAATCAGGAGCTAGTCCTTTCCAAATAAAATCAATGGCCCCAAATTGAACAAGAATAAAGCCATAGAACATCATAACGTGGATCGCTCCGGATTTCTTATCCTTCAATAGTTTCTTTTGACCAAACACATAAATCCCAATCTTCTGCAGACGTCTTTTAATCTTGCCATCAAACTCAAATTTCTTCCCCATCTTAATATAAGCGATACGTGTACGGACAACGCTTACAAATAAGTATAATCCATAAATCGTAACGCCAAGGAACAAAATCCAGTTTGCAAGTAACAACGGATTCATTTGTTCTCCCCCTCTTGGTTGTTATCGCAGATGCGATTTTCCTTTTTTATCGGCCCAGAAACTTAGAAATTTCTGAATCTTATAGCTTTACTATAAATTATGAATGAGCATTCAGTCAACATGTTTTCAATTTTTTCCTATTGAAACGAAATCAGATGGGAAGACTAACGACAGATGGCAATGGGAGGCTGAAATCATGATAGTCCTAATCATACTAGTTAGTATCACTACTTTTATTTTACTGTTAATTACAGATTTTAAAATGGGACAAAAATCCCACAAAAAAACTGGAGATCCGATAAATATTGAAGAAACACATGGTCAATATGAACTTTTTTCTGAAGGATTAAGGCTGTTTGAAGCTTTTTTTCAGGATATTTCTGAAGCTAAAGTAAGAGTCGACATCAGCTTCTTTCTCATCGATCAGGATGAAATTAGCAAGGAATTTTTTGACATATTAAAGAAAAAAGCGCAGGAAGGAGTATCAGTCCACCTGCTCGGTGATCGTCTGGGCTGCTATTTGATCAATAAACAGACCAGAAATGAACTTAAAGAAGCTGGTGTTCACTTTGCATTCGCTGAAAAACCCAGATTTCCTTATTTCTTCTATCACTTAAATCGGAGAAACCACCGGAAAATTACGGTAATTGATGGAAAGACCGCCTATATTGGAGGGTTTAATGTGGGGAGTAACTATATTGGCCATAACCCAAAATTTGGAGACTGGCGTGATTACCATATGCGCTATACAGGTGCAGTTGTTGAAAAACTTCAGGCTGTATTCACAAAAGACTGGTATAAATCCACCGGAGAGAAGTTAACCACCATAAAGCTAGAACACCCTGAAGGGAAGAAAGTGTCCGTCCTCGCCTCTGATGGAATCGGTGTAGCGGAAGAATTTAACCGGTTAATCCACTCTGCTGCAAAAGAAATTATTGTGGGAACCCCTTACTTCATTCCAACACCTGAACTGCTTCAATCATTTAAAACTGCTCTCAAAAATGGAATTGAGTTATACATCATGGTCCCTATGAAATCTGATCATCCGTTTGTTAAGGAAGCCGGTATCGTCTTTCTGAACGAACTCTACCAAAGAGGAGCCCATATTAAATTTTTTGATGCAGGATTTTACCACTCGAAAGTATTTATAGTGGACGGGGAATGTGCAGATATCGGTACCGCGAACTTCGACAGGAGAAGCTTCTTTTTAAATAAAGAAGTGAATACCTATGTTTATGACAAAACGTTCATCGCAGCGGTTCGCGACGCTTACTTTCAAGATATGAAAGACGCCGTGCCATTTGATGAAAGCTGGCTTAAAAACCGCTCCCTAAGTACTAAAATCAACGAAAAAATCGCAGCCAGGCTGCGACCTTTATTGTGATTTATTTAAAAATTTCCGTGAACACAGGGCCCATCCACATCATGACTTTAAAACCTAAGTAAATCCCCACGATTCCAGCCACTCCAGCTAGTGCAGGCGGGGCTGGAATCGGAAGTTTTAAAGCTGCAAATACGATACCCACGACTAAACCAGTGAGTATTGCTAAAATAATTTCTTTCATAAGCTTGTCCTCCTTTTCATCATCTATCCTTCAAGCTTTTTTTCCATCCCAAACTACATTGTTCCTATTTTATCAATTGGATCTGTTAATCTTCCGTGTTGGTTTTAAGGTAAAGCTCCCGTTACTGCAAGACTCAGTTTCGAGATAAATGGGGCCCGTTGCTATATATGCAAGAGGGCTGGTGGGGAAATAACTCGCTTTCCTGTGGGGAAACTGGCAAGCCTCCTCAGTCGCTATTGCTCCTTGTGGGGTCTCGCCTAGCTTCTTCTCCCACGGGAGTCTCGCTATTTCCCCACCAACCCAACATGGTTTTGAATAACGGACCCTGCTATAGGAGATAGAAGCCATTCTGAATCTGCCTCAAAATGCTTATATAACAAGGTTCCTACAGTTATACCCACATAAACCCCGGTGAGGATCCTAGGTTATACTTGTTCATTGGAAGGCGTTTATGGAGAGAATTCCGAGCTCTCAATAATCGCAAAGGGGCGGAAGGGAACGGCGAAGACTCCGGCGGGAGGAACATGATCGGTGAGATCCCGGAAGGCGAAGCCTGAGGAAGCTCACCACATGCCCGCGGAAAGCGAGTCGTTCCCTGGAGCCCCTTTCTCTACAAAATATCTCGAAACTGAGTCTTTAACTAACCGGCCCTATTACGTAATATGCCTTATGAAAATCAACAATAAACTATAACAAAGCCTCTCAAAAACAGATGGCTTTACGCATATATAAGTACTGGGGCAAAGAATGTCACAAAAAAAGAGCGCCCTGCTCTCTCTTTTTGCGAAGACGCCCTTTAGTCATTTTATGAACTTACATCTGTTCTGGTGCTGAAACTCCGATTATTTTCAGCGCATTACTCAAGGTAATCCGTACAGCTTTCATTAGTGCCAGTCGGGAAGCCGTAAGTTCAGGGTTTTCTTGATCCAGTACTTTCTCTGCATTGTAAAAGCTGTGCAGATTGGATGCCAGATCGAAGGCATACTGAGTTACCCGGTGAGGGGTTCGTTTCTCTGCCGCATCCGCGACCAGCTGCGGGAATTCACCAAGTCTTTTAAGCAGATCTTCTTCTTTTTCAGCCGTTAAAAGACTTCCGTTGAACGTCTCTTCCCTCAGCCCCTTTTCCTCTGCCTGTTTCAGCATTGTACATATGCGGGCATGAGCGTACTGAACGTAATAAACTGGATTTTCATTAGATTCTGAACGGGCCAGATCCATATCAAAATCCAGATGAGAATCACTGGAACGCATAGAGAAGAAATATCGCATCGCGTCAATACCGACTTCCTCCATCAATTCACGTAGCGTAACAGCTTTTCCTGTACGCTTACTCATTTTCACCTTCTCGCCATTCTGGAAGAGGTTGACCATTTGAATAATCTCTACTTCAAGTGTATCTTCATCATAGCCGAGGGCTTGGATCGCTGCTTTCATGCGCGGGATATATCCATGGTGATCGGCACCCCAGATATTGATGAGCGTATCAAACCCACGGTCCAGTTTATTCTTGTGATAAGCAATATCCGGCGTCAAATAGGTGTACGTCCCATCATTTTTAATGAGCACGCGATCTTTATCATCACTGAATTTCGTTGTCTCAAACCAGGTAGCTCCGTCCTTTTCATAGACAAAGTCCTTTTCTTTAAGAACCTGCAGTGCATTTTTAATCCGGTCGCCTTCATACAGCGAAGTTTCAGAAAACCATTCATCAAAAGGAACTCTGAATTCTTCTAAATCCGTTTTAATCTTATTCAGTTCATATTGCAAACCGTACTCACGGAAGAACTTCAAACGATCTTCTTCAGATTCCTCTGCCCATTTATCTCCTGCTTCCGAAGCAAGCTTTTTACCGAGTTCTACGATATCACGGCCGTGGTATCCATCTTCCGGCATCTCCCATTCTTTCCCTAATGCCTGCATGTAGCGGGCTTCAACAGAAAGAGCGAGATTCGCCATTTGATTCCCGGCATCATTAATATAATACTCTCTGGAAACGTCATAGCCTGCAGCTTCCAGTACATTGCATAAGGAATCTCCTACCGCTGCTCCCCTTGCGTGACCAAGGTGCAAAGTCCCCGTCGGGTTAGCGGATACAAACTCCACTTGAATCCTATGACCTTCCCCACTTTTGCTTTGACCATACTGACTCCCTGCTTCCAGGATGGAAGGAACCAATTCAGTCAAGTAGTGGTTATTCATATAGAAATTTATGAAGCCCGGACCTGCAATTTCTATTTTTTCAATTGAAGCTTGTGAACGATCAAATTGTTCAACAAGTTCTGAAGCAATCGCACGCGGATTTTTCTTTGCTATTCTGGCGAGCTGCATTGCCATATTTGTTGCGTAATCGCCATGCGCTTTATCCTTCGGCTGCTCCAATACAACTTCCGGCATTTCTTCTTCCCCGGCTAGCTCAGCTGAAAGCACGGCGCGGACGATTTCCTTCTTGAGATTCTCTTCCATTTGTTCAACGATATTCATGATTCGCTCTCCTCCTCAAACGTCAATGTCAAACGGTGGTCCTGCGTTACTTCATGATTCAACGTCATTTGATAATGGAGAAATAACCGTCCGCCCATTGCTTCATCAAGGGAACTAAACTCCATTTCTTCCGTATAAGTTTTCATATGGAAATCACCATATTCATGATGATATAAATTCTCTGTTTCTACCTCCGGCTGGAAAACCTGGCGCATATCTACGCCGCCGCTTCGCTTTATACTGACATGGCCTGGCTTTACTGTGATCATCGTATTAACAGGATCCCCTTCATCGGGATGTTCTGTAAAAGTAATCACCTGAGTCTGACCACGCGCAAAGAATTGACCAGCTTCGTTTACTTCCATCGTCTCTTTACGCTCCGTATCTCTGATTTCCGTAACGAGCTGCACCTGGATATCCTTAGCATTACTTGTCATTTCTTCGTTCCTCCCTTCAAAGGGTTTACGTACACTATAACTTGTTTATTATAAGAATTCATTCACAAAAACGCAAGAGCGTGCCCGTGCTCCTTATTCTTGAAGCAGTGTGTTCACCTGATTCTGGATGTCATTAATCTCAGTGATGTGGGCCGGTACACTATAACTGGCATATAACAAAGCAAGTGCTGCAACAATTACTGCAAACCAAGGATAAGAAAGGTGGTTCTTAAAGGGACGGCGCTCCGGGACAAGTAATAACAATAAAAATGGAAGCAACAGACCAATAACGATGACATCCATTCTCCACTGCTGATTTTCCTCGGAGATAGATAACGAAAAGCTGATCGCTTGATCTATTCGATCTTCAATAGCAATATCAGTCGTTTCTTTAGAAAATAACCCTTTTTCAATCGTTAGTTGTTGGTTACTAAGCGAATAACTATATCCTGAAGGGTTCCACTTCCCTACAAACGTTACTAGAATCAGACTCATCATGATAATGGCATATGCTAGCGTGATACCTATAATCTTTTTATCCAAAAAAAGCGCTCCTTTATTCATCTCATATAGAAAAGCCCCTATGAAAAATCATAGCGGCTGTTTCATTCTATCATTTATTTAACAAACCCCAAAAGCATTTCACGTATGAATTTACTGGCAGCGATTGGGGTTTTTTCTGTCGGATCATAAGCTGGAGAAACTTCAACAAGATCGGCACCTTCAACGCTCACTTCGCTGCCTGCAATCTCGTGAATGGAAGCCAGCAGCTCTTTTGACGTAATCCCTCCTGCTTCTGCTGTTCCAGTCCCAGGAGCAAAAGCAGGATCCAGTACGTCAATATCAATGGTTACATAAACAGGACGTCCAGAAAGTTTCGGAAGAACTTTTTTCAAAGGCTCCAGCACTTCATATCTGGCCATGAACATGCCGCTTTCCTCAGCATATTGAAACTCTTCCCTCATTCCGGAGCGGATACCAAACGAATACACGTTTTCCGCTCCGATGAGCTCGCAAGCTTTCCGAATAGGAGTCGAGTGGGAAAGCGTCTCGCCTTCATACTCCTCACGGAGGTCAGCATGAGCATCGATATGGATAATCGCAAGGTCGGGATATTTCCGGTACATCGCTTTTAACACCGGCCATGTGACCAGATGCTCCCCTCCCAGTCCAAGAGGCATTTTCCCCATCTCCAGAAGTTCATCAATATAGCCTTCAATAATATCAATACTTTTTTGAGGATTTCCAAAGGGGAGCAGTAAATCACCTGCGTCGTGGTAATTAATTTCCTCTAAATGTCTATCCAAGTAAGGACTGTATTCTTCGAGACCAATCGAGGCCTCACGGATGCGGCTCGGGCCAAACCGGGAGCCTGGCCTGAAGCTGACCGTCCAGTCCATCGGCATTCCGTAAATTACGGCATCCGCCTCCTGTTCGGAAGCACGGCTCATGATAAAAACTTTTCCAGAATAGGCTTCATCAAATCTCATTAACTTCACCCCTTCGTCAAGTCTTTAACGAATTTTGGTAAAGCGAAGCAGGCCTGATGCAGCTCCTCTGTATAATACTTCGTTTCCATCTCTCCAAATCGATGAGCAGGAACCTGAAGAGGATCATAAATTTTACTGCCCATCGTAAATGTCCAAAGACCGCTTGGATACGTTGGAATATTAGCGGTGTACACTTTCGTGATGGGAAATGTTTCTTTAACGTCTCCATAAACCTGGCGAATCAAATCAGCCTTGAACCAAGGATTATCAGTCTGAGCCACGAAGATCCCGTCTTCTTTTAAGGCTTTCGCAATGCCTTCATAGAAGCCTTTGGAAAATAGATTAACGGCTGGACCTACCGGTTCCGTTGAATCTACCATAATGACGTCATATGCTCGTTCGCTTTCCGCAATGTGCATAAAGCCATCCGCCACTTTAACTTCCACCCGCTTATCATCCAGCGCCCCTGCAATGGAAGGGAGATAGTGCTTGGAGTATTCAATAACCTTGCCGTCAATTTCTACAAGCGTTGCTTTTTCGACACTTTCATGCTTGAGTACTTCACGAATTACACCGCCATCTCCGCCGCCTACTACCAGCACCTGTTTCGGGCTAGGGTGGGTATGGAGTGGAACATGGGCTAGCATCTCATGGTAAACAAACTCGTCTTTTTCTGTGGTCATAACCATGTCGTCCAGTACGAGCATATTGCCCCATTCTTCTGTCTCAAGCATCTCTAACTCTTGAAAATCAGTTTTTTCTTTATGAAGAGACTGTTTAACTTTAGCCGTAATGCCGAAATTTTCCGTTTGCTTCTCAGTAAACCACGTGCTCATCTATTCATTCTCCTTTGTATATCTATAGTTCTCTATTACAGAATTCGTCATGAGAGGTTTATTTTACTACGTATTCTCACATAATAATAGCAGTCTTTATTCATTCTTAACAGTTGGGAGTTTAGAAGAATGATCCTTTTTATACGAATGACTTACCGCTGGTCAAAGCGAGCATTCAAATGGACATTGATCAGCCTTGTCTTAACAGGAACTGGAATCTTACTTGTCTTGGGATTTGCAATCACCCAGGGCCCTCCTTCTTTAATGACCGAACAGAATACGGTTTATTATAGTCAGGGAGAGGATATTATTGGAGAAGATCATGGAGCGGAAGAACGATACTGGATCACCATTGATGAAATGCCGGATGCGATAAAGGAAGCGACGATAGCTATTGAAGACCGTCGATTTTACGATCATTTTGGCTTTGATCCCAAACGGATTGCTGGTGCTGCTTTAACCGATCTTAAACAGATGAGCATGGTGGAAGGAGCAAGCACGATTACTCAGCAGTACGCTCGTAACCTTTATTTATCTCATGATAAAACGTGGAAGCGAAAAATCCAAGAGGCTCTCTATGCCCTGAGACTAGAGATCTTCTATAATAAAGATGAAATTTTGGAAGGCTATTTAAACACGATTTATTATGGACATGGAGCCTACGGAATTGAAGCAGCGAGCCGCTATTACTTTAATAAAAATGCAGAAGAGTTAACGCTGACGGAAGCCTCTATGCTTGCAGGCGTTCCTAAAGGTCCAAGCTATTACTCTCCTCTGAACAATGCAGAGAACGCGGCCTCGCGCCAGAAACTAATTTTGGGAGAAATGGAGAAGAGCGGATTCATTACTTCTTCTGAAAAAAATGAAGCGGTGGAAGCCAGTCTAGTATACTCAGATCACTCTGACAGTTCCGACAAAGAAGCCGCACCATACTTTCAGGACCATGTCGTTGCAGAAGCTGCCAGAATTCTTGATATTACACCTGAAGAAGTTAAAACAGGTGGCTATCACATTCATACCACACTTATCAAAGACCATCAGAACACGCTTGAAAAACAAATCGACCGTCACATTCCTCCAGAAGAAGATATTCAAATCGCTGCTGCCATTATGAACAGTCATAACGGTGCGATTACAGCGCTGATCGGCGGCCGGGATTACGAAACCAGCGCTTATAACCGGGCTACTCAGGCGAAGCGTCAAGTAGGATCGACCATTAAGCCTTTCCTATATTACGCAGCACTGGCAGAAGGGTATTCACCGGTCACTATGATTGAAAGTAAGCCAACCGATTTTCAAATAGGTGATAACGGAAAAGTCTACAGTCCAACCAATTTTGGTGACCAATATGCAGACAAGCCGATTACAATGGCTCAGGCGCTTGCGGTATCTGACAATATTTATGCTGTATCCACCAACATGGATATCGGTCCTGATAAACTTGCGAAAACACTGGACACATTTGGTATTTCGACTCGTGCCAAACCTGTTCCTTCTCTTGCCCTTGGTTCTACTTCTATTTCTCTTTATGAAATGATGAGTGCTTACGGGAAAATGGTGAAAGGTTCTGAATCTCTGGAGGGTCACACCATTGAGAAAATTACAGATCGTCACGAAAATATACTTTTTGAATATCAGCCGGTATTTAATAAAGAGAAAGAAATCGATCCGAATCGTGCCTTTACTATTACTCACATGATGACAGGGATGTTTGATTCTTCCCTTGATGGATATGCTTCTGTTACAGGCAGTCCTATAAAGGGAAAACTGACTCGTATGTACGGCGGCAAATCAGGTACAACAGATTATGACAGCTGGATGATTGGCTTCAGCCCACAGTTTTTATCAGGAGTATGGGTTGGCCATGATGAAGGCGGCCGAAAACTTGAAACATTCAATGAAAAAAGATATGCCAAAGCTGTTTGGGCAGACACCATGGAATTAATTCATGAACCACTTCCATCAGCAGCCTTTATTCCAACCCCGGATGTAAAAGGGGTTTATATCGACCCTGAAACCGGGCACAGGTCCGGTCCTAATTGTCCGAAAGAACGTCTCATGTATATGGATAAAAGCGACATTCCAAAAGAAGTTTGCGGGGGCAATGAAGATAAGGATAAAGAAGAAATTGAGAATGAGTTTAAAAATGACCCATGGTTCAAAGATGTAGTAGACTGGTTCTTTTAAATAATCTAAAAAAAGACAAAGAAAACGACCGGCGGCAACCCGGTCGTTTTCTTTGTCCTAGTAATACATGTATAACCATGTGTTACTAAATATATTACCCATTCTGCCAGTACGTCAAGATTCCGAGTACCCTTTCGACCATTTTTTAGTGAACATTTTGTGAACAAATTATTCACCTAAATAATTGAAACATCGGTAAGGTCATCCAGAGAAATTTGAACTTTTTCTTTCGTTTCCCAATGTACGCCATAAACTTTACGCTTCAGTTTGTGAATGTACTCCATTTTCATGGGAATTTCTTCATAGTCAAAACCATTATGGATTTTGACGCGTACCGTCAGATCGTCGTTTAAAGCCCGCTGCAGTAAAAAGTCAATCTCAATGGCCTTCTGCTCATCAATAATCCCTTTCTCTACCCGCTCATCTTCCTTCCATAATTTCTTTATCATCTCTACATGCTCCGGCAGCATCAGCGATGTCCACTTAATTGTACCCCGGTCACGGTTACGGCTATCCATAGTTGATCATCCTCCTTATGCGAACATTTGTTCTTATTGTAGCACAAAACCTCTGTTCGTAAACTGGAATTTACAGGATAATCACTTTTAAGCGGGTTTTATCAGGCTTCCTTAACTATAAGATTCGTTCCTTTACATTTTCTTAATAACTTAGAAAATTAATTCTCTAACACCATCTCGAATTCAAGTCTTCAACAATAGGGCCGGTTTGTGGAAGACTCCTGTGGGATGAACATGATCGGTAAGATCCCGCAGGGCTGTTAAGCCCGAGGAAGCTTACCACAAGGGGTGTTCGACTAAGATCGCCACGTCCTGTGGCAACGTCAAACGACCCTGCGTCGTGCAGGGCCGGAAAGCGAAATCGTCCCCCGCAGGACCTAATTCTCACAAAAAACTCGAAATTAAGTCTTACAGTATCGGGAGCTTACCTGGAAGACTTAATACTTACGACAGACCCTGGGTTCAAGACCACTGATAAAATCGGGCAGTAAAAAAGCACTTTCTCTGAGGGAAAGTGCTTTTTCTCGTAATTTATTGGACACCAAGAGAATCTTTTAGGTCCTGACTTGTATTTTCCCATAAATCTGGCTTGAACTCACGGAGATATTCCCCGAGAATCGTTCTTGATTTTTCGTCCATATGCTCGACAACGAACTTTCCTTTTAAGGACTTATCCATATGGTTAACATGCTCCGGCATCAGCTTATAGCCTCGTTTAATCGAACGGTCAACGACAATTTCACTGCCCGCTACTCCGTAGTAGCAAGGCTTTCCTTCCTGATAATCCACAGTTACCCAGACGATCCAGTATAATAAACCATTCGCTACGACTTCACGGTCCGTAATAAATTTCACCCGCTTCTCCACCGCACTACGGGCATGCAGAGCCCCCATATCGACAAAGGCCTTCTCTTCATTTGGATCCACGATCACCGGGGTCATGTTTTCAAGGCTGATGGAGCCTACTCCATATCCACCGTGCCCATCCGTTGCGTCATCCTTAATAATCGTGAACTGTTTCTTCTTTTTATCACTTTTATCATCATTATTTTTAAATTGCTCAAATTCTTTCATGACAAACTGAACCTCCTCTAAACATGACTGATTTTTCCCTATTTTAACATAGAATCCACTCTTTGTTTTAGCATAAGGAATTGGATAAACCATTCATATAAACAGCTATTCATGTATTTAATGCTTTCTTCAAAGCATGCAGGGCCTGCATAACCTCCTGAATATCCTCTTCCCCGTTCCTTTGACGGTGGGCATGAAGCAGCACTGGTCAAACAGACTCCACCGAACGCCCAAAATCATACATCCACTCATACCGCGGCACCATCCACGTGTGGAAGTGGTGGGTGGTATCCTAATTATAGAAATAATAAACAAACTCAATTCCTAATAGCTGCTCCTTCTGCCCGCTGTTTACCCCTCATATTATACCCTTAATCAAACGCTTGTTTAATACCTTTACTTTCCTTTTATAACGCCTTTAACAGCCCTCTACGAGGAACGATGTTCGCTGTTGATAAAAACAAAGCTTTCATCTGAAGGGTCACCCGTTTTTCTACTTGCAGGTTTCCTTTTACGGAAAAACTTCTTCCACCCCATTGGGTTAGAAACAGGGACACCTACCCGTTTATGCTGAACTTCCTTGATTCCTTGAATAATGAGCTGCATAGACAGTATAATCCCCATAAAGCAAAGAAGGGCTGGGATAATAAACCACCATCTCCCCGTCATTAATGAGTCTTTCGCTGCTCCAATCAGTCCAGACCACTCATATGTAGTACTCGTTGGAGGATCACTCTGCATGGGAGTGTAATCTACATTTGTTCCTCCAAAATAGATATTAAATACGCCTAGATGGATAAAAATCAGCAGTGTCTGAATAAACTGCTGTCCAAACACAATCCCCATCCGCGCACTTAAATGCGGAAGCAGATGCTTCCAAAGTAAATGGAGCGAACTACCTCCAAGAATTTTCGCACTTACCACATATTCCTCTTGCATGAGGAGTTTCATTTCACTGCCAAATAACGTAACAATCAAAGGTACAGCAAGCATTACCAGAATCACTCCCTGATAGATGATCCGTTCCGTCTGGGTCGTTGTAAAACCGCCCGGCGGCATCCATAGAACTGGGGTCAACAGCAAGAATGCAATAATGGTCATAGGCAGGAAGTGCATACCATCCACCAGTTTTTCCACCCCGCGCTGGATTCGGGCAGGAAGGAAAAATGTATAAGGGATCGCTAACAAAAAACCAAGACTCATTCTTAAAAAGGCTATGACAAGGGCAAAGAGAATCGTATACTTGGCTCCTGCCAGCAGCTGATCGAAGATACTGTAACCGAGTGCATCCGTTCCTAGAAATATATACTCAGGTGAGTGAGGAGCAGCGCTTACCAGCCGCCCCTCCTCGTTCGTAATGTGATAAAACTTATCTATAAGAGGATCCGCTGTTAAACTATAAATTATGCTGACAACCACCGTTCCCGAAATAATGATAAACCCAATCAGAAATTTCAGATTACGGAAATGTGCTCCTATCGCTGCGAAAGCCTGTTTTATCCATTTCCCGCCTGGTTTAATGTGGAAATCACCTATAAAACGATTCATTCTCAAGCTGGTCTCTTTAACAATTTTATAATCCTTAAATATAAACAGCTCT
Source organism: Halobacillus sp. K22 (assembly GCF_052246795.1). NCBI lineage: Bacteria > Bacillati > Bacillota > Bacilli > Caryophanales > Bacillaceae > Halobacillus > Halobacillus sp. K22. Next base: position 86,207 of record NZ_JBQQCN010000013.1, on the reverse strand, counting down.
GTCCCCTGATAAATGATGAAAAAAGGGGTGAAGATCATGAATAGGATCACTGCCGAGACGATTGGTCTAAAGTCCTCAATAAAAAAGCTTGTAATTCCATTCATATTAAAAATATATTCAATGATCAATAGACTTGATAAAGATCCCCAGAGGATAATTTTAGAATGAAAGAATATACTTTTTACAATATTCCTTATCACGTGTACGTTAAGAATTACGGCTTTTTCCAACCCTTTACTCTTAGCCATCTGGACATAAGACTTTGTCATCTCCTCATCCATCAGCATGAGAATGATTTTGTACATCGTAACTAACGGTAACACTGCAATCGCAATAATAGGCAGAATATATACCTTCTCCTGTCCCAGGGCCGCAAAGGAGACAATTTGTATATCTGTTTGCTTATAGAACCATACGACGAAAAGCTGCAAACAAAAAGCCAGTAATAAATCAGGCACAGCCTCTAGGATGTTCAGGAATCTCCCGATGATCGATTTTGTCCATCCAGGGAGAAACATGGTTCCGAGCGCTAACAAAAAAGCTAGTATAAACCCAAGCAGAAGACCTCCAAAGAACACCGTCATAGAGTATTGATAAGGTTCCAATAGAAATCCAAGCAGCGGTTCCGGACGGTCCTTATACATGTACACCCATTCAGCAGGCTTAAAAATATCAGTCATCAGTTGCTGAAGTTCAAAAAAGTAATTGGATATATCAAAGAAACTTCCCTCACTGAACAAAGCTGGGGACGCACTAATGAACAAAATACCTACAAGCCCCATTATGTAATAGATCATGAACTTAATGATTCTCATGCACTTCTCCCCTTACATCTCTAATTACTCACACTCATGACCTCACTTTTTCCTATGAATTATAAAAATAGTCAAAAAATTATTGATAAAAAAAGATATACTGACGTACAGTATATCTCTTTCTACCAATCATACTAATGAATCGCTCGTAATTTTTCAATAAACTTCCATCCATCCTGGATGTCTTCCTCTGTGTAATTCTGAGTACTTTTTACGGCGTAAACTTTTTCAGTGATTTCTTCACGAGGCAGACCCTCAAAGAAGAGCATCGTAGAAACCAACTCCAGAAATCGAGAACTTCTACCGTTCATTTCGCGGATATGGTCATGCAAGGGAGGCAGATCCATTTCATAATGATTTAGAAATTCACGGCCGCTTTCCGTAATCTCATAGCGGTACTGATAGTAATTTTTCTTTTCTTCTCTTTCCTCACTGATAAATCCAAGGTTACACATTTCCTCAATTCTAAGCGTTAATTCCTCTGAATAGGGTCCGTAAAAATGAAACTGATAGCGTTCTTCAAATGGAACCTCACACTTTTTAAGTATGTAGATCATTTTCTGCAGTTTTTTACGACCTACGATCTCATCCGTACTTGAGAAGAATTGCATCAGCTTCGCATGATTTTCCAACATGGAGCTTCACTCCTTATCCATACAATATTTCCATAATCCGCTTCTTCGTCTTACTACGATTGGACATTTCCTCCAGGCGGTCCAGAGGAATATACAGTTTATGATCTGTCCGCTTTTTGCCTGAGATGGCCTCGACAATATCAGAAAGACGTGACAACTCTCTTAATTCCTGACTCGGCTGCAGCAGATGGATTGGCAGACGCTCTTCCTCTTCACCTGGACGGTAGAAGTCATAAGGAAGATCAGAACTTGAATCCACCACCAGATAATAATCTGGATTCAGACCTGCTTTAGAGAATAATTTATACAGTTCCATCCATTGGTTCATCTGAGAATTCGGATTGAACTCAATATATTTAAACAGCCGGCGGTTAACAAATCGGTCACACAAGTCACTCAATACCGGGTCATCTTCTTCCATCCACATCTGGAAATAAAATAGGGTTACCGCTTCATCAAGTGCTAGATACTCATTAAGTGTCGGACTCCCGGTAAAAAAGGAAAGAAAATGGGTAGGCTTAAGCTTAAAGGTATAGCCTGATTCGTACAACTCTTTCGCCCGATGGAGAATTTTAGATAAGATAACCTCAGCACTACGGGTCACCGGGTGAAAATAAACCTGCCAGTACATTTGGTAACGACTCATAATGTAGTCTTCTACTGCGTGCATTCCACTTTCTTTTACTACCATCTGGTCTTCCATCGGGCGCATCACCCTTAAAATTCGTTCCATATCAAAATGCCCATAGCTGACCCCTGTGAAATATGCATCCCGTTGCAAATAATCCATCCGATCGGCATCGATTTGACTGGAGATCAAACTGACCACCAGCTTATTCGCGTACGTTTTATTGATGACATCGGCTACCTTTTTCGGGAAACCTTCTTCTACCTGGCTCAGAATCTTGTTAACTTCCGTATCCCCAAGTAAAATCTTTTGAGTATAATCTTCATGATCCAGTTTAAAAACCTTTTCGAAGGAATGGGAGAAAGGCCCGTGACCCAAATCATGGAGCAAAGCCGCACATAGACAAAGCAGTCGTTCGTCATCGTCCCAGTTCGGCCGGTCCTTAAAGTTTTCAATAATCCGGCGCACAATTTCATAAACGCCTAATGAATGGTTGAAGCGGCTATGTTCTGCCCCGTGAAACGTTAAATACGAGGTGCCCAGCTGCTTGATTCGCCTTAGCCGCTGAAATTCCGATGTTCCGATCAAATCCCAGATCACCCGGTCCCGCACGTGGACATAGCGATGGACGGGGTCCTTAAAAACCTTTTCTTCACTTAACTTCTCGTCACGATAGCCCATCAGTTTGTCCTTTCTTCACGACATTTTTAACTATTATATACCTTTATTTATGACAAAAAAACATCTTGACAGACAAAAAATGACAGATTGATTCTTTTACTCCTGTCTTTAAAGGCTTCAAGACATTCAACATTTTTATTAAAAGAATGATCGAGTACTTCTTAATCCTTTGAAGATTTTACAGCCGTTACGTCATTCATGCAACAGGTTTCTTCTGCTATAATGAAGAGTGGTGATTGCAGATAAAGGAGCACAGCTTTATGAAAAACATACATTCGTTATTAACACCTCAAAAATATCGTTTCATGGACCAAAGCGATTTAGGGCCCTCTTTTTCCGCCCTTCAGTCTTTCGCTATAGATGATGCCTTATCAATGTCGGTAGGAGAACGAATGAGCCCAACTGCAGCAAGGCTATGGGTTCATCATAATACAGTAGTTCTTGGAATTCCCGATGCTCGGCTGCCCTACATTAAGGATGGAATTGAATACCTGAAGTCGGAAGGATACCAGGTCATCGTGAGAAATTCAGGCGGTCTTGCCGTTGTACTGGATGATGGTGTCCTGAATTTATCACTCATCTTCCCGGACTCTAAAGAAGTGAACATTCATGATGGGTATGATGCTATGGTTTCGTTTACTCAACTGCTGTTTGAGGATTTGACCGATCAAATTAAAGCGTATGAAATTACTCGTTCTTATTGTCCAGGTACCTATGATTTAAGTATAGGCGGCCAAAAGTTTGCCGGAATTTCCCAGCGCCGGGTTAAAAATGGTTCAGCCGTTCAAATTTATTTGGATGTCAGTGGGAGCGGGGCTGAACGCGCGCGGCTTTTAAAGCAATTCTATGAAATTGGAAAGCGTGAAGAGAACACTCGCTTTACCTACCCCTCCATTGATCCGAAGGTTATGGCTTCTCTCAATGAACTATTAGGGACCAACCTCAGTGTATCTGACGTACGCGACCGGATACTTAAAAAACTCTCTGAGCTATCTGATGAAGTCACCGTTACTCCCCTGGAGGATCAAGAAATCGAATGGTTTAATAAACGCTTGGAACAAATGATCCAGCGGAATGAAAAAGCGCTCGACCACCTTACTTAAGGAGATCGGGCGCTTTCTTCATGTAAAGATATATCCTGTTTATCCATAAGTCACTGTTAGGCGATGCTTTTATAGCATGCTTATTAAACTAAAGGGCCGTTTACTGTAAGACTTGAATTCGAGATATTGATTATGAGGAAGGTCCTCCGGGGGACGATTTCGCTTTCCGTGGGCATGTGCTGAGCCTCCTCAGTCTTCGACTTCCGGGGTCTCACCGATCATGTTTATCCCACAGGAGTCTTCATCGTCCCCCTCCGGACCTTGCCAAATCAGTAGCTCAAAACCACTTAAGATATCTTCTTGATCCACAAAATGGGCATGTGAATATGAGGCTATTTTCATGCTATAAAGATCTGGAATAGCCTGTCATAGAAGCATTTAAGGCCAGTTAAGAAGGCGAGGATTCTCTCTTTTGGAAGGGTCCGTTATTCTTCTGTGGCTGGGTTGGTGGGGAAATAGCGAGACTCCCATGGGAGAAGGAACTAGGTGAGATCCCGCAGGGAGTGAAACGAGCGAGGAAGCTCATGGTAAAAGGAGGATCGACTAAGGTCGCCACATCCTGTGGCAACGTCGATCGGCCCTACGTCGTGTAGGGCCATAGGAAAGCGAGTTATTTCCCCGCCAGCCCTCTTCCAAATAGAGTAACGGGCCCCAATTGTCTCGAAACTGAGTCTTCCAGTAACGGGGGCTTTTGTTCAATATCAACAGGGAGATTTAACAAAGTAATTCATAGAAAAAGAGCCAGCGATTAGATCGCTGGCTCTTTTTGCGCTTATTATACAGATTGGGCGGCCGTAATGATCGCAAGTTTATAAACGTCATCGGCATTACAACCTCTTGAAAGATCGTTAACCGGCTGGTTCAAGCCTTGCAATACAGGGCCTACAGCATCGAAATTACCAAGACGCTGAGCAATTTTGTAGCCAATGTTACCTGCTTCAAGACTTGGGAAAATAAACGTATTCGCTTCACCTTTAAGTGGAGAATCCGGTGCTTTCTTCTCAGCCACAGAAGGCACGAAAGCTGCATCGAATTGGAATTCTCCATCAATAACCAGATCAGAATTCTGCTCTTTAGCAAGTTCTACAGCTTCCGTTACTTTTTCTGTTTCTGGAGATTTTGCTGAGCCTCTAGTAGAGAAGCTGAGCATAGCAACTCGTGGATCGATATCAAATAGCTTCGCTGTATCAGCACTAGCTAAAGCAATCTCAGCCAGATCCTGACTGTCAGGGTTAATGTTGATCGCACAGTCAGCGAAAACATACTTTTCTTCATCACGCACCATTACGAATACCCCAGACGTCTTCTTAATTCCAGGCTTTGTTTTAATGATCTGAAGAGCAGGTCTTACGGTATCTGCTGTGGAATGAGCTGCGCCACTCACAAGACCATCTGCTTTCCCCATATAAACAAGCATTGTACCAAAGTAGTTCTCGTCCTGCAGGACTTCACGCGCTTTCTCTTCGGTAGCTTTTCCTTTGCGGCGCTCTACGAAATTTGCCACCATTTCGTCAAAAGCATCATAATTTGCAGGATCCAGAATTTCAGCAGCGGAAATATCTACTCCAACTTCAGATGCTTTCTGTTTTACTTTATCTTCATTTCCGACTAGTACAGGTATCAGTAAACCTTCTGCCCCCAGCTGGCTGACAGCTGTTAAAATACGTTCATCCAAACCTTCCGGAAACACGACCTTCTTGCCTTGACCGTCTATCTTCGATTTCAATGTATCAAATAGGTTGCTCATATTGAACCCTCCAATTTTCATTTCTGTTATACATGATAAAAGGTTTTGTGTATAAATGAAAGTCATTCCTATTGATTTTTACAATGAAGCGATTTCATTATCATTTACCCTCTTTTAGCTGAGTTCATACGTTCAAAGGAATTTAATTCTTCTTACCCTATCCTTATCCTTTCACTATTTGTTCAAAGTCATTCCCATGATGTAATTAAGCAACTGTGTTATATTGAGAAAGGAAGTTTGCAATATAATAAACCAAATCATAAAGGAGCGATCGATACCATGCCAGAAGCAGTAGTAACCATGGATGGATGGTATTGCCTGCACGATTTCCGTTCAATTGACTGGACCTCTTGGAAATATGCCTCTAGTGAAGAACGCGAGCAGGCCATTCACGAATTCCAACAGATGATTTCTAAATGGGAAGACACCGAAAAAAGTAAACAGGGCAGCCATGCTCTCTACACCATTATGGGGCAGAAAGCTGATTTCATGATGATGATCTTACGTCCAACAATGGAAGAATTAAATGAAATCGAAACAGCTTTCAACAAAACCAAGCTTGCTGAGTTTACTACACCTGCATATTCTTATGTATCTGTGGTGGAACTCTCTAACTATATGGGCAATGCGAACGAAGATGACCCTGAAATTCAGGCGCGTTTGAAACCAACCCTTCCGAAGTGGAATCATATCTGCTTCTATCCAATGGACAAGCGCCGCCAAGGTAACGATAACTGGTACGTACTTGAAAAAGACGAACGTGCTAAGCTTATGTACGCGCACGGAATGACCGGACGCCAATATGCCGGCAAGATTCGCCAAATCATCACCGGCTCCATCGGCTTTGACGACTGGGAATGGGGCGTTACTCTATTTGCTCATGATGTGCTCCAGTTCAAAAAGCTTGTGTATGAAATGCGTTTTGATGAGGTTACGTCCCGTTACGGCGATTTCGGTTCCTTCTATATTGGAAACCTTCTTAAACCGGAAGCCGTTCCTCAATTCTTACATGTTTAATTTTGTAAAAGACTCTGCCCTCTTGAGGTGGAGTCTTTTTTTTAGGTTAATTATTAAGAACATTTAAGATACCCATCTACTCATAAGATCAACTACCTAAAACCTTCCACCTCAGGTCATCCATAATATGGATGACCTGAGGTGGAAGGTTTATCCTTTTCAAAAGGCAAGGCTTGATATTTTATTCATATCATAACGGTGGACTTACATATAGTGTTAAAGAGCAGTAACATGTCTGTATTAAAGCGAGGTGACAGCGTGGCTGTTATTCCTTACAACGAAGCGGACGTTAAGCTTCTTGGAAGACTCATGCGTGCAGAAGCAGAGGGTGATGGGCAATTGGGTATGCTTATGGTTGGGAACACGGGCGTGAATCGTGTACGGGGAGACTGTATTGATTTCACAGACATTGATTCGATACGGCAGATGGTCTATCAAAGTCCCGGAGGATTTGAAGCAACGCAAAAAGGATACTTTTACCAGCGATCCCGCGAAAAGGATCGGAGGCTGGCAAGGAAGGTTATTAATGGCAAGCGGTATCATCCGGCCAGCAACTCTCTCTGGTTCTTTATGCCTGGAGGCAGCTGCCCGGCCCAGTGGTTTGGTCAATGGAATACAGGAAGATTCAAGTCCCACTGTTTTTATTCTCCTACTAGGTCTGCTTGTCCAAGTGTGTACTAATTTATTGAAGGAGTGAGTGAATTGGCTCAGAAAAAACCATCTACAGGAGGCGCCCAGCAAGGGCAGCAGCAAATGTATAATCAACAGTCCTCCCCCTATTACGCGAGTAATCCATATATGTATTATTATCCAAGCGCTCCAGTTTCCAATCAAGGACAGGGAGGATACCCACCTGCTTACAGCGGTGGTGCGCAGGTGCCGCAGATGCCGCAGGGACAGACATCAAGTGGTGTAAATCCCCCAAACATGCTTCCTACAGAACAATCGTATATTGAAAACATTTTACGGTTGAATGCTGGAAAGGTAGCCACAGTTTACATGACGTTCGAGAATAATGACCAATGGAATGCTAAAGTTTTCAAAGGTATTATAGAGGCTGCCGGCCGGGACCATATCATTTTGAGTGATCCTGAAACAGGAAAACGCTATTTATTGCTGATGATTTATCTAGACTATATTACATTTGATGAAGAAATTAATTATAGCTATCCGTTCAACGGTGGAGGGTCAGGCTTTGCACAGTACCAGCCAAGATAATCAGCTTGAACTCATAAAAAAACTCGCTAAAATTAGTTAGCGAGTTTTTCTCCTATCAATAGAAAAGGGTGAACCCATGAGACATCCTTATGAAAATTTTTATAAAGCTCAATTAGGTGCACTGGCGTTAGCTGTTCTTTTAGCTGTGCTCGGCCTTTTTAAGCTAGAACACCAGTGGATTATCCTGCTCATGTTTTATGTCTTATCCGTAAGCTTTCTATTTGAAGCGTTAATTGAATGGAATACAAAGAATGTACCGAACGCTATCATTCAAGCACTTCGGGCTTTAATCATATTTTTGTTCACAACCATCCTCTACTTTTAAAGATGTTTAATGACTGCATAACCAAGCAAAATCCAGCCGATTAAAAAAGATAGTCCTCCGAGCGGTGTAATCATAGCAAACGTTTTAATACCTGTAGGCGCATAGATATAAAGACTTCCTGAGAATAGTATAATGCCTGCTACGAAAAACCACCCTGCTCCCGTCATCAATCCGGTCTGGATTTTGCTCATTAATAAGGCGGTCACAAATAAAGCCATTGTATGGAACATTTGATAATTAACCGCTTTCCCCCATTGCTCCAAGCCTTTTTCAGACACTTTCCCTTCTAGTCCATGTGCCCCGAAAGCTCCAAGAGCAACCGACAAAAAGCCATTTATAACCGCTAAAATTAAAATCAGTTTCATCGTTTAACTCCTCCTAAAAATCAAAAATAGATGATCCGTTGGCATCATCATCTTCCAGCCGTTTTTCTTCACTTTTTGGTTTGGAATCTGGCGTCTTATCGGCACCCATCATCTTTCTTATTTCATCGACTGTCGGTTCATGCATCGTTTGACTTCCTTTGTTAGAAGATACGGTTTCCTCCTGCCCCTGTTCCAAAAAAAGATCCGCTAACAGTCTAACAGAACGTATATGCTCACGAACCTTTTGCTCGTCTCCATGCTGAAGCATAGCTTCCTGTATTTCACTGGACATTTTTTTAAGGACGCTTTGATTTGATATCGCCATATAGTCAGACTCCTTTATTTCATACTAAAGAAAATAGTGTTCTGTCGTAGTTTAACACGCTGCCTGCAATTCTGTCTTATGATCCTCTTATCGTTCACAAAATAATAATTAATTGAGGAAACTGAAATAATAAAAGAGACCCTGATGATCATCAGGGTCTCTTTCGAGTGATTTGATATGGAGGAATTTAAAAGATAACACCGATTTTGTTCAAGAAAATCAATATTATAAGGATGGGAGCCATCCACTTCACGATAAAATACCAGAACCCTCCAATTGAAGAAGAGGACAAGTCCGCAGACTCCAGAGCTTCTGACTTTTTAAAGTACCATCCCACAAGAAGGGCCATAGACAGACCGCCAAGTGGCAAGAGAATATTGGAAGCAATATAATCCATGGAGTCCAGGATATTTCTTTCTCCAATCGGTGTAATGCCTGACCAAATACCGAAGCCTAAAGATACAGCAATTCCCATGACGAACATGATGGAGCCCATAAGAACACTTGTAGCAAAACGCGTCCATCCGAATACACGCATAAAATAAGCTGTAGGAACTTCCAGTATGGAGACAGACGAAGACAGAGAAGCCAGAATCAAGGCAAAGAAGAACACCAGACCAACGATTCCCCCAAGCGGCATCTGTTCAAAGATACTCGGAAGTGTAATAAATACGAGCGGAGGTCCTGAGCTTGGATCTATACCGAAGGCAAAAACGGCAGGGAAAATCACAAGCCCCGAGATCACCGCAAAGAATGTATCCATTAATCCGATGCCCAAAGCCGCGCTGGGAAGTTTATTCTCTTTCCTTAAGTAACTTCCATACGTAAGCATTGCCCCCATCCCAAGACTAAGCGAGAAGAAGGCCTGTCCTAGGGCAGCAATATAAATAGAAGGTTCACTTAGTGCCGACCAATTCGGCTGGAATAAAAACTTAACCCCTTCTGAAGCACCATCAAGCGATATACTGAATACCGCCAAAGCTATGAGAATTAAAGCCAGTAACGGCATAAAAATTTTATTCGCTGCTTCAATACCTTTTTTAACACCACTTAATACAATAACAATTGTTAAAATCATGAAGAGTGCCGTCCAGGCAATTGGATGCCACGTATGGCCTATAAATTGACCGAAAGCTCCTTCGTACCCGACTGCCGGCTGTGTAAAAAATGATCCATTGATATAATTCCAGAAATAAAAGATAGCCCAGCCTGCAACTACGGCATAGAAACTTAAAATAAGAAAAGCACTGATAATACCGAAAAAGCCTGTTAGATACCAGGGTGTTCCTTTAGCAAGCTTTTGAAAAGACCCTACTACATCACTTTCTGCTTTCCGTCCAATACTTACCTCTGTAAGTAATAAAGGAATTCCAATAATAAGCACGAATAACAGATAGAGTAATAAAAAAGCTCCTCCACCATTATTACCGGCTACGAATGAAAAACGCCATATATTTCCCAGACCTACGGCAGAGCCCATAGCGGCCAGCATAAAACCTAATTTTGTCCCCCATTTTTCTCTATGCATAGCTTTCAACTCCTTTCCTACATTTCTCTCTACTTTTGTAGAGTCAAGCTCTCAGATAGCATGGTGGCCATACTAAATATCCATCAGCATACCATAGAATAAATGGATGTCCATATGAATTCTGAAAATTTCATATTATTTACAGGCGTACATCAAAGTTTGAGGAGATCGATGGGTTCTTCTTCCTTTTCTCTGAGTGTTTTGACTCAAATGCCATGCATTCAATTCCTGTCGCATGAAATACCAGCTGAGAAGGCATCTCCTTAGCTTTAAAACCATAGGCAGCGCAGGCTCTAGGAAAAGTTGGATTCCAAGTTGTATAAAAATGCTTACATTGAAAGCAATTAACCTGTCCTTTCATTTCCTACCCCCTTTCACTGGGCAAACGTATGGTAAAATCATCATAGCACAGCGAAAATTGATTCACTAGGATGTGTACCTAATGAAAAATTGGTTCGGAACAGGGAGTCGTTATTCCTTTGAAATGCTGGGCACCAGTCACATAATTATGCTTTTTATCTTCACGATTATTCTTTTCGGTATTGCCCTGGCTTCTAAATGGCTTCATACACATTACCATGGTCGTCAGGTTGTGAGGTTTTCTTTACTGGTCCTTCTTCTGCTTTCAGAGATCAGTTATCAGGTGTGGGCGTCTGTAAATGGAGTGTGGAGTCTGGCCGGCCATGTGCCTCTCCACCTATGCGGAATCGCTTCTTTAATAGGGATCTACACGCTTATTACCTATCAGCCAACGCTTATAAAAATAAATTTTTTCATAGGAATCCTTCCTGCTCTTATTGCCCTGATCACTCCAGACGTACCCTTTGACTTTCACCATTACCGCTTCTGGAAATTCTTCCTGCACCATATGGCTATTCCCTGGACGAGTTTGTTTCTTGTAGTGACCTCTTCTGTCCGAATTACTTGGAAGGATATGACTTATAGTTACTTATTGTTATTGGGATATGCTCTTATTATAGGTTTTTTTAACCCTCTCCTAGGTTCCAATTATTTGTATTTAGAACACCCTCCCACTGTCTTTACTCCTCTCAGCCTTATGGGGGATGGAATGATTTACTATCTTAATTTAGCCGCAACTGCGTTCCTTGCATTTGCCTTTATGTACGGCTTTTATAAACTGGGATCCAGAATTAAACTTCTCTAAACAAAACAGAGCGGTCTTCAGCAGACCGCCCTGTTTATGATTAGGCTTATTCAAAGCTTACCCCGCAACCGGTATGAGCGCCGCCAGTACGGTAATTTTAAACCACCTTATGTTCTGTTATGCCTCCCGGAATATGATAAAAAATTCAAACTTTTTCTCTAATAGATAAATCGGATATTCCCCCAGCAAATCCAAGGCTCACCAATCCAAACCCAATTTAACGACGTTCCTTTCTACAAAAAACGAGTGGTTCGTAAGCCATCCCCAGTTGACCAATGGCCCACACACTCGACAAACAAAAAAACGCCTCCTCTATTAGAAGAGACGACAGGTACTTAACGCTGATTATATAAATTTTCAAGTCTTTGAATTCTTGCTTCCAGAAGCTCATAATCTTCCTTTGACACAAATCCGAGTTCTTTCATACGATCCTGCATTTTTGCTTTCGACTGATCGGACCATTCTTTATCAACGTTCTCGCCTTTGCTGATCCAGGAATTGATCATCGTTTTCGCTTGTGCTGGGCTCACATCTCCGTGTTTCACCATTTCATTCACCATTTTCTCGAACTTCTCTTTTCCGCTGATAGCTGCTCCCAACCCTAAATGAAATCCTTTCTTCAGTAAATCACTCATATTTCATTCCTCCTAGTATGGTGTATTCGTTTGAGCATTTTAAAATGACTTATGACACAGCTTATGAAACCTATAAAACCTAAGCCAAGCAGAGATATACCTATCCAAATTGATGGAAGCAATGTCTGGACCACTGTAAGATACAATACTGCAGCACCCGAACTTATGAAAATAAATGATAGAAGGGCATAAAATAAGTAAAATTGGTGAAATAGATGGTTCCTTTGGTGATAGCTCTTCCATTCTCTCTCCTTATCACCATCTTCCAAATATTCGACGAGCGCTCTTGGTAAAGATAAGAGGGGCCGGGCAGTTTCCTTGGCTACTTCTTTAAATATGGAATAATCCGAGTCTTCTCCTGACACCCATTCCTTGATTACTGGACGTCCCCATTGAATCAAATCCACTTGAGGATATACACTGCTGAGAACTCCTACGATAATCGATGTAGCTCTGCCCAGAAAAGCATAGTCAGCAGGAAGCTGAATCGGCTGGTCTTTAACAAATTGCTGAATATCCATCATCATATCATTCATCATATTCGCATCCAGCTTGTCAAAGTTCCCTTCCAGATACATATCGGTCGTTTGCTTGATCAGTTTCTTCACGCGTTCTGTGTCTGCGTTTTCCAATAAAAAATCCATATCCTGTAAAGCGGAGATCACCCGGTCATAGTCTTCCAGAATAAAGCCTTGAACCATGGACCGGATAGAGTTCGCGTCTTCCTGTCGGATTTCCCCCACCATCCCAAAATCAATAACCACAATGGTTCCGTCTGATTGCAGCATTAGATTTCCTGGATGAGGATCAGAATGGAACATTCCCGCATCGAGAAATTGCTCAACGCTTAAATCAAATAATGTTTTCGCAATTTGCTCCCGGCTAATCTGATGCTTCTTTATAAAAGACAGGTCCGTAACTTTTGTCCCTTCGATCCACTCCATGACAAGGACACGTTTGGTAGACAAATCCTTGTAGTAATCCGGAATATAAACAGAAGGAAAGTGAGTGAATCTTTTTTTGAACTTATTTCCATTCTCCAGCTCCATCGTAAAGTCCAGTTCATTGCTAATTACCCTGACAACCTCACGATACAAAGCTGGTAAATCAGCTTTCTTCCCATAAGATGTAAAATGGTCCACCAGCCAGAAAACAATTTTCAAGGCTTTGAAATCCATTTGAAAAATATCCTTCACACGGTAGCGCTGAACTTTAACCGCAACATCTGTCCCGTCTTTTAATGAACCTTTATAGACTTCACCGATAGAGGCTGATGCCACTGGGTCTTCATGAATAGTAGATAAATGATCTTCCAGATTCGCATTCCAGTCCTCTTCCATTATTTCTTTCGATCTGTAAAAAGGCATAGGTTCTACTCTATCTACAAGTCCTTCTAATTCTTTAATAAAAGCACGCGGAAGCAAGTCACCTCGTGAACTTAAAAACTGTCCAAATTTAATAAGAAGTCCGCCTAGAGAGATAGCTTTTCTTCGGTACTCACCAGCCTGTTTCTCCAGCATATCTTCCCATTTTCTTTTGGTATCCTGATCCCATATGCGATGTCTTTTTTGAAACCAAAAGATTTGAACAAGGAACTTTATGGACATCCAGACAATAATGGCAATTCTGTAAATCGATATGTATTTTAGACGATTTTTCATCCCTGTGTCTCCCTTATAAACATTCCTATCCTCCATTTCCCCTGACTCACTCAAGTCAATCATTTAAATGACAGGAAGATCTGTCCAGGTCCTCATGTTCCCGCAAGGCCCCTTACCTCAGGCTTGAATTTTGATTCTCTGTTGTGTCATGATTTGTTTAAAAGAAGGCTCTGTTAAACCTCCGTGTTGATTTCACGATTAAGCTCCCGAGACTGGAAGACTCAGTTTCGAGATAAATGGGGTTCGTTACTATAATTGGAAGAGGGCTGTTGGGGAAATAACTCGCTTTCCTATGTCCCTACAGGAGGTGGGGGCGATCGACCCTGCGTCGTGCAGGACCGGAAAGCGAATCATCCCCCGCAGGACCTTTCCTCTCATAAAATATCTCGAAACTGAGTCTTACAGTGTACGGCCCTATAGCGTAATAAGCCTTTTATAAAATACAATAATAACCTTTAACAGAGTCAAAAAGAAAGGTGATTCTATGAATATTAGCGAGCTTGAAGTCAAGAATCTACATACCGTTGCCAATTGGCTTTATCATATGAACGAAATAGACCACCACTATGTTGCCTGGCTGGCTTCAGATCCTAATGAAATATTTGAACAAATCTGGACGCTCACTCAGTTCAAGGAACCTCTGGCTTACGTGGCATGGGAGGGAGAAGAAATCATTGGATTTTTAGGAATTCTTCCTTTTTTCGAACAAAAACTTTGCCGCTTGCTTGGACCATTCGCTACAAAAGAACATCAGGCAGTGATTGAAAGCATGTGGGACAAGGCCTCGGTCACTATGCAGCTTTATTTCGATGTAGTGAAAGTCGCTTGTTTTGAAGCTAACCATCATCTTCTCGCCTTCACGAAACGCCATGACTTTGAGTTATACAACGTAGAAAAGACGCTGGCTGTTCATCGAACGAACTTCGACCCTTCTGCGAAGGAGAGTTCTTCCATCGTGGATTTGCATCAAGATGATTTTGAGGATGTTGATAAACTGCACCCCAAAGCATCCTATTATACAACAGAGGAAATGATGCAGTTATCCAGACATTCGGGCAATCAATTGTGGGGTTATCAAATAGATGGTGCAATCGCAGGATATTTATATTTTGAAACAATCCTTGAAGGCCATGAAGGAGAAATATGTTTTGTGAACGTAAGTAAACATGAACAGGGAAGCGGAATCGGGACTGAATTGATTGAACACGCGCTTCAATACGCTTTTCACGCTCTTGATTTAGATGTCGTTACTCTTTCCGTTCGCACACAAAATGAACAGGCAGAAAACCTTTATAAGCGATTCGGATTTAGAGTAATCAACACCATCCACGCTTATCAAAAGACCATCGAAAAACAGAAACCGCCTGTACTGAACATATTTCACTAAGTGTTGTCCAGATTCTTTAAGGAGGGAAACGGTTATGGAAGAAGTCATTAGAAACGCTCTAGCTTCCATTGGAGATCAGTCGCCGATTGAAGCCATGAAGCAAGTGAGCGGTGGAGATATCAATCAATCTTATTACATTAAAACGAATAAACAATCATACTTTATTAAAGGAAATGAAGGGGTTCCTTCTCATTTTTTTAAGGTGGAAGCCGACGGTCTTGAACGGATCCAAAAAACGAATACGATCAACGTTCCGCACGTGCATTATTATGACGAGCCGGCAAATGGTGAAAAAGGCGTAATCGTTATGGATTGGATACAGCAAGGCGGTAAAGCATCTCCTGAAGAGCTGGGCCGAAATTTAGCCCTTATGCATAAACAGACGGCTGATCGCTATGGACTGGGCCACTCTACCTTTGTAGGCGAGCTAGACCAGCCGAATGATTGGAAGACTTCCTGGCTTGACTATTACAGAGACTATCGACTGAAACCTCAGCTCCATTTAGCCATTAATAATGGACGGGCTTCTGCGCAACGGCGTTCGAAACTCGAGGCATTATTAGGGAAACTCGAGCAATGGATACCAGAAAACCCTGAGGCTTCACTCCTGCATGGAGATCTATGGGGTGGAAACTGGATGGCAGATGCAGAAGGCCGCCCTTACCTTATTGATCCTTCCGTCCTGTATGGAGATCATGCATTCGAACTAGCCTTTACAGAATTATTCGGAGGATTTCCTTCTTCCTTTTATAAAGCTTACGAGAATACTTTTCCGCTTCCTGCCAACTACGAAGAGATCAAACCGCTCTACCAACTCTTTTATTTACTTGTTCATCTCAATATGTTCGGAGAAGGTTACGGGGGCAGCGTAGATCGAATTCTACGCCAATATGCAGACTAAAAACGTCATTGTTTTCAAGTTAGTCTAACTTTATAAAAGGTGCGAGATACGTTTGTTGCAGTAAATATTTCTTGTCCGACTGACTGGCCCAAAAGGCCAGTCTTTTTTTATCACTGCCAACCCCAACTCCCCTTCCTTGTAAAGTAAGAGCTGCTTGTTAAATTCCGCTTTCTCAGATGAAGACCAATTTTTTTTGAAATATCCGGCGATATGCTGACAAACATTGGCATGAGATCCCCGAGTCGGTTTGTTATTCAAAAGTTTCCTCAAATTAAACTCATAGTTTTCTAATAATTGATCTTTAGATTCATGCGTATGATTTGCAGCTATACTTCCCAGTTTCTTCAATAGACCAGGGTGAAAACTCATCAATAAGTATTTTTGACGAGCATGAAAAGTCTGGATCGAATATCTCCTGGTTTTGACATGATTGAAATCATCTAAGATAAAGAGTTTAGTGAACAAAGAATCATAATAGTTTTGGTGGAGAATATCCGTAACTTTCTTCCGCAAATATAAAATAGATGGTATCCGAATTTCTGACACTGAAGTTTTTCGCAATTTCATCTCCCTCATCTTTCTAATCCTCAAAAGGATTCTTCCCGAATTTGTCGAATTAACATAAATAAGGAACTACTCCTCCCTCTGATTGCCTATTGGTTTTTGTCGCTATCCGTATTAAAATATAAAATGCTGCATATTTATTCTGCATTACCCTATATATAAAGCTCAATTAACGTTTAGTATGGATACATCGGATAGAGATCGACCAGATTTCCCTTACGGGGAGCATTTGAAGAGATCAAGGTACTCCCAGCATGCGGAGGGATAACAATTATTACCTGCCATAGATAAACAGCTGCATTTTCAGAGCTAAAACTACTGAACGACAGGAGAGACACTGGATGAAAGCTAGAAATTTCAAACCATCATCACATTTACTTTTCATCATACCTTCCCTGATCGGTATTTTTCTATTCATGTACCCGATCGTGGATATTGAGGATGGAGCCGTTACGATTCCTATTGCCGTTTTAGCTACTTGGCTTCAGGACATGCTCGGCAGTTATTTATCCTTGATCATGATGATCATTATTTCGATCACAGCCATTGCCACCGTGATTGCGAAGCTGGCAGGACCACGAGCTTTAGATAAGTATCCCTTTTTCAAATCATTATTTCATGTACCTCCCGTTTGGGTAGTGACCAGGGTACTAGGGATGATTTTCGCTATTATGGTCTATTTTCAAATTGGACCCCAGGCTATCATTTCTGAAAATACAGGCGGGTTACTTCTGGACTCATTATTACATGTATTATTCGCCGTGTTCTTATTCGCCGGCTTATTTTTACCGCTATTACTAAATTACGGATTATTAGAATTGTTCGGTACGTTATTAACTAAAATCATGCGTCCGCTATTTCGCCTGCCCGGACGTTCATCCATTGACTCCCTTGCTTCTTGGCTGGGAGATGGAACCATTGGTGTTCTCCTTACCAGTAAACAATACGAAGAAGGGTATTACACAAAACGAGAAGCAGCGGTTATCGGTACAACGTTTTCTGTAGTTTCCATTACCTTCAGCCTCGTGGTCATCGAACAAGTCGGCCTAGCTGATATGTTTATTCCTTTTTACTTAACCGTTGCTTTAGCCGGTTTCATTGCGGCTCTCATTATGCCAAGGATTCCACCTCTTTCACGCAAAATGAATACCTATGTGACAGAGGAAGCAGATGACATCAGTGAAGAAGTCCCTGATGAGCATAATATCTTCACCTACGGGTATGTCCAGGCTGTTAAACGCGGAAGTAAAGCTAAAGGGTTGAAAGACTTCTTTAAACAGGGCGGACAAAACATTTTAGATATGTGGATGGGGGTTGCCCCTATCGTAATGGCACTTGGAACCATCGCTCTTGTGATTGCGGAATTCACTCCGTTCTTCACGTGGCTGGGAATGCCTTTTATTCCTTTGTTGGAACTTATGCAGATCCCTTCGGCGCAAGCAGCTTCTGAAACCATTCTTGTAGGTTTTGCCGATATGTTTCTGCCAGCTATTATCGGGGCTTCTATTGAAAGTGAGATGACCCGTTTTATCATTGCTTGTTTATCCGTTACTCAATTAATTTATATGTCTGAAGTCGGCGGGTTGTTATTAGGTTCAAAAGTACCCGTTAACTTAACGGATCTCTTCATTATTTTTCTTGAGCGTACAATTATCACACTGCCCATTATTACTCTTGTGGCTCACCTTCTTTTCTAATCAAAATTGGCATTCCAATAGTTTAACCAATAAAAGTCTCAGAGTACATAACGATACTCTGAGACTTTTTTAGCTTTTTAAAACTGTTATTGAGGCTGCGGTTTTCTTAATTTCTTAATGACCGCTTGTGCTGTACTCAAGCTCGAACGCGGGTTCTGACCAGTAACAAAGTTTTGATCAACTTCTACATGGTCCTTATTTGGCGCTTCCGCTTTAAAATTTGCTCCTTCTGCTTTCAGCTGTTCTTCAAGTTTAAAAGGCAATAGGTGCTCAATACCAGCTTCTTTTTCTTCTTCGTCTGTAAATCCAGTAATTGTCCTGCCTTTAAGGAGCGCTTCTCCATTATGGTCTGTCACACCAAGCAATCCAGCTGGTCCATGACAAACGGATGCTATTATCTTATTCTCTGTAAGAAAGTGTCTAAGCATATGTTCCATCGTTTTATTATTAGGAAAATCTACCATAGCTCCATGGCCACCACACAGAAACACACCTTCAAACTCACTCGGATCGATTTCTGAAAGCGCAGGTGTATTATGAATAGGTTCCATCACACCGTCCCAAACCCTCGGAAGTTCATTACTGTAACTATGAGGATCAATAGGAATTCTTCCGCCTTTTAAGCTTACAGCTATCACCTCGAACCCTGCTTCTTTAAATTCCGTTGCCGGCTCTACAAACTCTGACAACCATAGACCAGTTTGGTGATCGTTAGTCAGTTGATCTACATTCGTAGCAATCATTAGAATTTTAGTCATCTCTCATCATCCTCCTTGTAAACCTTTACGATTAGCCTTCCCCATTGCCCAATTTTCTTCCATATTCTTTATACAATAGCACTGTAAAATCCCCGAAATACCAATTCCAGATAAGCTCCCGATACTGGAAGACTCAGTTTCGAGATAATTGGGCCCGTTACATTAAATTGAGAAGGGCTGGTGGGGAAATAACTCGCTTTCCTATGGGGGAACGCTGAGCTTCCTCGCTCGTTATCACTCGCTGTGGGATCTCACCTAGTTCCTTCTCCCATGGGAGTCTCATCATTTCCCCACCAACCCAGCCACAGGAGAATAACGGACCCTTCCAGAAGAGAGAACCCTCGCCTTCTTAACTGGCCTTAAATGCTTCTATGACAGGCTATTCCAGATCTTTATAGCATGAAAATAGCCTCATATTCACATGCTCATTTTGTGGATCAAGAAGATATCTTAAGTGGTTTTGAGCTACTGATTTGGCAAGGTCCGGAGGGGGACGATGAAGACTCCTGCGGGATGAACATGATCGGTGAGATCCCGGAATGCGAAGCCTGAGGAAGCTCACCACATGCCCGCGGAAAGCGAGCCGTTCCCTGGAGCCCTTTCTCCACTCAATATCTCGAATCTGAGTCTTCAACTATCCGGCCCTTTAGTTGAATAAGCTTCTTTTAAAAATCCACGACCACGTTGAACAGTCTCTATGCATTAAAAAAAGTGCGGCCCTATGCGGGCTCGCACTTTTTTAATTATATCAGGGTTGATAGTTGGAATCTTTACTAGAGTGTCGTTGCCACCAATGCTTCATTAATTGGGTGCGACCTTCTATCAAGGGCTGGGTCAATGTTCGTATCATACTGCTTGAAAGCAGATAGACAATAAGCGCCGATACAATGGCAAGACCTAGAATATCGAAAATAGACCCTACTTTAAACCACCCGGCCTGTCTGAAGAATTGAATGAAGAATCCGTGCAGTAAATATACATACAACGTTTTTCCGCCAAGATAGGAGAAACGGTATTCTTTCCCAGGCACCCAGGATAATACACTCACCGTCATTACAGCAGCGAGCAGATACACCATAAAGCGGATTAAGCCGCCGAATTCTGGATTTCCAAGTTCTGCATACGATTTTGAACCTAGCAGCCATCCTGAACTTACTTCAGGAAAAGCAGCAATAAGTCCGGCAGCCAAAGCCATCACCACAAGCCCCGCTTCTCTTACGCGACGTGTTCTAAACATTTTCACATGTTCTTTCGTCAGCCAGTACCCGGCGAGGAAAAACGGAAAAAATACAAATGTTCTGGATAAGCTGAAACTATGGCCGATATCGCTGAAGTAACCAACTACAAGGCCCACCTCAACGGCAATAGTAATTCCAATAATCGGCGGGATCTTTTTAAACCAGTACAACAGAATATGCCAGCAGAATAAACTAAACAAGAACCATAGCGACCAGTGAGGATAAAAAGGTCCATTAAGCCATCCTTCTTTTCCAATAAAAAAGAAATATCCCGTATAGGCCAGTTGGAAGATAAGATATGGCAATATCAGTTTTTTAGCCAATTGAATGATGTAATCCTTATGACCCGATCCCTTCGCAAAGAAACCGGCCAGGAAGATGAATGCAGGCATATGAAAAGTATAAATCCACGTGTAGAGGGTGTACATGGGAACTGATCCATCTGTAAATGGCTGGATCATATGACCAAATACCACTAAAAAAATCAGCAATAATTTTGCATTGTCAAAAAAAACATCACGCTTCATTATTTTCACCCTTCACTCTTCAAATTTCCTAGTTTTATAAATTGTCCTATCTTCTATTTATCACATTTTTAAGGATTTGATACCTTTTTTATTACTTTTTAAACAAACTGTAAACTACCTGTCAATTCTGTCTCCTTTTTGTCATGAAACGAAGGGTCAAAAAAATCCTCTTCTGCACTTCATGCAGAAGAGGATAAAAGATTACCGTTTATTCAAACTCAATGGCCCAATTTCCGTTTCTGAAGATCGGCTCAAATTCGCCTTCCTTAGTTTCTCCATCAATGTGCAGCTCTGCCGACCCCATCATGAAGTCTTCATGAACAAGGCTGTCATTAACTCCGTGATGATCCATTTCTTCCTCGCTAAAGGAAGACCCGTCTTTAATATTAGTCGGGTATGCTTTCCCTAAAGCTAAATGGCAAGAAGCATTCTCATCATAAAGTGTATTAAAGAAAATGTGACCGGATTTAGAAATTGGAGATTCGTTAGGTACAAGAGCAACTTCCCCTAGCTGTTTTGCTCCTTCATCCGTATCAAGCAGGTGTTTCAAAGTGTCTTCACCGGATTCGGCTGAATAATCCACCACTTTACCGCTCTTAAACGTAAGGGTAAAGTTTTCAATCAAGTTCCCGCCATAATTAAGCGGCTTCGTACTTGTTACTTTACCATCTACTCCATACTTATGAGGCATGGTAAATACTTCTTCTGTCGGCATATTCGGATTGAACTCAGTGCCATTTTGAGAAGTAGCTGAACCGCCATGCCAAATATGATCCTCAACTAATTCGATCGACAATTCAGTACCTGGAGCTTTATAATGCAATTTCCTATACTGCTTATTATTTAGGTATTCACGGGCCTGACGCAAGCGTTCATTATGCTCGTTCCAAGCTTCAATTGGATCTTCCTGATCTATGCGAGTGATTTGAAAGATTTGTTCCCATAGTTTGCTTTGAGCCTGTTCGGAGGAATGATCAGGAAAGACTTTTTCTGCCCAGGCTTTCTGAGGATAAGCCACAATGCTCCATGTTGTTTTATCATTCATAATGTAATCGCGGTATTTAGTAAGCGCCTGGGCACTTGCTTTATTAGCTTTAGCTACGCGCTCTGAATCCACATCTTTTAATAAATCTGGATTCGGGCCGTAAATCGAGAGTAGAGAATAGCCATCAGCAACCATCTCCTCGAGCCCTTCTGCTTTCCATTTAGGAAAGTTCTCAAGTACCTCCATCGGAGCATTCTTCATTTTGAGGTAACTTAATACTTCGTCGCCCCACTCAACGTGAACGTTTTTAGCTCCTTTACCATAAGCCTTAGCCGAAATGGTGCGAACAAGGTCTGCTGCCTCAATCGGAGCGTTAATAATTAGCCCCTGGCCTCTTTGTAAATTAACACCTTTTTTCAGTGCTAATTCTGCGTATTTTTCTAATTGCTTTTGATTTGCTGTCAAATTAATACCTCCCAAAATTGAGATTGTCATTATATTATTTCATATCTTCCATCCATTTCCTAATTAAATGCGGGTTTTCTAAATTCAATTAAGAAACACACAGTCCTTTCACTTATTTTTTATCATTTTCTTTATTAAAAACAAAAAGAAGGTTAGTTTATTTTTATCGAGGGTAGGAAATAGAAGAATTTAAACTTACTAAGAATGGTGATTACATGGGGTTCTTTTACTATATTAGAAAATACTTCAAAATGTCGAAACGTCAGCGTAAGAGTGAGTTAAAATCCACACTCTGGTTTATGCCATTCTGGTATATAGTAGGAGCCATCGGTCTTTCTGCTTTTACTTTTTACCTTGATTACATTGTAGATGTCAGCTTGTACTTACCTGCCGCTATCGGATTCAGCGGTCAGACGCTTCAGGTTCTTTTGAGTGCACTCGTGGGAGGGGTGCTTACATTAAGTGCCTTTACGATCAACTCCCTGCTTGTAGCACTTACAACGTTCAGCGGACAGTTCTCTTCCAAAATGCTTGTAAACTTTGTAAGTGACCGGGCGACCCAGCACGTACTCGGGATATTTAACGGGAGTTTCATATATGTCCTTCTAAACTTCTTGTATGTCACACACGAAGAAGAAGAATATATTGTTGCCACCCCTGCTCTATCTATCTTAACTGCCATCACGGCTGCCGTGACCTTTATCTATTTTATTAACCATACGACCACCTGGATGCAGGTTCATAACATTAGTTACAATATGAATTCCAAGTCAAAATCAGTCCAGGCTTCTTTAGAGAAAGAATTGATGCCCTACCATCTTGAAAAGCCAGTGGACGAAGCTAAACTGCCCTCAGTAAAAGACGGGAAGGTTATTGAGGCCAATCAACCTGGTTATTTTCAAGTCGCTGACTTCTCCAGACTCATTAAACAGGCTAAACGAGATAATAGTCTCCTTCGGTTCGACGTTAGAATCGGAGAATTCGTTGTAGAAGGCACACCGGTACTCACTTATTGGGAGAATAATGGAAAGGTTGACCCTGATCGATATCTAAAATCTATTGAAATTGGAATTAAACAAACTGAAATTCAAGACCTGGAATACGGATTAATTAAGCTTGCCGAGGTAGCCATTAAAGCTCTGGGCCATAACGACCCACTAACGGTTACGAACACTATTCATCAGATTGCAGATTTGTTAAAAAGTATAGGTCAGTCCACGAATTTCTCTCCCTATCTTTTCGATCAGGAGCAGGAACTTCGTATTATCTTAAATCAAAAAGACTTTAGATATTATCTTCATAAAGGGTTCGCATCCATTCGCGAATACGCTAACCAAAATTCTGCGGTCATGACCGAACTGCTGACTATGGTAGCTTTGCTAAGTAAAACGATGCATCAGTCCGTTCACAAGGATTTATGGGAATTTGCCCGCCAGACAATCTTAGGGTTTGATAACTACAGCCTTTATGAAAATGACTGCCTGTATATTTTAGAACAACTATCCGTGCTTGCAAAAAATACAGGTAACCAGAAGGATTATCTTTTTCTGCTCGAATACATGCTGGAAAGAGTCAGTTCTAAAAGTGCATCTAAGGTGCCTTCTTCCCTTTAGATCATTCTGAAAAAAGAAGGAGAGGGCTGATCAAGATGTGCCCTCTCCTTCTTTTTCATTCTTAAACATTTCAATAGCCCGAACACGCATGGTTTTATGATCAACCATCGGCTCAGGATAGTCTTTCCCAATGACACAATTGGCTTCCTTCTGGTCCTCCAAAGACATTTTAGCCGGCTCATGAATATATTTTTTATCAACATCAACTAATTCCGGTACCCACTCTTTAATAAAACGCCCGTGTGGATCAAAGCGTTCCGACTGTCTCGTTGGGTTGAATACCCTGAAATAAGGAACAGGGTCTGTGCCTGTAGAGGCTGCCCACTGCCATCCGCCAATGTTAGAAGCCGGATCATAATCAATCAGCTGCTCTGCAAAGTACCTTTCTCCTTCACGCCAATCCATAAGCAAATCCTTGGTTAGAAAAGAAGCTACAGCCATGCGAAGACGATTGTGCATCCAACCTGTTTCATTCATCTGCCTCATAGCCGCATCGATAATCGGAAAGCCGGTCCGGCCCTCTTTCCATTGGTTGAAAAGATCTTGATCATAATTCCAAGGGAGTCCCTGATATTTTTCAACCATCTCTTCATCTCCGGCGTTTGGGTAAAAGTGATAAATCATGTTGTAGAAGTCACGCCACGCAAGCTCTGAAATATATGTTTCGACTCCCTCTGTATTTTTTCGGTAGTCTACTTGATCATGAATCAAGTGATATACCGTACGAATGGAAATAGCCCCAGTTCTTAAGAAACGCGACATCCGACTTGTACCATCCACTGCTGGAAAATCCCGCTTCTTTTCATATTCATAAATCGCTTCATCCAGGAAATCGTAAAAGTGATCAAGAGCATCGTCCTCGCCCAATTTAGCAAACTCTCTCGTCGTCTTACTGATGAGATTTTTGTAAGCTTTGTAACCTTCTTCAAACTCACCACTCTTGTCTATCACAAGCTGGGACAATCGTTCATGATCTACTTTCTGGATGGCTGGTTTTTGCAGCTGCTTCCACTGTTTATAGTAAGGTGTGAATACTTTATAGTATCCGCCTGTTTTTTTAGTTACTTCCTTCGCTCCGTGCATATGATGATCAACATAGCTGAACACATGAACATCAGAATCTTTTAAGTAATCATTAACTTCGTTGTCTCTTTTCAAACCAAAGCCTGATTCATCTCGATTATAATAAACGGCTTCTACGTTATGTTTTTCCACCAGCTCGGTGAACGCTTCACTTGTCTTCCCTTCAATGAAATGGATGGCCAGTCCCTTTTCTTCTGCATTATCTGTAAAAGCCTTCAAGGTTTGAAAAAAGTAATCATGACGTGCAGTAAATTCCTGGTTCATCCCAGGATGGATATGAAAAAACAAAAGAATTTCATCCTCATCGCCTGCATGTTCCAACGCTTTATTTATCGCTGTGTGATCATTTAATCTTAAGTCTCTTCGAAACCATATGGCTCGAGTTGTCATGGCTCCCACTCTCCCCGTCTAAGTTCTATGTACTTCTATTGTAACGAATGTTTGTTCCACCCTCACGTTTTAATAGGTACGCTCTACTACAATCTTCACTAGTGTCTCAATTACCCGTTGCACATTTTCCATAATAACTTATTCCACAATCGGGCCGGATAGTTGAAGACTCGATTTCGAGATAAATGGTGTCCGTTACAAGATGAGGAGGTGGCTGGTGGGGAAATAACTCGTCTTGTTCCATCACTCAGACACTCGAGACATAAGTCGCTCATCAACGGATGGAAAAACCGCCAACCTTTTGATGGTCGGCTTATGCTGGTCGTGTCTTTCGGGGTGATACCACATTTGAACACTTTCCTATGGCCCTACACGACGTAGGGTCGATCGACGTTGCCACAGGACGTGGCGACCTTAGTCGAACCTCCTTTTACCAGGAGCTTCCTCGCTCGTTTCACTCCCTGCGGGATCTCACCTGATTCCTTCTCCCACTCTTACACTTCTTAGAGCCGTAAGCATAAATGAGTGCCTAAACGTTGAAGAGAGCTATCCAGCTCCAGCACCTAGCGTCTAGTGAGACTTCCCTCACTTCTGTACGATAAGTCAACATCGAATCGCTACGCTCTTCGTGTTTCTTTTATCTCCGCCAGTTCAGTCCAGTCCATACGCCGCTGACCAAGGTGCTTCCGCTTTTAACCGGGGAGTCTCGCCATTTCCCCACCAACCCAGCCAAGGGAGAATAACGGACCCTTTCAGAAGAGAGAATGCTCTACTTCTAATAGGTCCTAAATGCTTCTATGACAAGCTTTTTTACATCGTTTTAGCATGAAATACACTCTTCATCCCATCCTTTTTTCTCACCAAGCAACCAGTGTATTTAGTGGTTTCGAGTTTCTGATTCGGCCAGGTCCGGAGGGCGACGATGTAGACTCCTGCGGGATGAAAATGACAGGGGAGACTCCGGAAGGCGAAGCCTGAGAAGGCTCCGCGCATTCCCGTGGAAAGCGAAATCGTCCCCCGGAGGACCTTCCGCTCAACAAATATCTCGAAATCAAGTCTTCAAGTAATGGGAGTTTAACTATAAGATCAGGTTCTCTTCTTTTGCTTCATATTTTCTAATTAGAAGTCAACAACCACGTTTAGGGTCGCTAACAAATTAAAAAAACAGGCTGCCGCTGATTTGCGACAACCTGTCCGCTTTTACTGATCAAATGTT
The DNA here is from genome assembly GCF_052246795.1 of Halobacillus sp. K22. Classification (NCBI taxonomy): domain Bacteria; kingdom Bacillati; phylum Bacillota; class Bacilli; order Caryophanales; family Bacillaceae; genus Halobacillus; species Halobacillus sp. K22. The sequence goes on along the minus strand of NZ_JBQQCN010000013.1, from coordinate 59,535 downwards.
TTCATTAATGTAGCCATTTCAATGGCTCCGGTCGCAGCTTCCCAACCTTTGTTGCCTGCTTTAGTCCCCGCACGCTCAATGGCTTGTTCGATCGTATCGGTTGTAACAATTCCAAAAATTACCGGGATTCCACTTTGTTGAGACGCTTGCGAAACACCCTTCGCAGCTTCTCCGCATACATAATCAAAATGCGGAGTAGATCCTCGAATCACAGCACCGAGAGTAATCACAGCATCATAATTTCCGGTTTTGGCCATTTTAGAGGCTACAAGCGGGATCTCAAACGCTCCAGGTACGTGGGCTGTTTCCACGCCATTCATATCCACTCCATGACGTTTAAGAGCATCCAAAGCTCCCTCATAAAGCTTACTAGTAATAAAATCATTGAACCTTCCGACCACAATACCAACTCTCAAACCAGTTCCTACTAAATTTCCTTCGTATGTCTTGACCATCTTATTCCGCTCCTTTTTATAAATGAAACATATGTCCCATTTTAGACTGTTTGGTTTTCATATAAAGTTCATTTTCTTTCCGAGATTTCATCTGAATAGGTACACGTTGCACCACTTCAAGATTATACCCTCGAAGTCCAGAAATCTTTTTAGGATTATTGGTTAGCAGATTAAGTTTTGCGATACCTAAATCTCTTAAGATTTGAGCTCCGACTCCATAGTCACGCAAATCCGGTCCGAATCCCAGCTTCTCATTAGCCTCTACTGTATCCAGTCCTTGTTCCTGAAGCTTATAGGCCCGCAGCTTATTCACTAGACCAATCCCCCGGCCTTCCTGGCGCATATATAACAGAACGCCGCTTCCATTCTCTGATATCTGCCTTAATGCATTGTGAAGCTGCGGACCGCAATCACAACGGTAAGAACCAAACACATCGCCTGTCAGACACTCTGAATGTACACGAACCAATGTTGGTTTCTCAGGATCAATTTCTCCTTTGACTAAAGCAATATGTTCTTTGTAGTCAATATCGTTCGTGTAAGCAATCGCCCGGAAGTCCCCGTATTCCGTCGGTAAAGCGACTTCTACTTCTTTATTCACATGATTTTCGACTCGGTACCTATATTGAATTAAATCGGCGATGGTAATCATTGGTATATCAAATTCATCGGCCATTTCGCGCAAGTCGGGCACTCTCGCCATCGTACCATCATCTTTAATAATTTCACAGATTACTCCTGCAGGCCGGGCTCCTGAAAGTTCCGCTAAATCCACAGAAGCTTCCGTGTGACCGGCACGGCGCAGAACGCCTCCTTCTTTAGCAATCAGAGGAAAAATATGGCCAGGCTTTTGGAAATCTGCCACTGTAGATTGAGGGTTCAGCATTTCCCTGATGGTAAGTGCCCTCTCGTCAGCCGAGATACCGGTCGTCGTATCCTTATGATCAATACTCACGGTAAAGGCCGTCTGATTAGGGTCCGAGTTTTGATCCACCATCGGCATCAGTTCTAGATCATCAGCTAACCCACTTGTAATCGGCGCGCATACCAATCCGCGGCCGTACTTGATCATAAAGTTGATCATCTCAGTACTAGCGTATTCGGCAATCCCAACAAGATCCCCTTCGTTTTCACGATCCTCGTCATCGCAAACGATGACCAGTTTACCCTGCTTCAATCTTTCTATGGCTTTTTCTATTGTATCAAACATTTTCTCACCTTCTTTTCTAGGCAAAACCGTTATCAGACAAAAACTGCTTAGTCATTGTCGATTTCGGCTGCTCTGAATGATCGCCCTTTAAAAAATGGGCCACATACTTACCAATCATGTCACATTCTATATTTACACGGTCTCCGGTTTCTTTCTGTCCTAAGACAGTATGTTCCATCGTATGAGGAATCAGAGAAATCGTCACTCGGTTCTCTTCCACTCCAAATACGGTTAAAGACGTACCATCCACCGCAATTGAACCTTTATAAACAAAATAATGAATAAGCTCTTCTGACATTTCGATTTCATAATAAACCGCATTTGATTCAGGTTTCTTTGAAACAATGGTTCCCGTCCCGTCAATATGACCAGATACGAGATGTCCGCCGAATCTGCCACCGGCAGCCATGGCCCTCTCAAGGTTGACGCGACTCCCCTGTTTTAATTCACTTAGATTGGTAGCTCTATACGTTTCCGGCATAATATCAAACTCTACGGTTTGGTCTGTATAACTGGTCACCGTTAAACACACCCCATTAATGGAGATGCTGTCTCCTAAACGAACATCAGAAAGAACTTTTTCTGCTGAAATACTAAGTTCCAGAGATTCCGTCTTGCTTTTAATGGATTTTAATGAACCAATCTCTTCAATAATCCCTGTAAACATCGTTTTCTCTCCTTCGTACAGAAACAATTTTTATATCTTCACCAATTTGGTCATGAGATACGACTTGATATTCAGGTGCATCTTTTAATTCGCTGATCCCCTTCCCTGATACTGGGGTAGAGGCATCTTTTCCTCCTATCAGTTTAGGTGCAAGGTAAGTAATTATTTCTTCAACTTTCCCAGCACGGACAAAAGCATCCGCAATTGTTCCCCCACCTTCTACCAGCAGAGAAGTTACCTTATGCTCCCCTAAATACTGAAGCGCCTGGTGAACGTCTACCTGCTCACTTTCCTGCTGGATCACTACGATATGATCGATCGCTTGCAGTTCCTGCACCGCTTCTTTGGAAGCCTGATTACCAGTGAAAACCCAGGTTGGGGCTTCCTCATTTTGAATAAGGGAGGATGACCTCGGAATTCTTAGTTTAGAATCGAAGACCACCCGAATGGGGTTTCTCCCCTTACCTTCTATTCTCGTAGTCAATTTTGGATTATCCGCAAGTACGGTCTTTATCCCTACTAGAATGGCATCTGATAAATGGCGATAGGTATGCCCATCCTCTCGTGCTTCTTTCCCCGTAATCCATTGACTCTCTCCCGTATGGGTCGCTATCTTCCCATCTAAGCTCATCGCCGTCTTTAAGCGGACAAAAGGCTCACCAGTTTGGATAAAATGAAAGAAGTCCAGATTAAGTTGATCTGCTTCTTCCTTTAAAACATTAGCTCTAACTTCAATTCCGGCTTCCCTCATCATATTTATACCTTTTCCCGACACCTCTGGATTAGGGTCATGAGATGCAATAATCACCCGCTTAATACCAGCATCAATAATCGTTTTCGCACAAGGAGGGGTCTTCCCGTAATGGCTGCAAGGCTCAAGCGTCACATAGATTTCTGCATCCTTCGCTTTTTCTCCGGCCATCTTCAGAGCATGAACTTCGGCATGGGACTCTCCAGCTTTCACATGTACGCCGAGTCCTACCAATTCATTATCTTTGATAACAACGGCTCCCACAGATGGGTTGGGACTTGTCTGGCCCACCGTTTTGCCTGCCATCTGAATCGCCATCTTCATATATCTCTCATCACGGCTCATGTTCCCGCCTCCTTACGATGAATAAAAAAATAAACCCTGAAGAAGACATACTTCCCCAGGGTTTATTTATCACTTTTGATTTGCGTACACCAAATACACGGTACGAGTCTATTCTACTAGTACCTTGGTGCGCTCCACATCCTTCTCCCATCCAGACTGTAACTGTCGGCTTTGGTTTCTCACCAAATCAGGAGGAAGAGTGCTTTACACTTCTTCCCCGTCGCGGGCTTAGAACGATCGTCGTTCATCACCGCCGGCTGGGATTTTCACCCGACCCCGAAGGACTCTGTATTCTGTTGTATTACTATAAATATATATGAAATAACGCGAACTCGCAATTCTTTAGGTTCATAACGGACCATTTTTCAGTTTAATTAGGATTAATTCTGACCGTTATAGACGAATTTCGTCAACAACTTCAGATATTGAGAAATAACATAGAAGGGAATTAGGTTAAATCTCTTTTCTAAGAATCCCCAAAAGTATGGATTAAATTTATAGCTAGAAAAAGTTGAGTGACTCGCGCCAGATAAGCCAGAAGGGAGACTCCCATAATAATTCATTCAAATATTGATTAATTATTTAAGTAAGAGGGAGGAAAAAATACATACTTTAGTACACCTCATATATGGTAACGCTATTCGAACGCTTGCTTATTTCGGATAGATATTCAATCCAATATCTATTATCATATTCGAAAAACTCTTCATCATCTATCTCTGAATACTCTTCTCTTGTACCTTTAAGTATTGAGTTAAATGCATTGATATTTTTTAAGAACTTAATCTGATCTTCAGATAGCTTCAGTGTACTAGTTCCACTTTCCTCTACATGTTGTTTTAGTAATTTTAGAGTAATTGAGATCTCATATAACTTAGTAAGAATCCTGTCACTATCTAACTCAGTGCCTCTTAAGGTTTTGGCTATCCGAGATAACTCCCGAAAATTTTCATGTCCATTAGTATATGTACTATTTAATTCTTTAACGGTTTTTAAATCAATTGTTTCTTGACTTATGGCCTCATCGATATATTGACTGTATAAATCAAAATCAATATCAAACCATTTAAAGGTAGTATTGAATACCCTATTTTCAACATAATCGTGATAAGAGTTGGACTTGTTAAAAGTAACATAAAGGGTCACACTTAAAGCAATTATAATTAATAGAAGAAGAATAATTGACGACTTGTAAGATGGTTTTTTCTTCATTCCAAACCCTCCCCATGTAGATTAAGATGAAGCAGTAAAATTGCTTCACCTTAAAACTAACATATCTCTTAATATGACGAATAACACAGATGTGAATAGGACTCTTCTAATCCTACGACTCATTATTTAAAGTATCGTAAAGTGGGGAATAGAGTTTACTTGTGTACTTGTTATTATCAGGATTAGTTAATTTCCCAGAAGAGAGTCATAAACCTTGGTGTATCAGATTTTGTAGCTTTTTGATCAGCACATTTCAAAGTGCTTTCACCCAAAGTTGTATTCCTAAGATCCTTCATTTATTTACTCACCAATTGAGTCTGCTGGTTAGTTGAAGCCTTCCAGCCTCCCTCCCTATTCGTCTGTATGTTAATCATTCATATGTAAATAATAAAAGAAAATCGGAGGTTAGGTACCATGCCATATATAGAGACAGATTCTTCGTTCCATATGTATTATACATCTTCAGGAGCTGGGATGCCGATCGTATTTATTCATCCACCCCACATGGGACATCATGTTTTTAAATACCAGAATGACCTGTCTAATCAATTCAGAATTATTACCTACGATATAAGAGGTCATGGAAACAGCGGAAAAAATGGTGATCACCCAACGATCCAACAGCTTGCTGATGACTTACAGCTTCTCCTTGATCGCTTAGGTATTGAACAAGCCGTCATCGTAGGGTATTCTGCGGGCAGTTCTATTGCTCAAGAGTTTGCACTCAACCACCCAGGCAGAATTAAAGCTCTTGTTCTTTCAGGAGGGTTCCCAGAAGTGAGTACCTTTCTTTTAAGAAACCAGTTCCAACTAGGATTAGCATTATTAAAAGGTGGATATAACAATTTTTTATGTAAGCATTTGGCTAAATCTCATCAAGTTCAAGAAAAAGATCAAACATTACTTTATCAGGAATGCATAAAGGCAGATGTACAAACGTCCCTAAGTTATTACGAAAATAGCATGAACTATAATTGTACAAACCTATTGAACCTTATGGACTTTCCTGTTCTCACGTTATATGGACAATTTAGCCATATCCGACCTTATTTAAAAATTTATCAACGATACTTGCCGCACATGAAAAGCGTCATGATCAGCAGATCATTTCATCAATTACCCATTAGAAATCATTTTTCATTTAATCATGCCCTGTCCACGTATATCCATGAAATGAAAGTTTAGCAGTTGACCTTCTTCAGATCCGTCTTAAAAGAGTAAAGTCCTTAATTCTGGCCACGATAAATTAATCACTTCTACATAAGGACATAAAAAAACATCTGTCTAAAAAGAAGCATCTATTTTCGAACGAAATAAAAAAGAGGGGGATCTAAACAGAGCCCCTCTTTAGTTGTGTAAGCATTGATTATAAATAAATAGGAATGTATTGCTCCTGTAATAAATCGATCCTTATTTGTGCACTTCCTTGTAAAGATCGTTTGCGAGCGGTATGTTTCTCATCACTATCCGTGTGCCAAACAAAATAAATATTTTGTAATTGATCTGTTATGGGGCTCCCATAATCTTGATAGTATTCATAGTGAGTGGACTCATTACCTTTATCAGAACTAAAAGAATACGATTCTCTTTCCATTTTGGAAAGTTTAGGTGGCTTCAGCCAGTTTACCTCCACTACTTCATCCCAGTAAATTGGATGTTTTAATATTTGGACTGTACGATTTTGAGAATCATTTACATAATGAACATCAACCACAAGTACCCCGCTTAAAAACACCGTAGATGAGTGCGGAAGTACATGAGTTTTTAAAGATTGAAGCTTCCAGTCTAAGTTTAATACCTCAACGATATTATCCACCAGGTCCAAAGATTCTAATATGTGTAAGTCAAAGTTTAGCCGAGCCAGCACTACAGGCACCTTGACGATAAGAGGTGGTTTTTCTTCCTGAACTATTGAATAATCCTGTGCAATTTTCTCTTCGTTTTCTTCTAACGAAACCTCATAATGACAGTATTCTGGTAAAGTCGGCTTTTCTTTTTGTTTTGGAGTCAGAAAGTGAGAGCAGAACTCGTGCTCAAGAATGTCTGAGAACTTATTTGATAGTGGTAGGACTTCCTTTAAATAAATGACTGGATCTTCCTCATATTCATCCAGGGAAGATAAGGGTTCCTGAGCTTGGATGAGAGAGGATTCTAAATCGGAATCTTCAATTTCATCCAAACTCTCTGATGAAGATTCGTTTAGCATATAAGAAATTTCTTTATAGAGGTCCGGTTCACTTATATTAGAAGAATTGTCGTATAAATCTGGGTCTGCATCATGGGATATCTCAGAAGACTCTTCAGAAAACATGACAGACTGACTGCTTTCCATTTGAGATACATAATATTTCTTAAAATCACCGTATTCATTGGAGGACTCTTTTTCAATCGACGAAACAATATCCTTTAACATTGAGTAATCTTCTCCAAAGAATGGTTCGTGCTGGGGATCGCTCTGTTCATATGACTGATGACCTATTTCCATTGACGAGGATTCACCTAACATCGAGATAAATTCTTTTAAGAGAGACCCGTTGTGATCACTATCATCAAAATATCCCTCTTCTGCTGGATCCACCTTCCCCCTCCAGCCGAATTCATTTTCATTTGAGCGAGCAGCTAGATCTTCTTGCATAGGCGGCGCGGTTTCATGATCATTCAAGCCCGCAGTTTTTTTTAGGTTGTTAAAATATTTTCTTCTGTTTGATGAAAGACGCTTTCTCATTTCAGCAGCACTGTCTGCTTTTTTCTTTTTACTTTTAGTCTTTAGTTCAGGCGCCTTTTCATCCTCAGCCACTCTCTTTAACTCTTGGTCAAATACCTCTGGCGGTGAAGAAATAACTGGACAGAGTTCTTCTGCTTTCTTTTGAGGAGAATAGATTCTGTTCTTTTTTGAGAGGTTCTTTGCTTCCTGCTTTTTCTCTTCAGGTTGGGGCTCACGATGTGCTTCCGTAAGATCACCTTCAAAATTTTCACTTGAAGAAGTTTTAAGTTTTCTTCCTGAAAGATGAGGGTTTCTCCATTGTTTCTGAATGAACGTGTTCTTATCCCTTTTCATAAACCCTTGAAAGGTGCTTTATTCAGAGCATCCTTTCCAGCCCTCCTTTCTTTATACTTCGAAGAAATGAGTTCAGCAAGGATCATTAGTAGTAGAAGCGACACGTATTTGCTGGTCTTGTAGAACTTTCAAGCGTACATCCAACACCATTTTTTCTTCTACTTTGGTGAAAGACCCTTCGTAAAAAGAAGCGGGGCCGTGAAGAGGCAGTCGATCTATTGCTTCATCCCACTCAATAATCTTACTGGATACAAGTTCACAGTACGCAAGTTCATTGTAAAATTGGGAGCTCTCCTGATGAAATTGGGAGATGTCACTAGATAGCAGTTGATCTTTTTCCGGGTAGCCTGAAGGTAATGACTTCGATACTCCAAAGTCAAATTCCTGGCGATCATTCAGCTTAGGCATAACCGGCATCGACAGAAAATCTTTGATTTCTGTTACACAGTCAAACGGAAGGTCGACGGTATAAGAATGTAAATCAGAAGCAACTGATTGATGTGTACTATGTTCAATTTCACGACACGGACTGGCATATTGAATATTTTTTCGCACAAACCCTTTAACAAATAACTTGTGAGTAGGAAGCAATAATCGACATTGAGTAAGGATGACTCGTTTTTTAATATCTTTGATCTCTAGTACTGGTTCCGGAAAAGTAATGGTTTCATTTATATTTATCTGTAAATCAAGTTCTGCCAGCACCACCGGAACCTTGGTGAAAATCTTTCCAATACTTACGCTTGGTGTAACCGGTTGGTTGTTACAAGAGTTGATATTGGAAGACCCCTTACAATCATAATGGTTAGCACCCTTGTGTAAATCTTTGTGTGAATCAGTCATTTGATTTCCTCCTCAAAAATTATAGTACATCGTATGTGGGGCAGATCACTATGTTTGGGCGAAAGGCTGAATTCTGATTTGGTGTATAGGCTATAGCCCTTGATTCGAAAGGAAATTATTTGGTGAGATTTTTTTATTATACTTGTCCATCATGACTATGAGATGAATGCCCCACGTTAACGGCTCATTTGAATGTTACAGCTGGAGTATAATAAGAGTTATCAAAAAATAAAACCATCCTTATACAAGTCTAAGGATGGTTTTATTTTGGCTTAGCCGGCTGTAATGCGAACTTGCTGTTCCTGTAAAACGCTTACTGTAAAAGTAACCATCATTTTTTCAACTACGTGATGGAAGTATCCTTCGTCTACAGGGCTGTGATCATAGTCATAATGATGAGAGCGTCTGTCTGTAGCTTCATCCCATTCAATTATTTCGTGTGCCAATAATTCACAATACGGAAGAGCATTATAGGCAGCTGTACTTGTTTGGTGGAACTGGGAGATATCACTAGATAGAAACTGATCTTTTTCAGGATAGCCTTTTCCAAGATCCTGCGCTCTGAAAAAGTCGAACTCGCTTCGCGTATTCGTAACAGGCAGTTGAACAGGTGATTCAAGAGTTACACTCGTCATGCATTCAAATGGAATTTTTACCGTTAATGATTTCAATTTTGAGGACACGCATTCTCCTGATTTATTGAAACAAGGAGATGCATATTGAATGTTTTTACGTACATACCCTTTAATGAATAAAGGGAATGGTCCCGCGGCGAATTGGTCATCTCCTCCGGTAGATGTACGAGTCATAAGACGGCACTGAAGAATAACAACTCTTTTCTTAATATCTTTAATCTCTAAAACTGGGTGTGGAAACTCAATGTTAGCCACCATGTTCGTAGTAACATTGAAATTTCCTAAATTCACAGGAATCCTAACTAAACGTGTACCTGCAGGTGTGACAGGTGTGTCCGTATCCTCATTCATACATTGTTCAATAGAGGCGGACGTATTAAGGTCCACACAATCGTGGTAGTGATGTTCTTTTTTACTCACTTTTTTTCCTCCTTTAATTTTTACCTCCCTGTATTCTATGCATTTCTATTTGCTAAGCATAGATAGATGAATCAGTCAAAACGTGGAATTTAATAGGAATGATAGAAAAAGTAAAATTAAAAGTAATAGGAAACCGTCTGCTACTTTGGTTTTTTTAAGAAGTTTCGGTTGTACGCGCACCCTTACCTGCCCAATTGGCATAGGCTAGCCCATCAGGAGGTTGATTAAATGACGCGAAACAATATCTTTGCGGTTGATTTAGGGAACAGCTGGTATAAGGTTATGGCTTCAGATGATGGAGAACTGGTGGAGTATCAATTACCTAACGCACTTGCCTTATTTGATGAAGAATATTACGAAAAGCCCTACGATGAAGAAGATGTAGACTTTGAGGAAAATTTAATTGTAGAAATTAAAAGTCCTGCCGTCGTAGACAGACGCGAAATTTACTACATCGGCAAGTCAGCCATGAAACAGAGAAATGTGAGCCTTACTTCTTTTAACAACCAAAAAATTGAGGAAGATCGTACTTATATTCTTTTACATTCAATAGCTGCTTATCATGCCCTGATCTCTAACCCGACTAAAGGGGAAATTAATTACCACATTGACCAATTAGCTGTTTCCCTTCCAACAACACAGTATAAGGAGAAAAAGGATGTTTTCAAAGAACGCTTAAAAGGTGTTCACACGGTAATATTCCATAAAGTCCCCGGGATGCTCGAGCCAAAAGAAGTAGCTGTAAAAGTGCACATTGAAGATGTCATTGTAGGTGCTGAGGGAGCCCTTGCCTACCTGAGTTTGACACGTGACCCCCATTCATTAAATGTTTCCAATGAATCGCTTGCTAAAGACTCCCAAAAAGGTATTCTTATCGGAGATTTAGGCGGGGATTCCGTTGACTTTGTAGGAATTAAAAATGGTAAACCTGTCGCATCTGTGGAAGGCGAACAGTTTGGGATCAATCAATTTCTTGATAACATCATTCAAAAAGTTAGTAAAAATGAGCTCTACAAATTTAACTCACGATCAGAGCTTGAGGAGAAATTAGCGGCTGGACAGTCGGAATGGTATGTAGAGCCTTTTGCTGGCGTTAAAAAAGATATTAGTAAATACATTATTCCCCAGCTCAAATCCATGGCCATTAAATATTTGGAACACTTTGACCGGGTTCGAAGCAGTTCAAATGAAATTAATGGAGCTGTAAGATATATCGCTGTAGGAGGTGCAGCTGACATTGCTCAAAGGCAAATTAAAGAAGCTGCTGTTAAATGGAGTGAGCGAGGACGTCCGATTGACTTATTGTTCCCGGAAGATATGGTTAAGTTAAACGTTCAAGGATTAATGATCCTTGCAAAAATGAGTTTGCTCAGTAAGGAAAAGGAATATGCGACCGCTAAAAAATAGAGGGTGATAGGATGTCAAGAATATACAGAGATTATTTTAATCAAACTGTTCTAACTATTCCTGACAATTTTATTGATGTTAAAACAGGAGAAACACGCCTGGTTGCTCCTTCAATCATTGAGCAACTTGATTACCATTCCAGAAATAACACACTCCAACACTTTGTTATTTCAGCTCTGACCAGCTACTTGAGCGCCCCTCCAAATCTTCAAGGTCATACGGACGAAGTATTGCAGGAATTATTAGAAATAAAAAGGATGCTTAAAGTTGGAAATGGTGGAAGTCATAACACTGATAAAACCGGGAATAAGTTCTTTTCACCAAGAGAAGTGGGATCAAAGGAAATTGAAGATGTTTTAGAAGCATTTGGAGGATAATTCTTTATGTAAGAAGGTATTCTGATAAGGATTACCTTCTTATTTGTTTTATAAAACCATTATTTAGTGACGTAAATGAATGGCTGGCAGGCAAGTGATCGAACAGAAGCATGACAAATCGACCGTAATGCAAATACCCGTGCCTACTAAGTCATCCAGTTCTTTATGATCAATCTGACTGCAAGCAGAATGATCATCTTTACTATGGCATTTCTCTCCATGATCTTTGGAATGCTTTAGATCTGATTTGAATACGAGTAATTCGAGCACAGCACACTCTTTTTCGATGTCTTTAATCTTGAAAATAAAAGAGTTTACACATTTGAATTTGGTTTTTTTCGAGTGGCAGTCATAGGTGGTAACCCCTGTACCTTTATAAGGTTCACATCCACAATACAAAATAAATGGAATTGTATTTTTCTTTACTTTCTTCTCTTCCCCAAGTAAATCTTCTATAGACTGTTTACAGGATGTGTGACAGCCATTATCTTTATCCGCTTTCCTCTGAGCAGCTAGTATAGCTTCCAATACATCGGCCACACAGTTTTCATAGTGCTTACTTTTTTTCTTATCTTCTTTTTTGTGATAGCCGCACTCTTTTTTATGATCGTCTTTCCAGTCTTGATCATAGCTTTCATAATTATAATCTTTATAATACATAATTATTTTCTCACTCCTTAAAAGGTTTAAGGTAGTATACGCTGAATAATCTACTTCGCGTAATAACTACGCCTACCTGGAATGAAAAAACAGCTTCATGGCTCTACATATACTGACATAGATTAACTAACTATTGGTTATCTATATTCAAAAAAAACAATGGATTGAAAGTCCAGGGTGTCTATGCATAGTGACCGCCTATTTTTTTGCTCCTCTCGATGGTGATTCCTCCACTCGTGTAACTGCTCGCTCTAAGGAGAGCGGTAGATCCATACTCATCACGAATGCGATCCATCACCTTCGCTAAATCCTTCTTCTTCGGTTCGTTATCAAACAAGCTGAGTTGAACATCCAGCCCTGCTCCTAAGTTGGTTAAAGCAACAGATGCTCGCCGAATCTTACTTTCTCCATCATAAAAACGATGAAAAAGCTTCAAACATACATTATACATATCCTCTGTTATATTAGTGGGAGACTGGACAGACATGGAGCGGCTGAAACCTCCTCCTGTTTCACTGGAATACCCTATTCCCAGGTGGACCGTCCTGCCTTCCTTTTCATCTGTTCTTGCGCGGCGGCAAGCCTCCTCGCATAAATCAAGCAGGCAGGCATAAATTTCCTCTTTTTCATAATCTCTTAATAACGTAATTCCATGACCATAAGATTTCTGCTCCGTTTTCACAAAGTTTCCATAGACAGGACTCAGGTCAACCCCCCACGCATGCCAATATAATTGCTCACCCATGATGCCGAAATTTTTCTTCAGATACTTTAATGGATGGTGCGCTAAATCTCCAAGCGTCAAAATCCCCATTCGATTTAAATTCTTTGTCATTCTTGAACCAATTCCCCATACGTCATGAATATCACACGGCCATAGCTTTGCTTCTACGTCTTCGTACCGGCATTCTGCAATTCCATCTTCTGCTTTTTTTGCATGAATATCCATTACGACTTTGGCAAGAAATTTATTATCCCCAACCCCAATCACAGATTCAATGCCAAATTGCTCTCTTATCTCAAATTGAAGCATATTTGCTATTTCATAAGGGTTTCCATACAATTTATTCAATCCGTTAATTGTGACCCATAATTCGTCCACCGAGTACACGTGGATAGCCTGCTGAGGCACATAGTTTCTGATCATTTTGGTGATCTCCACAGATACTTCGAGGTAATCCCCCATGTGCGCAGGGGCAATAATCAGGCTTGGGTCGTCCGGCAGTTCAAAATACCTACTGACATTACTGATTCCATATTTGCGTTTTAACGTCGGAGAAGCTGCGAGAACAATACTCCCTCTTCGCGTAGTGTCTCCTACCACTGCTAATAACGCTTTTTTAGGATCCAGTCCTCTTTTCATACATTCTACACTTGCATAAAAGCTGCGCATATCGATACATAGCACATCGTTTCGCGGATATCCTTGATAATTCACTGCCATCACCTCAACACGAACGTTTGTTCTTATTATAAGGAAATACGATCAGGATGTAAAGAATTATAATTGCCTATATATTTTAAAAATTATGCCATTTTGTTAATATAAAAGAATATTCATCACTTCGCTGTTATTTCCTAACCTATTTTGAAGTAGGCTTACAACCCGATGTGATAAATACTAAAAAGGAGTAAAAAACAATGTCTGAAGTTCTATTTAGACCAAACAAACCGTACAGCAAAAATATACTTTTACTTAATTTAAACTTTTGGTGAGATTTTACTCAGTAAGGAGCCAAGTACATGCAAAAAACAATCAATATGTGGGTAGATGGAAATGAATACTTAGGCATTATAGAGGTAAAAGACGATGTGTTTGGTACGTGTTATCACCCCATCAAACTTTCTCCAGAAGATAATGAAGAGTTCTTCATCATTAATAACCTTTGGTACACCACCTATAACGGGGCCAGGCAATTCTTCCGCCTTCATACGAATCAATATGCTATAGAAGGAAGAATGAGAAAAGTCATACTTACTTAACTGAATCACAATAAATGCACAAAAGCATCTTCAATTACTTTACAAGGATTAACCCTGACAAAGTACTAGAAGATGCTTAATAATAGCTACGAACAAAAAACTTTTCCAAATTTACCAATAACTGTTCCGCCTGGAAGCCCAATCTATCAGCTTTCACACAGCCCTTCTTGGCTCATATTGGCAGCATTTAAATCTTGTTTTATAATGTCTATTTTTAAATACAGCATGTCCTTACGTATGTATTCTTTCTATGCAAACTTCAGGATGGCAATGAGCCGACCTCTCCCCTAAATTGACCAACAACAATCCACGAGCTTATATTCATGCTATTGTCAAAGCAAGAAAAATCAGATACTATATAATTTATAATAAGGCAAACGTTTGCGCAAATTTCGATTCCATTTTTACGTAAGAGAATGGTTTAATAAAAATTAACAAGTGTGCTAATTAGTAGTGCGAGCGGTTGCACTACTAATTGCTTTAATTACCCATTTTAGTTTTTTCATGTACAATAGTTTTTAAAGAACCTGTCTTCATGAACGTAAAATATTACAGAAGAAATGAGGGATTCATATGGAACGCGTATGGTGGAAGGAAGCTGTAGGCTATCAGGTATACCCGCGAAGTTTTCAAGACTCAAATGGAGACGGGATCGGTGATATACAGGGAATGATTGAACGACTGGATTATTTAAAAGATTTAGGTATCGACTTCATTTGGATTTGCCCCATGTATAAATCCCCTAAGGACGATAACGGATACGATATATCCGATTACAAAGATATCCTTGAAGAATTCGGCACCATGAACGATTTTGATCAGCTGTTACAAGAAGTTCATAAACGGGATATGAAATTAATTATTGATCTCGTACTCAACCACACTAGTGATGAACACCCTTGGTTCATGGAATCCCGCCAGTCTAAAAACAACCCAAAACGTGACTGGTATATTTGGCGCGATCCTAAAGACGGCAAGGAGCCGAACAACTGGGAAAGTATATTCGAAGGCTCGGCCTGGGAATATGATGAAGCTTCAGGTCAATATTATCTTCATGTGTTTTCCACCAAACAGCCGGACTTAAATTGGGAGAATGAAGAAGTACGCGAAGAGTTATATGAAACGGTGAACTGGTGGCTTGAGAAAGGAATTGATGGATTCCGTATCGATGCCATCAGCCATATTAAAAAACGACCGGACCTTCCGGATATGCCTAACCCGGATGGCGATGAATATGTGTCTTCTTTTGATATGCATATGAACCAGGAAGGGATCCATGAATTCCTTGAAGAGTTCAAAAATAAAACGTATGCTAACTATGATGTTATGACAGTTGGTGAAGCAAACGGAGTAAGTGCCGAAGAAGCAAACCTATGGGTCGGTGAAAACGGAAAAATGGATATGGTATTCCAGTTTGAACATTTAGATCTCTGGAATAAAGATGGAGATGACAAGCTAGACGTAGTAGGTTTAAAGCAAGCTTTGACCCGTTGGCAGAAAGCATTGGAAGATGACGGATGGAATGCTCTGTTCATTGAAAATCACGATAAAGCCCGGGTGGTTTCCACATGGGGAGATGACGAACAGTATTGGAAAGAAAGTGCCACTGCTTTTGGTACCATGTACTTTTTGATGCAAGGCACTCCTTTTATCTATCAGGGACAGGAAATTGGTATGACCAACGTCGCCTTCCCTTCTATTGAAGACTATGATGATGTGGCTGCTAAAAATCTATATAAAAAGAAAAAGGCTCAGGGAGCCTCTCATGAAGAAATTATGGAAATTCTTTGGAGCACCTCCCGTGATAACAGCCGAACGCCTATGCAATGGAATGACCAGCCCAGAGCGGGCTTCACCAGCGGAACCCCCTGGATGAAAATCAATCCAAATTACAAGGAAATTAACGTAAAAGACCAGTTAGGGCGCTCAGATTCAGTTCTTAATTATTATAAACAAATGATTTCTCTAAAAAAACAATACCCCCTATTTACTTATGGGACATATGATTTACTGTTGGAAGAAGATACTCAAATTTATGCTTATACAAGAACCCTGGAAGATAAATTGGCACTGATTATTACAAATTTAACCTCAGAAAAAGCCGACTTTGAATCGAATTACTCTCTTTCCAGTGATCACTTAATATTATCGAATTACGACACGAAAGCTCACGATGGTGAAAAGTCATTTACTCTCCGTCCTTTTGAGGCAAGAGTTTATATTATGAATCAATAAACAAGGAAAAGGGTGAACCTGTACAGGTTCACCCTTTTCTTTAATTTATGATTCTCTTCCGGTGGATGGTTGCAATTCAAGAGCTACGTTTCCTTCTATGGCTCTTGAAATCATACAGCTCTTCTCAGCTTTCTCAACCAGCTTGTTCAACTTATCCAAGTCTTTATCAGAAGCTTCAGCCTTCAAAAGCACACGCGGCTTATGAATGATCTTGTTATACGTGATGACTCCGTCAGTTACGTCCACAATTCCTTCCGAGTCCATGCTCATTTCTTTAAGTGGTAACCCTGCTCTCTCAACCATTGCACCAAGCGTAATGATATAACAAGTCGCCGCAGCGCCTAGCAGCATTTCATCAGGGTTTGTACCTACATCTGGCCCGTCCATTTCTTTGGGAATGGATATTTGAGTTTTAAGTTTGTCTGCTTCTATCGTGCCTACTTCATTACGACCTCCAGGCCATTCGGCTTTCAAGTGAAAATGATGCCATGTCATTTTGTCCCTCTCCTTTCTATTGTAAGGATGTTTAAACGTTATGGTTAACTTTTTATGAGAAAATATTTCCATTATGATTAGGGAGAAGCGATTTTATATAAGAAATTAACAGCAAGGTACTAGAATCAATTGTAAAAGATACATCTTACAACATGTAACCATTATGCTCACATAGGAATACCACCTTTTTAGGACGAATAAATACAATAAAGGAGGAATTCTATATGAGATATCTATCTATAACTGCATTCGAGGCTGCTAAAAATTATATCCTAACAAACGCTCGTGATCTTGAACAAGCACGCTGCTCCTATCTCTTTGGTAGAGGGACGGAGCAAGAAATAATAAAAGCTTTAGGTAACTATCAAAATCAAGATGGAGGCTTCGGTCACGGACTGGAGGCAGATTTCCGGCTTCCCGGTTCCTCCCCCATGGCTTCTTCTGTAGCTTTGCAGATGTTATCTTCCATAGATCATAACCCTGAAGCTAAGGAGATGATCAGTGAAGTGCTCAAATACCTTGAACAGTCTTTCAATAGAGAACGTCAAGGATGGCTTGCTGTGCCTCCTGAAGTGAATCTTTATCCTCATGCCTTCTGGTGGACGGTACACGAAAATGGAACCTCTTGGATCGATGACAACTGGGGAAATCCATCCGCTGAGATTATCGGTTATCTTCTGGCATATAAAGATGAAGTCTCAAAGCTGAATGTAGACCAGCTCGTCAGTTTATCAATAAAGCACTTACTCTCCCTTGATAGTTTTGAATCGGAACATGAAGTTTTTTGTTATCTGCGTTTTTTCAGAATGCATCCTTCCTGCATGAATCAGGAAATTCATGCAAAGCTAAAGGAGGGAGTAAGTCAGCTAGTGACTTTAAATCAAGAAGACTGGAAAAACTATGTTCCACTCCCTTTGCAGTTTAAGCCTACACCAAATAGTCTGGATGTAGGTATCTCTTCAAACGCGATAGCGGGGCATCTCGATTACATAATAGAATGTCTTGAGGCACAGCCTTATATTGAACCAGCCTGGAAGTGGGAAACCTCAAATGATGTTTGGCCTCAAGCGAAACAGGAATGGCAGGGTGTACTTACACTTGAAGCCTTACAATGGATTTCCTCCTATGACAGAGTAGTCAGCTAATTCTTCTCATCTTTACAAATTCATACTCACTTCCATTTGTCGGTTGCATAAACGTATGAATAACTTTAAAACCAGCATCTCTATAAACTCGGATTGCCCTTTCATTAAAAGCGGCTACAGACAGAGTAAACGAGCGGGCTCCATAATGCATCTCCGCATAATCAAGAGCTTTTTGCAGGAATGGCCCGCCTATTCCTTGTCCTGTCATATCAGGCCGCAAGCCTAAACCTAAGTCGACGGTTTCTGATTCAACGGGAGTTAGGGAATAAAAACCAATTAATTTTTCCCCTTCATACACACTAAAGGCATGCTCTCCTCTCGTTTCCTCATTAATGAACTCCTGGTAGTCCTCTTCATCTGCTGTCATGTCATAAAAACTATAAATTCCAGAGTATTTCCAGTTAGCAATGATTTCCGCTTCTATTTGCAACATTGGCTTAACCTTCAACCTTGCGCCTCCTTTGATCCTTATTATGCAGTAAGTAAACCATTACTCCAATGACGGGAAGAACCCCCCATAAGTAGCTGTTGTTTTGCACGCCTGTTTTCTGTTGATCCCAATGAAGCGTAAAGATACTCAGTCCTGTCAGGACAAATAAATCAATGGTCATAACATGTACAAATTGAGAGCTTTTGAAGGCTTGAGCATACACAGTGAAATCACCCTGCAGAAGTCCGTAAATGATAAGGATAGTAGTACCGACCATCAATAATACATGAAAATAAAAAGCATTTAACACTCTTTTTAATATGCTGGGTGTTCTGTCGCTGCGTTTCTTCTCTGCAGTAGATAAGAAGAAAAAAGGGAGGAGTGAAAATGCCCCCAATATAAACGAACCAGCAGCAAATGGCCAGGCCGGTATACGGCTGTTATCGTGAGTCAGCAAAAGAATCATAAACGTTATTGGAAACAGACCAAGAAGGCTGAAAACAGCCAATAGCAATGGATCAGGATCATTCATACGGATTAACTGATTCAAGTAACCATCATTCCCGTTTGGAGCAACCACCCAAGCATATAGAATAAACCCTGTCCAAACCAGAAAAAACACGATTTGCCTTATCTTCATTCCTGATCCCAGTCTTTTTTGAAACGCTCCATTTTAATTTGCAGCTGTTGAATCATCTCCAATATTCTGTTGAAGTCGTCCATATCTACTTCATCAGCGTCCATGGAAGACACAACTTGATTTAACATTTTGATTCTGTTCTTTATGTAATGGAACTGATCTGATGGATGCTGTGCAGCTTTCCCCATACCTTTCCCCTCCCCTAATGATTTACTTTTATTTTACCTTTCTCTGAACATAAGGAAAACTTTTAAGGCTTATATAACTCTCTTCTTAAGGGTACTAAGGGAAATCAATTTTGTTGCTTCAAGCTATAGCCAAGCTTAAAAAAAGACCTGTAACGGAGTCTTACAGGCCTTCAATTTATTGTTGATTTTTTTTGGGTGATAAGAACCACCCCAGAGCTGCAATAATGACCAGAACAGCATAGAAGCTTACCTTCCAAAGTGCTGAATGAGCAAAATGTTCATCAATGACTTGAACATTAGGGTGCGCCAGGGTAGAAACAACTAATTTCACCCCTACCCAGCCTACGATAACAAAAGCCGCTATTTCCAGACCGGGTCTAGAATGCAGCAGATTGACGAATATATTGGCTGCAAACCTCATAATAATAATTCCGATCATACCACCGGTTAGAATAACGGCAAATTGACCGCCATCCAGGCTTCCTACATTAGGAAGCCCTGTCTCAGGTAGAGCAACCGCGAGAGCAACAGCTGCTAATATAGAATCGACCGCAAAAGCAAGGTCGGCTAACTCTACTTTTAACACAGTTGCCCAAAACCCTTTTCCTTTTTGGGTTTCCTCATCCTGCTCGTCTTCCTCTGATTGCTCCTCCTCATCCTTAGTGCGCCATTTATCCCATAAATGCTTCCCTGAAATGAACAATAGATAAGCGGCCCCGAGTGCTTGAACCTGCCATACATCCACTAGAAATGAAATAATGAATAAAGAGCCAAAACGGAGCAAAAAAGCACCAAATAACCCGTAAAATAAGGCTTTTTTACGTTTTTTCTCAGGCAGGTGTTTAACCATAATAGCTAGAACCAGTGCATTATCTGCAGCTAAAATACCTTCCAGTCCCACTAATACGATCAATACCCATCCATATTCAAGTAACAACTGTGCATCCATGCTTCTCTTCCCCTTCATTATACAAAATGATCTATCATATGGGTGAAAACCACATCTTAGCGGGTAAAGGTTATCGTAAGCAATGACTGTTGCCCGTAAATATGGGGATTTGTCCCAGCATAAGGCCTTTATTGTTCATCTTCCCTTTACTTAGCATTCAGCCTTGATTTATCAACTGCATGCCGACCGCTCTACTCGCAATCATTAATTACATTTATTTTAAATAATGGGAAATTCAAGTTCCTTTACGAGTAAGCATTCCCTTAACCCCATTAAACAAACGTTCAATTAACAGACAGAATGGATCTAAATCAGGCTTTTTCATCAAATAGCCGAGCAATTTCAACAATAACGTTCACGGCCTTTTCCATATGATCGAGAGAAATATATTCGTACTTGCCATGGAAATTCTGTCCGCCCGTAAAGATGTTAGGTGTTGGCAGCCCCATGTACGACAGCTGGGAACCATCTGTTCCTCCCCGGATAGGTTTAATCAGCGGTTCGATACCCAGATTATCCATCGCTTCTGAGGCAGTATCCACTATTTGTTTAACAGGTGTGATTTTGTCTCCCATATTATAGTATTGATCACTCATATCTATAGATATACGCTCTGACCCATACTTATCTTTCATCTCCTCTACTAGATGATCAAGTCTGTCCTTTTTCTTTTTGAATAAATCCTGATCGTGGTCCCGTACTAAGTAAGTGAGCGAAGCATGTTCTACATCCCCATGAAAAGAATTTAAGTGATAGAACCCTTCATAATTCTCAGTGTACTCAGGAGCCTCTTTTTTGGGGAGATTCTCTTGAAACTCGATAGCCAATTTGACGGCATTGATCATTTTATCTTTTGCGGTACCAGGATGTACACTATTGCCGTAGAAGTCAATATTTGCAGTTGCCGCATTAAAATTCTCAAATTGCAGTTCTCCAAGTGGTCCCCCATCGACTGTATAAGCATAAGAAGCAGCAAATCTATCTATATTGAATTTATGAGGCCCACGGCCGATTTCTTCATCCGGTGTGAAAGCTACCCGGATTTTCCCATGCTTGATTTCCGGATGTCTGATCAAGTGGTAATGCGGTCATGATTTCAGTAATGCCTGCTTTATTGTCTGCACCCAGCAATGTCGTTCCGTCTGTGGTGATCAATGTTTGTCCTTTGTAGCTGTTTAATTCAGGAAAATCCAAAGGAGAAAGGTTCACTTCTTCGTTTAGAGAGATGTCTCCTCCATCATAAGACTCGACTACCTGGGGCTGCACATTTTCCCCTGTGAAGTCGACAGCAGTATCTATATGGGCAAGAAAACCGATAACCGGTACATCTTTCTCTGTATTAGCCGGAAGCGTCGCCATAACATAGGCATTCTCATCAATAGAAACTTCACTCATACCAATCTCCTCAAGCTCTTCTGCCAATTGACGGGCCAGGGCCCACTGCCCCTCCGTTGATGGCGTCTCTGAACTATTTTCATCTGATTGGGTATTTACTTTTACATAAGAACAGAATCGCTTTAAAATTTCATCTTTCATTTTTTATCCTCCTTTGACATCCTATAAAAACTCTATTCCATTATAAGTATAATTGGTTAAATGATGTAAATGTATGACTATTATCCGTTAGTTCTGGTATCCTTAACTAGACCTTTCCTTTTTTTGTTTGGTTTTAATAAACGTTATCGTTGATTTCGTTCTTCATCTATAGGGCCGGATTGTTGAAGACTCGAATTCGAGATAAATTGGGTCCGTTACTTAAAAGGTATAGGATTGGTGGGGAAATAACTCGGCTTGTTCCATCACCCAGCCTTATTATGGCGAACGGACCCTTTCAGAAGAGAGAACTCTCTCTTTCTAAATAGGTCCTAAATGCTCCTATGAAAAGCTTTTCACATCGTTCTAGTATAAAAATAAACGCCTTATCCCATGCTTTTTTCTCACCAAGAAAACGGTGGGTTGAGTGGTTTCGAATTGCTATTAAGGTAATGTCCGTAGGGGGACGATATAGACTCTTGCGGGATGAACATGATCGGTGAGATCCCGCAGGGCTGTTAAGCCCGAGGAATCTCACCACATGCCCGCGGAAAGCGAAATCGTCCCCCGGAGGATCTTCCGCTCCATAATAGCTCGAAACTGAGTCTTCAACTAAAGGGAGCTTATCTGTAAGGGCTAACATCAACTATGATTTAATAGAGCCTTTTATTTAAGAAGGGATCGTCCCTTCCAGTAACGAATATTTATTAGAGCATTTAAATTTACATAAAGGTGTGTCGTCTTTGATCCATAAACGTTGGTTCCAAACCATTGTCGCAGGTATCTTAATTTCGCTTCTTATTCTTCTCCTTCATGAAATCCAGTTCTTTTTTGAACCCGTATTTACGTATATTGGCGCCATTGCGCTTCCTTTGATCGGCGGAGGGATTTTATTTTATATTTCACGGCCTGTTCTGCATTTCCTTGAAAGATATAAGGTTCACAGATTGATTGCCATTCTGGTCATCTTCTTACTTTATATTTTACTAGGTTTTTTAATCGTTCAATTTATCGCTCCTATTGCTCAGCAGCAATTTACGAGATTGATCAATAACCTCCCAGGCATGATTGATATGTTCGGGGATACAATTAGTTACTGGCAGCAAAATCAGGATATCATACCAAGCCAGTTTGACAGTACAATTAACAATGTCGTGGAAAACCTTCAAAGCTATTTACAGGATGCTTCCAAAATTATTATTAATGTCATCAGCCAATTGATTGGATTTGTCTTTGCCCTTGTACTTATTCCTTTCTTCCTATTTTTTATGTTGAAGGACGGGGATAAGTTTGTTCCTTTTATCCAAAAGTTTCTAAGTAAACGTGCAGCTAGAAGCTTTGGAAAATTAGCTCACTCGGTTGATCATACACTTAACGCTTTTATTCTTGGGCAGATGACTGTAAGTATTGTAGTGGGTCTATTGTTACTAGTAGGCTATTTAATTATTGACCTGGACTACTCTCTAACGCTTTCTTTATTCGCCATGCTTATGAACGTCATTCCTTTTGTAGGTCCTTTTCTGGCTGTCATCCCTGCGATGCTTGTAGGACTTCTTCAAGAACCGATCTTAGCCTTATGGGTAGCTATAATTATGGTCATTGCTCAACAATTGGAAGGAAATTTTGTTTCTCCTAACGTGATGGGGAAAGCTTTAAGTATTCACCCCTTAACAATCATTACATTAATTCTAGCAGCTGGAAGTTTAGCGGGTTTTCTTGGTCTCTTGTTTGCAATCCCTACCTACGCTGTCTTAAAAGCCATCACTACCCACTTTTACGAAGAATGGCTGGAGAGAAGAAAAGAAACACATGATTAGAAAACATTCTATTAACCTTCCCCCACACATTCATTTAAGAAGTGGGGGTTTCTTATGAATTCTATAGAAAGTGAGGAAGCCTTAATGCAGTCGTCGCTCCCCAGGCTATGGACCTGGCCCTTTATATTTTTAATACTTGGAAACTTATTTACATTTATGAGTTTTCAAATGCTATTGCCAAACTTACCACCTTACATAGAATCGATAGGCGGCAGCAGTCTGCAAATTGGTTTAATCACGACGATGTTTGCCTTTGCAGCTATCCTTATCCGCCCTTTCATTGGTCACCTGCTTATGACACGCGCAAGGAAAAAACTCGTTATTATTGGATCGATTTCCCTGCTGATTATGACGACATTGTATCCGATCACCCAGATAGTCGTAGTCCTTTTAATCATCCGCTTTATTCATGGTCTGGCCTGGGGGTGGTCCACGACAGTTAACGGAACAGCAGCAGTAGATTTAATTCCTCGAAGACGTGTTGGTGAAGGAATGGGTTATTTTGGTTTGTCTGTTACGGTAGGAATGATCATGGCCCCAAGCTTAGGTATTTACCTTTATCAAAACTTTACTTTTCAGCTTCTCGTCTGGATTGCGGCAGCCTTAGGAGCTGTGGCACTTATCTTACTTTCCGTGACCAGCTTTGTAACCCCTGAAAGTGTCTACCAAAATCAGAAGCAGCCGCCTCCCTTCTCCTTTGTAGGTTCTTTAGTGGAAAGCAGAAGCCGGTACCCTGCCCTTGTAACCTTCCTGAATACTTTCGGCTACGGAGCGGTAGTTACCTACCTCGTTATTTTCGGCAACGAGCAAGGGTTATCCGGGACCTTCCTATTTTATTTTTTCAACGCGGTACTGGCTACCATTTCCCGACCGATCACTGGAAAATACTTCGACCGCAAGGGGCCCTGGAAGCTGATAATGGTATGTTCGGTCTTATCCTTTATTGCCATGTGGATCCTATCGCTTGCGAGCACGAATGTTCACTTGATTATAGCAGGGGCGATCTTCGGAATTGGATTCGGTTCTATGATGCCCGCTCTCCAGGCTTGGGTTATTTCTAAGACCACCACGGAACGAAGCGGCATCGCAAACGGCATGTATTATTCCTGTATTGATCTTGGCATAGGGTCAAGCGCCATTATCCTGGGTTTTATTTACCAATTTGTCGATACAGCCACGTTGTTTAAGCTTTCAAGCTTCTTGTTCATTCTTGTGCTCATCCTTACTTATATGGACTATCGCAAACAGACGGATCCGTGGGAGCCGATACATTAAAAAACCATCATGTCCTATAAGGACATGATGGTTTTTGCTTATAAACAATTATTCTCCAGCTGCTTCAATCTCTTCCTGAAGTTTATCCAGGATTTGTCCATCCACCGTAGAAACCTCGTTACGATAGTAGTCACGTACAGGCATCGCCTTATCTTTAAACATTTGACGCTGCTCATCCGTCAACTCCACAATCTCTGTTGGATTTTCTGTATCTTCTTTAATCGTTTGTAAATACTCTTCGTTCTGTGACTTCTGTTCTTCAAATACCCACTCTTGCATTTCCTGCGTAGTTTCATCTACCATGGTTTTCATTTCATCATTCAGACCTTCATACCAATCGGTATTAACGGTCGTCATCGCAACGTAGTTGTTATGATTAGACAATGTCATATAGTCTTGTACCTCGTGGAAAGAAGCATCTCCAATAAAGAAGATCGGGTTCTCTTGTCCTTCTACTGTTCCACGATCAAGCGCGGTGTATAATTCTGACCAGCTCATTGGAGTAGGTTCCGCTCCATAAGCTTTATAAGACTCAAGAATTAAAGGAGAGGTCTGCGTACGCATTTTGAAATTCTCGAAATCCGCTGGCTCTGTAATTTCTTTACTGGATGTCCACTGCATCGCACCTTCTGTCCAGAAAGATAGCGGTGAAATACTATGCTCTTCATACTTTTCACGCAGATCTGTGTTTAAAGCTTCACTATCGTTCAAAATTTGCTGTGTTTTCTCAACACTGTCTGGAAACAAGAAATGCAGAGCAAAGATCTGTCCTTCTTTTACCATATTACCAGTAAAACCTGGGGACATAACCGCCATTTCAACCGTTCCACTTTGCAACTGCTCCACCTGGTCGGTTTCACTTCCTAGTCCTCCGAATTCATAGACCTCAATGTTTACAGCCCCATCAGATTTCTCATTCATGCGTTTAGCAAATTCTTCTGCATATTCATATTGAACTTGTCCATCTACTTCTTCCGTAACAAACTTCCAATTGTAAGTCTGTCCTTCTCCGCCGCTGGCGTTGTCTCCGCCATCGCCGTTGCCGCCACAGGCAGCTAACAAGATACCTAATACAAACATCATGGCTAATCCAACCATACGTTTCTTTTTAATAATGATAATGACCTCCCAATTTTTTATATAAACTCCCTCTTCTTGTTAAATCAATAGAAGGGAAAGCTCCTCAAAGAATATGAGTAAAAATGAAATAACTACCATCATAATGATATAGGGCGGAGTGCCCTTAATCACTTCCAGATATGGCTTATTAAATACGGCGCTCGCCGTAAATATATCCACTCCAAACGGTGGTGTAGCCGAACCTAACGCAGCCTGGAAGGTAATGACGACTCCCAAGTGAATAGGATCGATTCCGGCATCCATCGCTGCCGGATAAAAGATTGGAGTTAATACCAGGATCACAACAATCGGATCGACAAACATACATCCGATAAAGAAGAAAACCGTAACCATAAGTAATACAAAAATCGCACTAGGCTCTGTTCCAAGAACTGTTTCTGTGATCATCTGTGGTATGCGGGCGAAAGAGATCACCCACGTGAATGCCTGCCCGCCTGCTACTAGCACGAAGACGGCAGAAGTGACCAATCCTGTAGATCTGGCGATTTTAGGTAATTCTTTAATATGAATGGAACGATAAATGAGCACTTCCAATACAAAAGCATAAAGTACTGACATTCCGGCAGCCTCAGTAGGACTGAAGATCCCCGTATAAATACCACCAATAATGATAATCGGAAACCCTAGCGGTAAAAGAGCCTTACGGGTCAATCGCCAGCGTTCACTCCATGAAACTTTATTTGCCAAAGGAATATCAGCTACCTTGGCGTAAATGATACTGTAAATCGAAAAACTTAAAAATACGATAATACCAGGAATAATACCTGCAATGAACAAGTCACCTACAGACGTACCAGATACAAGACCGTAGATGATCATGCCAATACTCGGTGGAACGAGCAAAGCAACATCACTGGAATTAATGATTAATGCCATGGCAGTTGGATCCTTGTAACCGATTTTCAAAAGACGTTCACGCATAGGTTTACCAATTGCTACGACCGTAGCCTGTGTTGAACCTGAGATAGCACCAAATAACGTACAGGCAGCAGCTGTTGTAACGGCATACCCACCGCGAATATGGCCGATAAATGAGCCAATGAAATCAAGCAGCCGGTTTGACGTTTTCCCTGTCGTCATAATATCCGCCGCAAAAATAAAGAGCGGAACCGCTAGAAGGACATACGGCTCAATTCCTGTAGAAAATTGTTGCATTAAAATCATAGGATCCAAGTTGGGAAAATAAATGAACAATACAATTAATGGAGCCGCCATAAGCGGGATCATCATCGGAAAATTCAATAATAAAAGGACCACCATGATCGTTAGTAGTGTGGCTACCATATCGTTATCCTTTCTTCTGTTGTATTTTTTTTATAAGTGCGTGCCTTCATGGATTTCGTGTTTATCCTGATCATTGTAGTCTTTAGCATCTGTTCCAAGATAAACCTCATCACGGTGCTTAATATTCACCCACATATTTCTAAGGAATTGTATTCCGCCTAGCAAGAAACCGATCGGAATGAAAATGTATAAATAGTAAGAGGGCATTTGAAGCGCTGAAGTAACCCTGCCTGACTCATATACATCGTAAACATAAAGAGCGGAAAAATAAGTAAGTACAAATAATACAAGTGCTGTAACCAGCGGTATAAATATGGCTAGAATTTTTCTGACCTTAAAAGGAGCTAGATCATAGAAGGCAGACATGCTGATATGTCTTCCTTTCCGGGCCGCATAACTGATCCCCATAAAAGTAGCGACTACAATCGCGATTTGACTAACCTCATCTGCAAAAGGCGGAGTGTAAGTAAAGATCGCTCGGCTTAAAGCCTTGCCTACTACCATTAAGGCAATGATGATTATCGCATAACTAAGAATGAACTCTTCAACCTTAAGTATGATTTTGTCGACGATCTTTAATGGATTCAACTCATTTAGCCTCCTAAATTGGCAATAAGTGAGGTTTTTGAAGCTCACTTACTAAACATCATACCGAACTAAAAGAGAACGCACAAATTAACTTATACAGAATTTTTTGTATATTACGTCCAAATTTTACATTGTAATGAATTTGTCATGGAAATTCTATTTTATATTCATTTTAGCTTTCTATAGATAATATTTTCTTCAAATTTCCTATTTTTATTAGTTAATAATGATAAGTAGTTATTCCTTTCCAGATATTTTTTATGTAAGAGCGGTTTGGAAGCCAAGTAAAATTATTAAAATACTCAATTTAACAATACTATTCGTTAATAAAATGATAAACGATGGAACTTCCAATCCATTCATAACCAATTTTTTTGTAAATCGAATTAGATGCATGATTATCAAGGTCCGTATAGAGAGAACAAAACTGGTAACCATTGTCCAGTAACTTCTTTGTAAGTGTCCAAACTGCTTGCGTAGCATACCCTCTTCTCTTAAATTCATCAGGTGTGAATACGGCATTAATAGTAGCTCCATGAGGGGTCACGCGGGCTCTGGCAGCCATAGAGACTGCTTCTCCATTAACTATCCAAAGGTGCATCCGCTGTGTGCGAATCATCTCTTCTGCAAGTTCACCGGCACGCTCTTTTACCGATACTTCATTTGTTTCTTCTCCATACCGTGTTAACCATTTGCTAACAAGTTCGAGGTGATGCTCCCCAGCGTTAATCAATTCCCCTTCCGTCCTATGAATGGGCTGCAGCTCCTTCAAGCGGTAGATGCCCTGGCGCATATGTATAATTGGATTCGCCCCAGTAATGCTGACCCATTCATTAATGAACTGCTGAACAGTCTCCCCTTCCCCAAGAATTCCAGGAACTTCGAATTGATTTTCAAATAAGTACCGAGTTAATTTCTGAATATGGTTAGACGTAGTGGACGGTATGGAAGGTAAAATCCAAAGATGTGGCGGGGTTCTCATCGTCATAAATACAGGAGACCCCTCCTCTTCAATTTTGATTAGGAAAGGTGGTTCTTTTGATGGTGATTCTTGTAGCCTCTGTAAAATCCCTAAAGGAAGGTTATTTTCAGCTTCTCTTTGCAGGAGTAGATCTTGAATAGATGACGTAAATGCTTCTACATTCTGTTCTTGAATTACTTTCATTTTGCTCCCCGCCTTCTACTAGATTCTTGCTTCTATATAATAAAATTAGACAAATTAGAAAATTAATACTATTATACTTTCTTGAGAAGTCTACTACAATAGAAGAAAGGAGAGATAATTCATGAATAAGAAAGAAATTCAGGATCAAATCGCCTTTTTAAAAGCTGATTATGTAAGAATTCAAGGAGATTTAGATAAACTGGAAGCTAACGGAGCGAACGTTGAGAATGCTGAAGCTCAATTAGAACGTATAGAAAAAGAGTTGAAGGATTTAAAAGTGCAGTTGGCTGAAGCTAACGTTTAACCTAAATAAACGTTCACGGATGATTGTAAAGTAAGAGAAAGAGCCGCTCATATGGCGGCCCTTTCTCTTACTTTTTCTGTTTTTTATTTCCGTTTTCTTTTCTTTGTTCTTCAAGTTTCTCTTGTATTTTTTCAAATTCTTTACTAGGAGGAGTCAATGCTACTACCACATCTCCGTTTTCTGCCCTATTCTCTACCTCTGGACTGAAGAATTCAATCTTCCCTGAAGGTTTTTTAATAAATAGGATTACAGCTTCGCTATCAATGTTATTCAAATAGTTTTCGTATTTATACTGTTCCGTTATATTTGTTTTTCGGAATACGTAACCACTTTCAACCATAATGTTCAGTTCCTCCCAGGAGGCTCCTTCTTTAAACAGCACTCTCCCTCCGATTGTATGAACAAGATTTTCAAGGTTATCTCCTTCACGGTCACTTAAGCTCAATTGATAAAGATTATTGCGACCGAATTCTGGAACGAACGTAGTACATACAAGTGCATTATAGGAATCCAGCTCGGTGGCAGCTATAAGGTATTCATACGGTGTCATATCCAAGTAGTACTCCGTCTGTTCTGATAAAATCTCTCCATGGTAAGATTTTATTCCAGCAGCTCTGGCCCGAGACAAACGCTCCCAGGAGGAGTCTGTAATAAGAACAGGAACTTTCAAATCATCCAGGGTCTTAGCCATTCCTGTTGCAAATTGACTCCCGCCGGAAATAAGCACGCCAGGTGGTCCTTCCATAGAAAGGCCCAGTTTCTTAGAAAGCCATCCGATCGTAAATCCATGGGCTACAACCGTTGTAAAAACAAGGGCGAATGTAAGAGAAATGAGTATTGAAGCATCCTCAAAACCAGAATCCAAAAGGATACTCGCGAAGTAGCTGGCTACAGTCAAGGCTACTATGCCGCGCGGCGCTATCCAGCCGACGAGTAATTTTTCTGATTTCGATAAATCGGTCCCCATTGTAGACAGAAAAATAGAAAGAGGACGAACAATAAACAGCATTAATAAAACAAAACCAATAATTTGTAAATTTAAGATTTCAATTAAAGTCTCCTGCGTCAGTGAAGCCGTCAGCATAACGAATATCGTTGAGATCAACAGCAAAGAGATATTTTCTTTAAAATGCCTCATATCAGCTATAGAGGAAATATGCATGTTAGCCAGCGTCATCCCCATTGCCGTAACAGAGAGCAATCCCGTTTCATGAGTAATTTCATCGGCAATGGTGAAACAGGCAATCACCACGGTAAAGACTACGGGTGATTTTAAAAACTCCGGAACATAACCAGTCTCAAACATCCACCCCACTCCCTTGCCGCATGCCCAGCCTAAGAGCACAGCAAATAAGGAAGCCAGGAAGAATAGCAGAAGTTGAGAAGGATTGACATTTGTCCCCATAATAAACTCGATAATTTCAAAAGCAAAAACAGCTAGCAGAGCTCCGATTGGATCAACTATAATTCCTTCCCATTTCAGTATCTTAGCAGGCCTTGGTTTTAATTTAGCCTGCCTTAACAAAGGAAGAATAACGGTTGGACCTGTAACAATGAATAGTCCGCCAATTACAAAGGCTACTGCCCAGGAAAGTCCGGCTACATAATGAGCCGCCAAAGCTCCCAGGATCCAGCTTAAAAAGGCTCCAAACGTAACAATACGGAAAACAGGCCGTCCTAGACCTCGCACTTCTTTCATATCCAAATTTAAGCTGCCTTCAAATAATATAACGGCAACCGCTAGAGAAATGATGGGTTTATAAAGCTCTCCAAAGTCCTGCTCTGGATTCATTAAACCAAAGATCGGTCCTACTAAGAGTCCTACAATAGACATCACAACAATTGCTGGCAGGCGAAAGCGCCAGGCTATCCACTGTGACCCCACTCCAAGACTTCCTATTAACATAAATTGCAACAGTAGTGAATCAATCATTAACGTTTCCCTCATCTCCAGTATGTTATACGCATCATGACATAGCCATATTCTATATCCAGAACTTAGTTCTGTAAACTAAATTGGACTTTCTCAACCCTGTTCGATAGACCTGATCTTCCAATAGGAAATCTACCCTTTTAGGATCTACGAACTCTTAGTGTTGATGTAACAGTTTAGCTCCCGTTTGTTGAAGATTCAGTTTCGAGATAACTCGGGTCCATTGCCAAAAAAAGGATGGGGCGGCTACGGAAACAACTCGCTTTCCTGCGGGGGAACTGGCAAGCCTCCTCAGTCGTTAACACTCCTTGTGGGGTCTCGCCTAGCTCCTTCTCCCGCGGGAGTCTCGTCGTTTCCTCCGCCACCCCAACGATATTTAGTGAACGGACCTTGCTATAGAAGACAGGAGCCAAGCTGTATCTGCCTCAAATGCTTCTATAACAGGGTTCCTACACGTAAACAGACAGTAAAAACCAAGGTGGATTATAGATGATCCTTGTTCATGGGAAGGCTATTTATGCAGATATTTTTCGAGCTCTCAATGATCGCAAGGGGGCGGAAGGGAACGGCGAAGACTCCTGCGGGATGAACATGAATAGGTGAGATCCCGGAAAGCGAGCCGTTCCCTTCCGCTCCTTTCTCCACACAACATCTCGAAACTGAGTCTTACAGTAAACGGCCCTATACTTTAATATGACTCTTATGAGAAACCTAACCATTATTTAGCAAAGTCATTATTTAAATTAAAAGTATTGACATAATTTTTTGACATTGATAGTATTACGGCGTTGTATAAGAATTCGATTATTGATCTTCCTATACCTTAGTATGATCTCAGACGCTCATTCTTGGTTAGGAAGGTCTTTTTTACGCACAATATAGACAGACATCTTAGGAGGACCATATTTATGAGAGCTAGAGATACAGTATTCATTGGCTTTACCCTGTTCGCCTTATTTTTTGGCGCCGGTAATCTTATTTACCCTATATCCCTGGGCATTGAAGCAGGTACTTCCTATCTTCCGGCTATAGCAGGTTTTGTACTTACAGGAGTAGGCCTGCCTATTATCACGGTTGCGGCCATTTCATATTTTAGAAATGGAGCTACTGAACTTGCAGGAAGGGTCCACCCTTTATTCGGACTATTGTTCACCTCCATGGTGTATTTAGTAATCGGCCCTTTCTTTGCAATTCCAAGAGCTGCCAACGTTGCCTTTGAAACTGGAGTAGTTCCATTTGTGAATGGGAACTCTTTAACGCTATTGATATTCTCTATTATATTCTTTGCTATTGTATATTTAGTAAGTCTTAATCCCTCCAAGCTGGTTGATCGAATAGGACAAATTTTAACCCCCGCTCTGTTTGTCGCTATTTTAGGATTGGTGGCAGGGAGTTTCTTCCTATTGGATGGGTCAGTTCAGCCGGCGGGAGAAAAGTATGCATCTCAGCCATTCTTCTCAGGCTTTGTCGAAGGGTATTTAACTATGGATGCCATTGCCTCACTGGCATTTGGCCTCATCGTGGTGACGTCTTTCCGTGATCGCGGGGTAACAGATCAGAAAGAACTGACCATGCGCACTCTAAAGGCTGGTTTAGTTACGGCTGTTGGTCTTGCAAGTGTATATGTGGGAATTGGATGGATCGGTACAAAAATGGCCACAGAAGGCACATATGATAATGGAAGCGCCATTCTATCTGGTGCAGCTGAGATTATGTATGGATCCGCTGGCACCATTCTCCTTGGTGTCATTGTAAGTCTTGCCTGCTTTACTACCTGTGTAGGACTCACCGTTGCTTGCGGTCAATTTTTCTCTAAACGCATCGGAGCTTTATCTTATAAACACGTCATTATTATTGTCACATTGATCAGCTTTGGTATTTCCAATATCGGTCTCAGTCAAATCATTTCCTACTCTGTACCTGTTCTTGTATTTGTTTATCCAATTACTATTGTGCTTGTAGCTTTAACTTTCGCAGGCAGATTATTTAATCACTCCACCTATGTGTACAGAGGGGCTATTATCTTTACTTCATTTATCAGTCTCTACGATGGGCTTGCCGCCTTTGGGGCCGATGTTTCTGATTTTAAGCCTTTGGTTCAAAATCTTCCTCTATCGGATCTCAACTTAAGCTGGGTTCTCCCCGCGCTTATTGGAGGTGCCGTCGGAGGAGTGGTCCACTATGCTAAGCGAAATCCTTTACCTTCTAAAAACTATCAAAACTAATTTATAAAAATCACCCTTCTTTTTAAAGAAGGGTGATTTTTTGTACTTTTATTGATCAACCAGAGTGACACTGACCTTCACGTCAAGGTTTTGGCCGCCTCCACGATAGACACCTTGCAGAGGACTTACATCTGCATAGTCCCGGCCGCTTCCTATGCGAATATGCTCTTCCAGGGCTTCTACATTATTTGTAGGATCTAAGCCTACCCAGCCGACCCCCGGGATCATAACTTCTACCCAGGCGTGAGTAGCTGCATCTCCAATTAAGGCTGAGCCTTCACCCACATACAAATATCCACTTACGTAACGAGCCGGGATTCCTTTGTCCCTTAGTACAGCGATCATAACGTGCGCATAATCCTGACATACCCCCGCCTTCAAAGGCCAGGATTCGTAAGCTTTAGTATTCACTTGAGTTACTGTGCCATCATAAACAATGGATTGATGAATAAAGGCCATGAGATCAAGGGAGAATTGGATCGGATCGGAAGAATCTCCAACAGCATCTTCGATTTCCTTGATTTGTTCTTTGTACATAAACGTGTAAGGTGTTTCATTTAAGAAAGCAAGGTAATGACTGCGAAATAAATCGGAATGAAAAATAGTGCGCATCTCATCAGAGAAGTGAATCATCTTAATGAGAGGACTCTTTTGAATGCTGACAGTTGACTGGGTTTTGACAGTCAAATGCTGGTGCTTTTCCGGAATAAAAAAGGTTTCTACATTGTTTCCCCAATAATCGATATGTTCCTTCATCACCGAATTTGGGACCACTTCTGAACGATAAGCAGATAGTCGCTGACATTCATCCGTGGTGGGTTTTAAACGGATATGATTCATACTTTGATCTACAAAATTTTCATAATAGAACGTGTTGATATGTTCGATTTCATACTTCATGAACTTTCCTCCTGCTAATTCTTCCCTATCTCACGTGTACGGGCTCAATCAAATAATATGTTTCAGAGAACATCCGGCTGACAGTAAGACAACGATCCTGAAAATGATCCAGAAAACTCATCAGTTCCTCCATATCCATATGTTCAATATCAGTTTCTTTTAATTCTTCTTGAATGGTTTCAAGCATGTGAAAGAGATCTTTTGAATAATGAGAAATCTTCCCGCCTTCAAGGCGTTGAACGGCTTCCATCACGTGATCCATGCAATAGCGAATAGATCTTGGAAATGATCTTTCCTTGATCATAAAATCAAGCACATGTCTGGATTCCATCGTAGGCGGGTGTTCTTTAATGTACGCATCATACCCATTCAGGAATTGAAGAGCTGTAAGCCAATAATAATAATTATTCGTTCCATAGCTTGCCTCTTTCCTGTTTTTTTCACAGATAACATTTAAGACACGCGCTGTTTTATCCGCCCGCTCGATCCATTTTCCGATTTTTATAAATGTATAGGGAATTCCCCGGCTCATTGTTGATTCAATAATTCCTTGTGCAGTCATAGAAGTGGTTTTTACTTTCTTCAGGTACTCCTGAGTATTCTGTCTCGTGTTCGGCAGCTCCTGCCAATCTTTCTGAGCTAAATGAAATTCATTAAGAACCTCCCATAACTCATTAGGAATGATATCTCTCGTAGCCCTCGCATTTCCCCTCGCAAAATTCATGCTATTCAAAAGGGAATTTGCATTGATCGGACTAATGGTCAAGTATTGAATAATCGTTTCCCGGTCAATCCGTTCGTAACGCTCCATATAATCGAGCTTAGAGGCACAAATGTCCAGAACTTCACCCCAATCACGATCCATGATCTCTTGATCAGATGCCTCAAGCATGTGGATCAGTTGGACACCAAGAACTCTGGAGTTGTTTTCCGCCCGCTCAATATTACGAGCCATCCAATATAAGGAGTCTGCTACACGACTAAGCATGAGTTTCTCCTCCTTCCGACAAAATCCAAGTATCTTTTCCGCCGCCGCCCTGTGACGAATTCACGACTAGCGATCCTTCTTTAAGAGCTACTCTGGATAGTCCTCCAGGAATGACATGAGTGTATTCTCCGGTCATCACAAACACACGTAAATCTACATGACAAGGATAAAAACGCCCATCCTGATAAGCTGGAGCTCTTGAGAGTTTGATTGTCGGCTGAGCTATATACTGGTGAGGAGATTCAATTATTTTCCGTCTAAATTCATTTTGTTCCTCTTCCTCTGATTGTGGACCAATTAACATATCATATCCACCCGAAGCTCCTACATTTTTTATAACCAATTGATCGATATTTTCCAGGACATATTCAAGTTTTTCGGGATCGCTTAGGAAGTAGGTTTCTACATTAGGAATAATAGGTTCTTCGTCTAAGTAAAACCGGATCATATCAGGAACATAGACATAAATAGCCTTATCATCTGCGACACCATTTCCGATTCCATTTAAGATCGAGACATTTCCTTTTTTATAAGCTCTGAGTAAACCAGTAACCCCCAGGGCTGAATCCGGACGAAACGCTTCCGAATCGAGAAAATCGTCATCAATTCGTCTATAAATAATATCTACTCTTTTTAATCCGCGGATGGTCTTCATATAGACAACATCATCTTTTACAAATAAATCTCTTCCTTCTACTAGCTCAATGCCCATTTGCTGCGCCAAAAATACGTGATCATAATAAGCAGAGTTATAGATTCCCGGGGTCAGTAATACTGCCGTAGGGGTAGAATGGGGTTCTGCATTTGGCGGGGTGTGGCTTATAACTGCCTTATGAAGCTCAGAAACCTGATGTTCAAGAGTTTCAATTGAATGTTCAAAAAATAATTCCGGGTATACTTGTCTCATAACATATCGATTTTGAAAGACATAGGACATCCCGGAAGGATTTCGCAGGTTATCCTCTAAAACCCGATAATCACCGTTTTCATCTTTAATCAAGTCCACGCCTGCAAGAAATACGTGATTATTTAAAGGGACATTCACTCCCCCAATTTGTTTATTGTAATAATACGGATTGTTCTCAATTAGGTCTCTAGGTATTATACCTGCTTCTATAATTTTTTGGTCGTGGTAAATGTCTTCTAAAAACAGATTAAGGGCTTTTATTCGCTGCTTCATTCCCTCTTCTACCTTATTCCATTGAGGCTCGGGAATAATAATAGGCACAAAATCGAACGGCATCGTTCGTTCCGTACCTCCGGTGTGATTATAAACTGTAAATGTAATTCCCTGCCTCAGGAAGTTTAACTGAGCTGTTTCATGTTTTTCACGCAGTTCCTTCTCGGAAAAATTTTCCATTAATTGGTAGAAGGATCTGTAGTGACGTTTAGGATTCCCGTTGTCCCCCATCATTTCGTCAAAAAATGTTCCAGTTTTATATTGGTTTAGCAAAAAACTCTCCTCCATTCTGACGATATGTTAACTACTTACCCTAAGTTTACCGCAACTACACAAAAATTGTAAGAAAATTTAAACAAAACCCGTCTCCCGCTGTTATAATTAACAGCGGGAGACGGGTTTTCGAATGAGCCTATTCCATAGTAATAACTATTTTTCCTTTAGCATGATGACTTTCACTTGCTTCGTGTGCTTTTCGAATTCCTTCTTCACTAAGGTTAAAACGATTTCCTATGACAGAGGTTAACTGGCCTTCTTCCATCATTTCTGCCATTTTGGAGAGACGTTCACCGTTCGGTTCCAACCACACAAATCCAGCCTTGACTCCGTGCTGTTTAGCTTTTTCTTCATCTGGAGGCTGAACAATGGAAGCTAACCGTCCACCTTCTTTCAGAATACCAAAGCTTTTCTCCTGGTTTTCTCCTCCTAACGTGTCCAGTACAATATCTACTTCACTAAGAACTTCAGAGAAATCTTCCTGTTTATAATTAATAAAGCGATCTACACCAAGCTCTTCTACCCAGTCCTGATTCTTACCGCTTGCCGTAGTGGCTACATACGCTCCCATTTGTTTAGCCAGTTGTATAGCGTAATGACCTACACCGCCGGAACCTGCATGAATAAGCACCCAGTCACCTTCTTTAATCTGACCAAAGTCCACGAGACACTGCCACGCTGTCATCCCTGCTAAAGGTACCGCTGCTGCTTCATCGTAAGGGATGTTTTCAGGAATGCGGGCGAGTTGTTCTTCATCAATTACCGCATACTCAGCGTAAGTGCCTAGACGCGTGGTAGCTGGGCGAGCAAAAACTCGTTCCCCTACTTTGAACTGTTCCACACCTTTACCGACTTCCTTAATTACTCCTGCTGCATCCCAGCCTAGAATTATCGGAAAATCAAAATCCAGCATGTCTTTCAAATAGCCTTCTCTTACTTTCCAATCAATCGGGTTAATCGAAGTTGCTTTCATTTCCACCAGAACCTGCCCCGCTTCCGGTGCAGGGGTATCTACTTCTTTCTCTATTAATTGGTCTTTACCACCATATTGTTCAATTACAATAGCTTTCATTACGTTACACTCCTTAATTATGAAGGGTTACACACCCATCTATTTTCCCCTATAATAAATAATAAAACGTGATAAGATGAGGAAGGGTTACGGTACTCTTATTCTCATACTTTTTGTAGAATTTACATTCAATTCGACCTAAAGTTCATATATATTTTTTCATATAAAAGGATGATCATGATGATGCAGCAAGCTGAGGAAAATTTACAGAAATACTATGGCTATTCTTCTTTCCGTAAAGGTCAGAAAGAAGCGATCAGTCATGTGCTCCACGACCGCAATACGCTGGCTGTCATGCCAACAGGTGGAGGTAAATCGTTATGCTATCAAATTCCAGGCTTAAGTCTTGAGGGCACAGCTATTATTATCTCCCCGCTTATTTCCTTAATGAAAGACCAGGTGGACGCACTGGATTCCTATGGAATTGCTGCAACTTATATTAATAGCTCACTTTCTACGGGAGAGCAGAGGCAGCGACTTCACGATTTAAGACAAGGGCGTTACAAGTTCGTCTATGTTGCTCCTGAACGATTTGATTCTCCTCAGTTTTTGGCAACGATTCAGAGTATTCCCTTATCTCTCATCGCCTTTGATGAAGCCCACTGTATTTCCCAGTGGGGACATGATTTCAGACCGAGTTATCGTTCTATCGTGCCCACCCTGTATCAAATCACTAACTTACCAGTTTTAATGGCACTCACAGCTACAGCTACCCAGGAGGTAATCCGGGATATTAAACATCTGATTGATGTACCAGATGAATCGGTGGTTAATACGGGGTTTGCGAGGGACAACTTATCCTTCCGCATCATAAAAGGCAGGGATAAAAGGGAGTTTGTAGAAGAATATTTAAAAACCCGCCCTAATGAATCAGGCATTATTTATACCGCTACTAGAAAAGATGCGGACAACCTGCAACACTACTTATCCACCAAGGGATTTTCCGCCGGAAAGTATCACGCTGGGCTGACAGAAAATCAGAGAAAGCAGGCTCAAGTAGATTTTGTCCAGGATGAAATTACTACGATTATTGCAACCAACGCTTTCGGCATGGGGATTGATAAATCCAATGTACGGTATGTGATCCACTACTCGATGCCTATGAATATCGAATCTTACTACCAGGAAGCTGGACGTGCCGGACGGGATGGTGAACCTGGTGACTGTGCCCTGTTATTTTCCAGTCAGGATATTAATCTTCAGCGTTTCTTAATTGACCAGTCACCTGCAGAAGAAAAAAAGAAAGAAGAATACGCCAAGCTCCAGGCTATGATTAACTATTGTCATACCCATACCTGTCTTCAGCAGTATATTCTGGATTATTTTGAAGACCCGTTTTCTTCGGAACCTTGTGGTAAATGCTCCAATTGTACACTCGTAGGTGACATTCAGGACATGACTCTCGAAGCCCAGATGGTTTTATCCTGCGTTAAAAGAATGGGGGAACGGTTTGGCGCAGGTCTGACCGCTAAAGTACTTAAAGGGTCTTCCGATCAAAAAGTAAAACAATTTAAGTTTCATACCCTTTCCACATACGGCATTATGTCCAAGTATACGGAGAAAGAATTGACGCGCTTTATTCATTTTCTAACAGCAGAAGGATACCTCACACCCGGAAAAGGCCGTTACCCTGCTCTGCAGTTGACGGATGAATCCTTGGCTGTCCTTAAAGGTGATAAGCCTGTGGAAATGCTCGTAGAGTCCACCACTACTAAGCATGAACAAAACTATAACGCAGACTATTTTGAAGAGCTACGACAAGTTCGGAAAACAATTGCTGATGAAGCAGGACTTCCACCTTATGTTATATTTTCTGATGCGACCCTTAAAGAATTCACCATCTACCTACCTGAAAACCAGAGTGAGATGTTAGCCATTAAGGGAGTCGGTGAACGGAAGTTTGAACAATACGGAGAAACGTTTCTGGAAACCATTCGTCCATGGGCGAGAGAAGCGGACTCTAAACCAGTTCCTGACAATGCTCCGTCTTTCTCCATAAGAAAAAAGGACCCAAAGGACGATCGTCCAAGTTACCAAATTACATTTGAGATGTGGAAAGAAGAGCATAAAGAAATCAAAGAGATTGCCAAAGAACGCGGTTTAAGTTCACAAACGGTTGAAAACCACTTGTTCCGAAGTGCCCAGGAGGGATTAGAAGTGGATTGGGATCGCTGGTTTAATGAGGAGCAAGAGACGAATATTCTTCAAAAACTTGAAGAAATGGAAGAGAAAAAATTGAAACCATTAAAAGAAGCTTTGCCTGAAGATTATACGTATTCCATGATTAAAGCAGTACTTAACAAGCATGAACTTATGAAGTAACTCACTTTATTCCACGGAGGGATAGGATGACAAAGTCTAAAATTACCTTAGATACAGCAGCAAAGTTCGATCAAAATGACGTGCTTCAAAACTTTAGAAAAGAGTTCTATATTAATGATAAACGCTTTTATATGGATGGTAATTCATTAGGCTTACTTTCCAAAAGAGCTGAAAAAGCTATACTCGCCTCTCTTGAAGATTGGAAGACCCATGCGATTGGCGGATGGACAGATGGAAAAGAACCCTGGTTCTATATGTCAGAAAAATTAGGAGCTAAAACTGCTCCCCTGCTAGGTGCCAGACCTGAAGAGGTTATCAGTACTGGTTCAATAACCTCCAACCTTCACCAGCTGCTAACTACATTTTACCGTCCGCAAGGGCAGCGGACGAAAATTCTGGCCGATGAACTGAACTTCCCTTCCGATATCTATGCTTTAAAAAGCCAATTGGAGCTCCACAGCCTGGATCCAGATGAACATTTGATTCAAGTAAAAAGTGATAATGGGGCGACGCTGTCTGAAGAGGATATCATCAGGGAAATGAGAAGCGATATCGCCCTCCTCCTCCTCCCTTCCGTTCTTTATCGAAGCGGGCAGCTTCTGGATGTAGAAAAAATTACAAAAGCTGCTCATGAACACGGGATTATAGTTGGTTTTGATTTAGCCCATTCTATCGGGGCTATCCCTCATAACCTTGATGATTGGGGTGTCGACTTTGCGGTCTGGTGTACCTATAAATACTTAAACAGCGGCCCTGGCGGCGTTGGTGGATTGTATGTAAATAAGAAGCATCTAGGAAAGAAACCTGGTCTTGCCGGATGGTTCAGCTCAAAGAAAGACAAGCAATTTGACATGTCTCACGACTT
This sequence comes from Halobacillus sp. K22, assembly GCF_052246795.1. Classification (NCBI taxonomy): domain Bacteria; kingdom Bacillati; phylum Bacillota; class Bacilli; order Caryophanales; family Bacillaceae; genus Halobacillus; species Halobacillus sp. K22. Next base: position 18,563 of record NZ_JBQQCN010000013.1, on the reverse strand, counting down.
AACCCATGCTGAAACAGCGGGTGCCTATCAAATGGGAACCCCGCACATCTTGAGTTCCGCTCCTCTTCTGGGTTCTTTAGATCTCTTTCAAGAAGCAGGAATCGAAAACGTACGACACAAATCGCTGCATATGACCCGGCTGATGCTCGACTTGGTTCATCAGGAACTTGATGGATTAGGTTTTCAAATCGTCACACCATTAGAAAATGAGCGCCGCGGAGGTCATATCAGTCTAGTACATTCAGAAGCAGCGAGCATTTGCAAAGCTCTTAAGAAGGAGAATGTAGTTCCCGACTTCCGAGCTCCAGATGTAATTCGACTTGCTCCTGTAGCGCTTTATACTACTTATAAGGAAGTCTATGAAGTAATGATGATCTTAAAGGAAATTATGGTTAACGAAACCTATAAGAAATTCAAAAATGAACGGGATATAATTGCTTAAGGAGGATTTTATGAAACTCATTGATATATCCATGCCATTACACAACGAGACACCGGCCTGGCCGGGAGATGAACCTTTCCATTACAAACGCACGATGACGATGGAGGAAACGGGTTCAGTTAACATCGGACAATTTAAAGCAAGCAACCACACAGGTACACACGTGGATGCCCCTTTCCACTATGATGAGAATGGATTAAAAATAGCTGATCTCCCGCCAGAACGATTTATCGGTGACGCTCTCGTCGTAAATATGGAAGGGAAAACAATTATTCAAGCAGAAGATCTCCGTGCTTTTGAATACACCGGTGTAACGAAGCTTTTATTCCGCACGACAAGCTGGAACAATCGGAATGCATTTCCTGACAATTATACAGTTATAAGCAGTGATGCAGCTGAATTTTTACATTCCCAGGGGATCGATCTGATTGGAATTGATACTCCATCGGTGGATCCTTTGGAGAGTAAAGAATTAGCTGCTCACCACTCCTTGTATAAGCATGATATTTTAATTATAGAAGGTTTGGAACTCGACCATGCAGCACCAGGTGTTTATGAGCTAATGGCTTTTCCATTACGGATGGAAGAAGCAGATGGCAGCCCTGTACGAGCGATTTTACGGCAAAAATAAAACTCGAGCGCATATGAAGACCATATGCGCTCGCGTTTTTTCTTATTTCTTTAATATATTTTGTTCTTTTGCCATTTGTTTAGCCACTTTAGGAGCAAGCCAAATCATTGGCAGTAAAAGAAGCGACACTGGTACAGCAGTTACAACGATAAAGTTCTGAAGTTGCGTAATACCGCTGTCCCCTGTAATTAGAAGGATAACGGCTACTGAGCCCATCAAAACTGCCCAGAATATACGAAGCCAGCCTTGTGGGTTGCCTTCACCGGTCACAGCCATAGCAATCGTATAAGACATGGAGTCACTGGTCGTAACAACAAATAGAATCGTTAAGATTAAAAACAGCGGTGAAATTACGCTGGCAAGCGGAAACTGTTCTGTGATAGCGAACATGGCTGCAGGGTTACCTGCTGCATTAAGAGCGTCAGACACAGAGCCAGGATTGTTTAGTTCAAAGAATATTCCGGATCCGCCTAATACAGTGAACCAGAACGTTGAAATAACTGGTGCAAATACGGAAACCGCAATAATAATATCACGAATTGTCCGGCCTCTTGATATACGGCTGACAAGAATAGCCATCATTGGACCATACCCAATGAACCAGCCCCAGAAGAAGACCGTCCATCCAGATAACCAGCCTCCGTCCCCTCGGAAGGTACTCATCGGGATAAACTGGTCAATATAAGTCCCGAAACCTGAGATAAAATGATTAAATATAAATCCTCCAGGTCCAAATATCACGATAAATGCCATTAAACCAATCGCTAATCGAACATTAAAACTACTTAGATATTGAATTCCTTTATAAAGTCCTGTTACTGCAGATATGGTAGAAATTAATACTACAGCAAAAATGATGGTGAACTGAGTACTGAATTGGTTAGGGATACCGAATATTTCCTGCAACCCGTAACTTGCCTGCAGTCCAAGAAACCCTATCGGGCCAATGGTGCCTGCCGCCACTGCAATAACAGAAAAAGCATCAATTAATGTACCAAACCAGCTGTCGCGGATCTTTTCACCGAAAATCGGATACAAGAGAGTGCGCGGTTTCATTGGCATACCTTTGTGATAATGGCCATACATCATGACAACAGCACTTATCGTACCAAGAATTGCCCAGGCCAAGAAGCCCCAGTGCATAAAGCTTTGCGCAAGTGCCGGGTTAATAGCTGCCTGTGTCCCAGCTTCGATTCCTGACTGATAAGGAGGTACAGTAAGGAAGTGATACATAGGTTCAGCTGCTGCCCAGAATACTCCTCCGCCGGCAAGCAGGGTTGCCATAATAATCGACAACCATTTATAAAGACTAATTTCCGGCTTGTCCATATTCCCCATCTTTATATTTCCGTATTTAGAAAAGCCTAACCCAAGACCCACGAAGAACGTGGCAAGCATAAGCACCTGCCAAAAAGCCCCGAAGTATTTCGCTGACCAGGCAAAGCTTTCGTTAACCATTGTTTCTATTAAATTAATATCAATAAGTGCAACAACCACGAAGAGTACTAAAATCCCTCCGCTGATCCCGAATACCGGCCAATCAATTTGGCCTGTTTGTTTGTTATTCATTGATGAACTCCTTTATAGTATGATGGATGCTTTTAAACACAATTAAATACTCTAACACTATCCTTATTATGGTGTAAAGTTTAAACTTTTAGCCGTATGATTGTTTGGTTGGAGTTCTAAACACAAATTGACCACGACAATGTTGTCGTGGTCAATGCTTATTCCGCTTCATCGTAATCTACATTTTTGTCTTTGTGACGCTTTTGACATTCTTTACAAAGCTTAACTTCAGCTTCTTTCTTAGAGGTCAATAATTTACCACAATTGCTGCATTTTCCAAACTCATTAGGGTTTGCCTGGAAACCTGGAAGTTCATTCTCTGGACCTGGCATTTTCAACTCTCCTTTCCGTGTTTTTGTTTATGTTTTTTCATTCCCATAATTCTCTGTTCTCAATCATCTGGTAAGTTCTTTGGCTGCCATTAACCCGGAGAGCGTCACTCCAAGTGTCCCAGCACCTGGGAAAACGGTATCTCCGCATTGATAAATACCTTTAATCCCTGTACGAATAGAATAGCTTCCAAGCCAGCTGTACTTACCAGTAGGTGCATATCCCCCTACTTTTCCCTGATCTCTGCGCAGCCACTTCTGAAAAGTAACCGGTGAACCGGGTAACACAAGGTCCAGATGATCGGCAAATCCAGGAAAGTAATGGTTTACTGTTTCAATCAATCGTTGATTCATCTTTTGCTTTGCAACATCATAATCTTCATTTTCCCACCACTGAGCCACGTTTGTATGGGTGGATATCGTCAATGACCGCCTGCCTTCGGGTGCCATTTGACGATCAGAAGGGTCTGAAAGGGAAAGCAAGAACTGTCCTCCATCATGCAAGTCGTCCGGGTGATTCGGATCGATGAATTGGTGGTAAAGTACGTCGGTATTTTTAAACACCTCTTCGTGCACCCCCGCATGAATGATGAATGCTCCCCATGCTTCTCTTTGTTTTTCTTTTTCTGGCTTAATATAGGATTGGCTTCTTAATTCTTCGGATAATGTACCATGTAGATTGTGAACTGAATTATTTAAAATGACATAATCAGCTTCAAAAACCTTGTTTCGTTTAGAATGCAAATGATAGTCTGACCCCTTCTTTTCTACTAAGTGGACGGGGTGTCGTAAAAACACCTCATTTCCGTTTTCTTTAATATACTTCGATAATTGTTCAGCTACCGAAGCCAATCCACCATGAACAGCAAATGCACCTTTATGGAACGTTTGTAAAGCCGTAAATCCAAGAAAAGCCGGACACCTTTCTACGCTAGTTTGTACACTGTCCATAAGCTCTCCATTTAAAAAGATCCGAAACAGGCGATTATGATGGAGATTATATTTTTTTAACCGATCATAAACCGTCTGGTTCATATAGGGAAGGAGTTGAAGAGACTTGGAATTGATCATAGGAGTTAACCGAATCCAGTCACCCAGGGTTTTCGGCGGAAAAACAGGGAGTTTCTCAACCATAGCATCTACCATTTCCCCAACTCGAAAAATTTCATCATAGAACGCTTGAATCTTAGAGGCATCTTGAGGGAACTGAGATTTAATTTCTTTATACCATTGTTCTCGCTCACTGTAATAATGGATGGTTCGATCTGGCATATGGATATCCATGATCGGATTCAACAATGTCATAGAAGGCTTATTTAAACCAAGGGATGAATACAAACGATCAAAAACACCGCCTGGCTCAAATCCCATCCCCACGGTTGCTCCCGATTGAAATCGATAGCCCTCGCGTTCATATTTGCCTGCACTGCCGCCTAACTCATTAGATGCCTCCAGTACAGCTACACTCCAACCATTCCGAGTTAACTCGGCTGCAGCAGCGAGTCCTCCAAAACCCGCTCCTACTACACATACATCATACTTCATTGGCATCGCCTTCCTTTACCTACTACTTTCCCTCTCTTTATTCATTTTAAATTAGTATGAGCCTATTGAAGATTCTTTGGACTCCTAACTTCTCGTAAATAAGTTATTAACACTCGCCTCTCAAAACTTATAAAAAGCTAACCCAAAGGCAAAAAACAATAAAGTTATTTCACTATAGGGCCGGATAATTGAAGACTCAGTTTCGAGATATTGGTTATGAGGAAGGTCCATCGGGGGACGATTTCGCTTTCCGTGGGCATGGGGTAAGCTTCCTCAGGCTTCGCCTTCCGGAATCTTACCGATCATGTTCATCCCACAGGAGTCTTCATCGTCCCCCTCCGGACCTTGCGATAATTGTGTCTCCAACCTCTTTGGAGTAGAGCAATAGTACGAGAAAGAGATAACATTCGGAACACATTGGTTTTGTAGCGTTACCACGTGAATGACACTGCTATAGAAGCATTTGAGGCAGATTTACCATGTCTCCTTTTTCCTATAGAAGGGTCCGTTCGCCAGATATCGCTGGGTTGGTGGGAAATGGCGAGACTCCCATGGGAGAAGGAACTAGGTGAGATCCCGCAGGGAGTGAAACGAGCGAGGAAGCTTACCGTTCCCCCATAGGAAAGCGAGTTATTTCCCACCAACCCTTGTCCATCTTACGTAACGGACCTAACTATCTCGAAATCAAGTCTTACAGAAAAGGGAGCTTATCTTTAAGATCAGCACGTTCTAACAAAGCTGTTATTACCTCAATCAAAAAAGAAGACGACCTGGCTCTTTACCGGTCGTCTTCTCTGCTTCTTTTTATTCGAATGATATAGCCCAGCTGCCTTGACGCATTACTGCTTCTTTACTTCCGTCTTCCATAATGCCATCGATATCTAGTTTGTCGGACCCCATCATAAAATCAACATGAGACAAACTATGGTTAATTCCATTTTGATCAAGTTCCTCTTCACTCATATCAGATCCGCCTGTCATATTATTCGGATAGGCTTTCCCAAGTGCTAAGTGACAGGAAGCATTTTCATCATACAAAGTATTGTAGAATATTAATCCGGACTGCGAAATTGGTGATTCATGAGGTACAAGTGCCAATTCTCCCAAACGACGAGAGCCTTCATCCGTATCAAGCAAATGCTTCAATGTCTCTTCCCCTTCTTCGGCAGAAAAGTCAGTCACTTTGCCTTCTTCAAAGGTCAGAGTAAACCCATCGATTACGTTACCACCGTAGTTCAAAGGCTTCGTACATGTTACCTTACCATTCACTCCATATTTATGAGGAGCTGTAAATACTTCCTCTGTAGGCATATTTGGATTGAACTGAATGTTTTCCTTCTCCGTTGTGGCAGGTCCGCCTTTCCAGATATGTCCTTTAGGAAGTGCTACCTCTAAATCAGTGCCAGGCGCCTTATAGATTAGCTTGCTGTATTGTTTTTTATTCAAATACTCACGCGCTTTAATCAAAGTTTTATTGTGCTTTTCCCACGCAGCTACTGGATCTTTCTGATCGACGCGCACAATACTGAAGATCTGCTCCCATAGTTTATCCTGAGCCGTTTCTTCGCTTTCTCCCGGGAAAATCTTTTGCGCCCAGGCAGGAATTGGAATGCTTACAATCGACCACTGAATGCGGTCATTCATAGTGTAATTTCTGAATGTCGACATGGCTTCTGACCTTGCTTTAGTAGCTGCTGCTACTTTCCCTGCATCAATACCTTTTAGTAAATCAGGATCTGTCGAACGAATGGAAAGGATGGCCGCCCCTTGTTCAGCAAAATAGGTGAACTTTTGCTGCTGCCACTCTGGAACCTCTGATAATGTCTCTTGTGACGCATACTCATATTTCATACGTGTGAGTTCATCGTCACTCCAATTAATATGTACATCTTCAGCTCCCATCTCGAAAGCCTTCTTTGCGACGATACGAGTAAATTCAGCACCTTCAATGGTAGAGTTGATCATCAATTTTTGTTGTTCTTGTAAATTGACTCCTGTTCTTAAAGCCAGTTCTGCATATTTTTCCAGTTTATCTTGACTTGGCATTCTCATCTTGTACTTCCTCCCTATCGAATAATTGTATCCGTATTCATTATTCCATATTTACATTCTCGTGTCACAATAAGAGACCCGGGACGTTCCGGGTCTCTTAGTATTATCCATCGTTTTCGATTTCTTCCACAATTAATGAAAGTTCTTCCCAACGCTCCATCTTAGCTTCTAATTCGTTTTCGAGTTCTTCCTGTTTTTTATAAAGCTCTTGCACCTTATCAAAGTCACTAGCTGCAGCTGAAATTTCTTCTTCTGTTTCCTCAAGCTGAGTTTCTAAAGTGGCAATTTCATCTTCAATGGTTTCCCATTCTTGTTTTTCACGATAGGTGAGCTTACGTTTCCTATTGGATCTTCTGGTTTGTTCCTGGGTAGATGTACTCTTTCTTTTACTATCCTCTTCCTTCGCTTCCTCACGGCGCGCCTCTAAATACTCTGAGTAATTTCCATAAAAACGCCGGATGTTATCCCCTTCAAATGCAATGATCTTGTCGATCGTACGGTCAAGGAAGTAGCGGTCGTGAGAAACTGTAATAACGACTCCAGGAAATTGGTCGAGGTAATCTTCAAGTACACTAAGTGTTTCTGTATCTAAGTCGTTCGTAGGCTCATCCAGAAACAGAACGTTCGGTTCACTCATGAGTACGCGCAGCAAGTAAAGCCTGCGGCGTTCCCCTCCAGATAGGCGCTTAATATACGTCCACTGCTGGGGTCTAGGGAATAGAAAACGTTCGAGCATCTGCTCTGCCGTTACTTCATCCCCCTCAGCCGTGGTAATAACCTCGGCCACTTCCTTAATATACTCTATAACTTTAAGGGATTCGTCCAGTTCCTCATGGTCCTGAGTATAATAACCAATCTTTACAGTGGATCCAATCTTTACCTCACCAGCATCCGGTCTAATTCTTTCTGCCATAATATTAAGCAGTGTCGTTTTTCCGGAACCGTTAGCCCCTATAATGCCCAGGCGTTCTCCTGGTACCACGAGATAGTCGAAGTTCTTTACAATTTGCTGGGAACCAAAAGCGAGAGATACATCCTCTAATTCAATGACTTGATTTCCAAGTCTTGTCGAACCGATGGCCATATCTACCTGCTCTTTATGCGTGTCAAACGTCTCGTCCTTCATTGCTTCCACTCGCTGTTTTCTAGCTTTCTGTTTGGTCGTCCGGGCTTTCACCCCACTTTTAAGCCAGGCTAACTCTCTTTTTAGTGTATTGCGGTGCTTTTGTTCAGCCTGACGCTCCCACTCTTCACGCTCTGCTTTTTTCTCTAAGAAAGTTTCGTAGTTTCCTTCATAAATATATAAACTTCCTTTGTCCAGTTCATAGATTAAGTTGGTTACTCGGTTTAAGAAATATCGGTCGTGAGTTATAACCATTAAAGCACCTTTATAGGAGGCCAAGTATTCTTCCAGCCATTCAATGGTTTCATTGTCTAAGTGGTTGGTCGGTTCATCCAGCAGTAAAAGATCCGCAGGCTGAATCAGAGCTTTTGCGATAGCCACCCGTTTTTTTTGGCCGCCGGATAAATCTTTCACCTTTTTCTGATACGACTCAATTCCAAGCTTTGAGAGCACAGTCTTAGCCACAGTATTGGCTTCCCAGGCATTCTTCTCCTCCATTTTTTGCTGCAGGTCCAACATTCGCTGCTGCACCTCAGGATTCTCAGGAGTTTCAGAAAGTTCAAGCATCACCTGCTCATACTTTCTCATCACTCTCATTATGTCTGAATCACCGTAATAGATCTGTTCCAGCACAGTTTTATCCTCTGCCAGATCCGGCTCTTGAGGTAAATATTCAACCGTAAAGTCTTTAGCATGGTCGATTTGGCCACTGTCCGCTGTTTCCAGTTTGGCTAGAATTTTCAGCAAGGTAGATTTACCTGTACCATTAACTCCAATCAGGCCAATCCGCTGCTGGTTGGTTATAGTAAAAGATATATCCTGAAATAAATCCTTATCTCCGAAACTTTTGCTCATATGATCAATTGATAAAATACTCATCACGCTCATCCTTTTTCACACGAATCTTTTCCCATCATATCACATGAGCTCAACCGAGTGCTGAGTGAAGCTCCTGTGTGAAACTGTTTCCTTTGTAAAAGCTTAAAAACCCCAGGACTTGAAGTCCTGGGGCAATTCTTACCTTTGTTGAGCTTGTCTTTCCTTTTCCTCTGCTTCAATCGGCTGATCCCTTCTCCAATACTCCATTCCTTCGACGCCTGGCAGGTGATCCTGATAGAAGACTGGATCTTCTCCCGCCATACGCTGCTTCCTGTAATCCTTAAGTGCATCATAAGCCACGGAGGATAATCGGAAAATGGCGTAAAGGTTAATTAAAGCCATAATACCCATTGTTAAATCTGCAAGCGACCAGACAAGAGCAAATTCTGCAACAGCGCCAAACATTACCATGAAAAGTACAGCGATACGATAGATGAAAATATTAGATGAACTAGATTTAATAAACTCAATATTTGTTTCACCATAATAATAATTTCCAATGATGGAACTGAAAGCAAATAAGAATATAGCGACCGCAATAAAGATCGAAGCCCATGTTCCTAATTCAGATTCAAATGCCGACTGAGTGAGCTGGATCCCATCAAGGTCGGTACCTACATAATCCCCTGCAAAGAGAATAATAACAGCAGTAGCACTACAGATAAGTAAAGTATCTGTAAACACCCCGAGGGTTTGAATTAATCCCTGTTTGACAGGGTGCGTCACCTCTGAGGTAGCGGCCGCGTTAGGGGCACTACCCATTCCTGCTTCGTTTGAGAACAGGCCGCGCTTAATCCCTATCAGAATCATACCGCCAAAAGTACCACCAGCTATTTCTCTAAACCCGAAGGCTCCCTGGAAAATTTGCCCGATCATAGTTGGAACTTGACCAAGATTGATGAAAAGTACATAAGCCGCAAGGATAATATAGAAGATTGCCATAATTGGAATAATGTACTGAGTAACCTGGGCTATACGTTTTAAGCCTCCAAAAATAATTAAAGCCACAATCAAGGTTAAGATTCCGCCCATTACCCACTTTTGGATATCAAACGACCTTTCAAAAGCAAGCCTGATTGTATTCGACTGAACAGAACTAAACACAAGCCCATAAGTAAATGTAATTGTAATAGCAAAAAGAATACCAAGCTTACGGTTCTTCAGCCCTCTTTCCATATAATACGCCGGACCGCCCCGGTATTGATCTTTATCGGGGATCTTATATATTTGAGCTAATGTACTCTCAATAAAGGCGGACGCTCCTCCGAGTATCGCAACAAGCCACATCCAAAACACAGCGCCTGGTCCACCAACCGTTATTGCAGCAGCTACACCAGCTAAGTTACCTGTTCCCACCCTGGAAGCCGTACTAATAGCAAACGCCTGGAATGGGGATGTCCCTTTCTTCCCTTCTGCTGAGATTGAGCGCTTATCGAAAAGAACCTTAACCATTTCAGGAATATAGCGGAATTGCACAAAATTAAGTTTGATTGAAAACCATAACCCACAACCTAGCAGGGCAGCCACAAGTATGTAACCCCACATGTAATTATTCAAGGTTTCAAGTAAAGCACCCACGCTTTTCCACCTCCATATTTTATTCAAATAATTGCCAATTATGGGACTTTTCCCAACTCCATGCAGATTTAAACCGCTTTCTAGCTAAAATCACCTTTATTAATCTACCAATAAACCCAGTTAGACTCAAATGAAATATTTTACAAATATCAAATCGGAATGTTGCTCTATTGGAAGCATAGTTGCAGAAATTAAGATAGAGAATTTTGCAGTTAAGAAGAAAATTCTACTTTAAGATGTAAAAATTATCTATTGACTTGAGAATTATTTTCATTAGAATAGTAAATGGGATTGAAAATCATTTTCAATAAGGAAGTAATAATTTATTACATACGAGGTGAAGGAAATGAAAAACAAATGGTTTTTAGTAAGCCTAATGTTGATTGTATCAATCTTTGCTTTAGCTGCATGTGGCAGTGGTAACGATGAAGGTTCTTCCAATGAAAGCGAAGGAACTGAGGAGAACTCTTCAGAGGAAGGTTCTTCTGAAGAAAACGCTTCTCAAGAATCAAGTGGCGAAGTTAATTTATACACGGGTCGTCACTACGAAACCGATCAGGAGCTATATGATACGTTTACAGAACAAACAGGTATTAAGGTGAATGTTATTAAAGGCGACGACGATGAACTGATCGCACGACTTGATCGTGAAGGAAAGGCTTCTGAAGCTGACTTGTTAATGACTGCTGATGCTGGCCGTCTGTACAGAGCAAAATCTCAGGACCTCCTTCAAGAAGTAAACAGTGATATTCTAAATGAAAATATCCCCGAAAAACTTCGTGATCAAGAAGGTCAATGGTTTGGCCTTACAAAAAGAGCTAGAGTTATTGCCTACCATAAAGAACGTGTAAATGAAGAAGATATTCAAACATACATGGATCTTACAAAAGATCAATTCCAGGACAAAGTGCTAATCCGCTCTTCTTCTAATATTTATAACCAGTCTCTTCTTGCTTCTATGATTGCCTTAGAAGGCGAAGAAAAAGCGAAAGAATGGGCCCAAGGAATCTTTGATAACATGGCTCGTGAACCAAAAGGCGGTGACCGCGATCAAGCTAAAGCTGTTGCAGCAGGAGAAGGTGACGTAGCGGTTATGAATACCTATTACCTTGGTAAACTTCTGAACTCTGAAGATCCAGAAGAAGTGAAAGTTGGAGAACAGCTTGGCGTCATCTTCCCTAACCAGGATTCAACTGGTACTCACGTTAATATCAGTGGGATCGGCATGACCGCGAGCAGTAAAAATAAAGAAAACGCGCAGAAATTCATGGAATTCCTTACCACAGAAGAAGCGCAGAAACAATTCGCAGAAGCGAATTATGAATACCCTGTGAATCCTGATGTAGAGCCATCAGAGCTTCTTAATAGCTGGGGAGATTTCAAAGAGCAGGACATTAATCTTTCTAAGCTAGGTGAAAACAACGATAAAGCAGTTAAAATTATGAACGAAGTAGGCTGGAAGTAAAACCATTGGCTAAATGCCGTACTCTTAGAGAAAGAGTACGGCATTTAGTATATATACAAAACAATTGAGAACTGTTATCATCTTTATGAGTGTTCAAACTTGAATCAACCATACACCCTGCTGCCTGGTTGATTGAGGTCTGAACGCAACCAAGCCCTAAAGGACGTGTTCCGATTGAAGCTGTTCCGTAAGCTGCCTGGATATATGAATGTGTGGTCTTTGTTTAGTTTGATCATTGTCATTCTCATCTTACTTCCAAATATAACCATATTAATCAACTTCTTTACTCAGGAAGCTGATAACTGGGCTCACATTCAGAAGTTTATACTTCCTGACCTGCTTAAAAATACAAGTTTGCTAATCATATTTACAGGCATTCTCACGATTCTAATTGGTACGAGTTTAGCGTGGCTTGTGTCGGCCTATGATTTTCCCATGAAGAAATTCTTTAAATGGGGACTTATTCTCCCCCTAGCTATTCCACCTTATATTGCGGGTTACACGTATAATGGCATCCTGAATTATACTGGAGTCATCCAGTCGACCCTTCGCAATCAGTTTGGAATGAAGGTTAACCAATCCTACTTTGATATATTAACCCTTCCAGGTGCCGTGTTTATCTTCACCCTCTTTCTGTTTCCTTATGTTTACACTATCACAAGAGCGTTCTTAATGAATCAATCAGCTTCTTTGGTTGAGAATTCCAGGCTGCTCGGCAGGAATTCATGGGAAATTTATTTCCGTGTTGTGCTGCCAATCTCACGTAGTGCAGTCGTTGGAGGTGTAAGTCTTGTACTCTTGGAAGTGCTGAATGATTACGGAGTTGTGCAATACTTTGGAATCCCTACTTTCAGTACGGCAATCTTCCAGACTTGGTTTGGAATGAACGATTTAAACTCAGCTATTAAACTATCTGCTACTCTAATGTTTATTGTGTTTGGTATCCTAATTCTCGAAAAAGTGCTAAGAGGCCGTAAGAAATACAGCTATTCTCAAGCCAAAGTAAGGCCGCTGACTCCAATAAAATTAAAAGGAGCTAAAGCCTGGTCCGCCTTCGGCTACAGTCTACTCGTATTCTTACTCGGTTTTTTGATCCCGTTTATACAATTAGTAGATTGGATGTTCTTAACATTTGATAAAATTGCATCCCCTCAGTTTATGCAGCTCATTTGGAACTCTTTGCTCGTATCCTTTACAGGGGCAGCAGTCATTATTATCTTTGCTGTTATCATTGCGAATTTTTCACGTATGCACCAAAGTATTATTTCTAAGTCAGCGGCACGAGTAACCATACTAGGATACTCGATTCCTGGGGCAGTTATTGCGGTTGGAATTAGCACTGTTTTCATCCAGATTGATAACGTGTTGTTTAATTTCTATGAATCCATTGGTATGGAACCTACCCTCTTCTTAAGTACCAGCTTATTCATGCTGGTTTCAGCCTATGTGATTCGCTTTCTGGCAGTCGGATATAACTCAATGGAATCTGGATTTGATAAAATCGGCAACAAGTTTACGGAAGCTTCCAGAATGCTCGGAATGAACTTAACCAAAACCTTCTTTAAAGTAGACCTGCGCATGGTTAAAGGGCCATTGATCAGTGGATTTATTCTTGCTTTTATTGAAATACTAAAAGAACTTCCTTTAACTCTGATTTTAAGACCATTTAACTTTGATACTTTATCCACTAAAGCCTTTCAATACGCAAGCGACGAACAAATCCATGAAGCTTCACTTGCTTCCATTATCATTGTTCTTATTAGCGGGATTGCAATCTATATTTTCCATCAAGTATTAGAAAAGGAGCCGAATTGATATGTTTGTCCAAATCAAAGATCTTTGCTTTAGCTATGGAAATTCCAAAAATAACACCATCCAAAATTTCAATTTAACGATTGAACAGGGTGAAATTATCTCGATTCTGGGTGAGAGCGGTAGCGGTAAAAGTACTATACTGCGATTACTTTGCGGGCTGGAAACCCCAAGCTGCGGAAAGATTGAGATTAATGATCAAGTGATGACAGACGATCGTCATTTTATATTACCTGAGAAACGCGGCATTGGGATGGTGTTCCAGGACTACGCTCTCTTTCCTCATATGAACGTGAGCGAAAATATTCAGTTTGGACTGAAAGGTTTTGGGAGGAAAGCTAAGAAACAGCGGGTACATGAAGTTCTGAAGCTCGTTAATATGGAAAGCTTTGCTAAGCGATACCCGCATGAATTAAGCGGAGGACAGCAGCAGCGAATTGCTCTGGCACGAGCTCTTGCTCCTAAACCTTCTTTATTGCTTCTGGATGAACCTTTCAGTAACTTGGATGCGGATTTACAAATCAAGATTCGCAATGAATTGAAAGAAATTATAAAAAAAACAGGCATCACTTCAATTTTTGTAACCCATGACCGTGAAGATTCAAGGGCTATAGCAGATCGTATTATAACGATGAGAAATGGAGCGGCTCATGATTGGGATTCCATTTGTACTTCACGTTACGATCAAAAAACGAAAGAGAAAGAGTTCGTCAATCTTTCCTGACCATAAAAAAGCGCTGCGGGCAGCAGCGCTTTTTTATCTTTTTCGTTTCCAAGGCAATTTGGTACCAAACTTCTCCGCAAGTTCTTTCGATTCTTTCCGTCTCTCTTTACGGTATTCATGACGCCTTTTTGCTCCATCATGCAGCCACTGTTCCTCTTCTGTTTCCGGGTAGACCCCTGGTACAGTAGATGGCTGGCTGTTTTCGTCAACAGCAACCATCGAGAGAAAGGCTGTGGTACAAACTTTACGGTCACCTGATAGTAAATTTTCTGTTGTCGCTTTGACAAACACTTCCATAGAGGTGTTATGAGTGTAGGTAACAAAAGCCTCTACACAGATTGTGTCTCCTTCTTGAACCGGCTGAAGAAAGTCAACAGAATCTGTTGAAGCTGTTACCACCGGCTTTCTGCAGTGCCGCACCGCAGCAATAGCAGCTACATCATCAATGTAGGCCATCAGCCTTCCTCCAAATAAAGTTCCGTGACTATTCGTGTCAGGAGGGAGTACATGCGAGCTTTTAACAGTAAGTGAATCGATACATGGTTTTGCGTCCATTAGTTTCGTCTCTCCTTTTCTATGGAATCGTTCTCTCATAATAGTATACCATGAACGTCTAAAATCAATCGGCAGGCGGCAAATGGATTTCGAATAAGGCCCCCGGCCGCTCCGGGTTATTCGCGGCTCTTATTTTCCCGCCGCTTCGTTCAATAATGGCTCTTGAAATAGCCAGACCCAATCCTGTTTCCCCTTCTTTTCCTTTAATGAAACGTTCAAATAATTGAGGCAGAAGATCCTCAGAAATTCCTTGTCCATCATCACTAACGCGGACTCGAAGACCTTTATCGTCTAAGACCGTATGAATTTCAATCTGATCTTCAGCATGTCGTATGGCATTACTTAATATATTTATAAAGGCTTGCAGTACCCTCTCCTGATCTACATTGGAGTAAAAGGAATCACTAGTATCTACCTCTATTTTCACCCCCTTTTCCTGAGCTAATGGCAAGATCCGATCCTTCGCCTGATGCACAAGTTCGATAATTTCGGTGCGTTCAGGGTGATACACATCTTCACTACTGTCCAGTTTGGCGAGCAGAATCATTTCATTCACTATTTTTTTTAATCGCTCCGTCTCACTGACCATCACACTCAACCCTTTTTCAGCTGCTTCCCCTTCGAATACACCATCGCGGATCCCTTCTGCATAACCTTGGATGGACATCAAAGGCGTTTTGAGTTCATGAGAAGCATTTTGAAAAAATTGCTTTTGAGAGTGAATATAGCGGGCCAGCTCCTCAGCCATGTGACGTACACTTTGTTCTACTTCTTTAATTTCCCCGGTAGATTCTACAGGACGCACATCGTTGAATTGCCGCTTCTCAATCTTTTTCACTTCTTGTTTTAATTTGGTCAGAGGTGTCACCAATCTACGCGTCAGGAAGTAACTGACCACAATGGCAAGAACCAGTCCAATTAAGAAAACGACCACCATTCTAAAAGCAAATACCGATTGAACGGCCTGCAAATCATTGAGCGGTGTCGCCATCACTAGAACTTCATCATTTTCTTCTGATAATGGAAAGTCATAGATGACGTATTTTTCTCCCCCGCTCTCCCAAACTTCCTGGTTTTTCAATTCACTTTCGTATTCGGTCATCCAAGTACGCGCGATTTGAGACGGCATCGTACGAAATAATATAGTATTTTCAGTCCGGTTGAACAAAAGAATGGGATAATTTCGATCCTGAAGCAGTTGAGATAATTGCGGGCTCCTTGAAGTATCTTCTTCGTTAATAATATCAATCAACAGTTCAGCTCTCGCTTTTAGCTGTCTTTGTTCATCCTGAATAAGCATGTCCATCAAAAGAGAGTAGATGAAAAAGGCGGTAATTGACATGATGATGATAATTAAAGCGGTAAATGCTGCATTCAATTGATAAAGAAGTTTCATGAGGACTGCCCTTTATCCCGCAGCCGATAGCCATAACCCCATACCGTTTCGAGGGGAAGCTGCTTCATCTTTTTACGTAATCGCTTTACAAGGTCATCAACGGCCCGGTCACTGCCAAAATAGTCTTCTCCCCATACTCTCACTAATAATTCCTCACGAGAAAATGCCCGGTTTTCTTGCGTTGCCAGTATTTTCAGCATTTCAAATTCCTTTGTGGTGACCTCTACTTCTTCATCCTGAAAGTAAGCTCTCCTCTCCCCTTCATTTAGTAAGAGCTCTCCACTTTCAATTCTATCTTCATTTGAATGCTGCTCTGGCTGCATCACTTCCCAGCGTTTCAAGTGACGCTTCACTCGTGCCACAAGCTCCCTTGGACTGAAAGGCTTCGTCAAATAATCGTCTCCGCCAAGCTCCAGCCCAAGGATTTTATCTACCTCTTCATCCTTAGCTGAAATGATAATAATCGGAACTTGGGAACTCTCTCTTACCTTTTTACAAAATTCATAGCCATCCATTCCAGGAAGCATAATATCAAGCACCCATAAATCAGGTGATTCACTTTCAAATATTTCCCATGCTTTCTCCGCTGTTTCTACTGCTGTTACTTTCAGTCCTTCTTTTTTTAGATATCCTTCTACGATATCTCTTATATTTGGATCATCTTCTACCAATCCCACGAATTGATTCATCGGATCGCCCTCCTAAAACTCAGGTTTTTTCTATCATCTCATATTTTTTTATTCTCCTCTCGTTTTACACACTTTTTCCACATTTTCTCCAAAATCATTCCATATATGAGTCGTAGAATAAGAATTGTACAAAGAAAACACAGCAGGATCAGTCAGCAACACTTATTCCTTAAAGGGAGGCCACCGCATAAGATGTTGGACGAAGAAAACAAAAACCAAACTAAGCGTAGTTATAAACGTACAGGATTAGCATTTAGTGTATTAGGAGCTATAATAGCTGTTTTCATTGTGACCACAGTTTTTCAATGGAAAGGCGTTTCAATAAACGTTAATACGAATGAGCCTACCGCTCAAGCTGATGAATTAAATCTGGGTGAATCTCAAAGTGCTACTACCCAGGCGATCAACGAAGCATCTGAAGCAGTAGTTGGAGTTAGTAAAATGCAAGAAACACCTCAAGGGACTCAAAAAGCCGGTACAGGTTCTGGGGTCATTTACAAAAAAGATGGTGATCAAGCTTATGTCGTAACGAACCACCATGTGGTAGAAAAGGCTAGCAGTCTTGAAGTTGTCATAAGCGGTGGTAAGAAGGTAGAAGCCGAACTAAAAGGCAGTGATCCATTAACAGACCTGGCCGTTTTACAAATAGATAGCGAACATGTCAATAAGGTTGCCGACTTAGCTAAAGCGGAAGACGTAGAGGTCGGACAAACAGCCATAGCCATAGGTAATCCACTTGGCATGGAATTCGCAGGCTCTGCAACAAAAGGTATTGTCAGTGGTCTTGAACGCAATATCCCTGTAGATATTAACGGAGACCAACAGCCAGACTGGCAGACCGAGGT
Source organism: Halobacillus sp. K22 (assembly GCF_052246795.1). NCBI lineage: Bacteria > Bacillati > Bacillota > Bacilli > Caryophanales > Bacillaceae > Halobacillus > Halobacillus sp. K22. Next base: position 929 of record NZ_JBQQCN010000013.1, on the reverse strand, counting down.
TATTCAAACAGACGCAGCGATAAACCCAGGAAACAGCGGCGGCGCGCTGGTCAACCTTCAAGGCGAAGTCATAGGCATCAATTCTATGAAAATCGCTAAAGAAGAAATCGAGGGTATTGGTTTCTCCATCCCAATGAATGTAGCTAAACCAGTCATTAAAGATCTAGAGACAAATGGTGAAGTAAAACGCCCTTACATGGGAGTATCTCTTCAAGATCTCAGTCAAGTGCCTGGCTCTATTCTGCAGAGAGATTTAAACCTGCCTTCTGATGTAACTAAAGGCGTCATTGTTCAGGCAGTTGCTGAAAAATCTCCAGCCCAGAAAGCCAACTTAAGTAAATACGATGTAATTACTGAAATCAATGGCAACAAAATTGAATCACTTATGGATCTGCGTCAAATCCTTTATAACGATGTAAAAGAAGGTGAAACTGTTGAATTGACAGTTTACCGAGACGGAGAACCTATGAAAGTAGATCTTAAACTTTCTTCCCAATAAATTAAGATTCGGTGGGAGACAATTGAAGGAAGTGGACTTAGCCCGGCACTTCCCAGGTAATCGTCGTTTTACCACCAGGCATGCTAACTATTTTCAAAAACCATAAAAAAACCTCTCTCTTGTAAGGGTATCCATCGATCGCTCGTGGATACCCTTTTTTTAGGTGTATTTATTTTTTCATTCATCGGCAGAAGACTTCCTCTTCAAGCGCCGTGTCGAAGACCGGTGGTAAGGGGGAGATGAATGCCGTCGCCGTAAGGCGAATGCCTTTGAATATTCTCCCTTCCGTGATATCCTAAAGTAAGAACATACGTTCCTGATTAGGAGGTGGAAAGGTTGAGGCATAAAGCGTATAACTTTCGTATCTATCCAAATAAAACCCAAGAATCGCTCATCGCTAAGACAATCGGTTGCGCTCGTTTTGTCTTCA
>NZ_JBQQCN010000012.1:0-116077 GCF_052246795.1 Halobacillus sp. K22 | reverse complement strand
CATAGAAGCATTTAAGGCCAGTTAAGAAGGCGAGGATTCTCTCTTCTGGAAGGGCCCGTTATTCTCCTGTGGCTGGGTTGGTGGGGAAATGGCGAGACTCCCATGGGAGAAGGAACTAGGTGAGATCCCGCAGGGAGTGAAACGAGCGAGGAAGCTCACCGTTCCCCCATAGGAAAGTGTTCAAATGTGCAATCGCCCCGAAAGACACGAACAGCATAAGCCGATCATCAAAAGGATGGTGGTTTTTCCGTCCGTTGATGATCGGCTTATGTCTCGAGTGTCTGGGTGATGGAACAAGACGAGTTATTTCCCCACCAGCCACCTCCTCATCTCGTAACGGACCCAAGTTATCTCGAAACTGAGTCTTACACAATCCGGCCCTATTGCTTAACAAGCCTCTTAGGAAAATTCAACAATAAACTTTAACAGAGCGTTATAAAAAATAGTAAAGACCCCCAGGTCACTATTTTTGTGAGCTGGAGGTCTTAGGCTGGCAGGTGGGGCAGTAATAACATCGCCTGGAAGCTGCCTTATATTTAATGATTTCAGTTCCATCTATGCGGCATGGCTGACCTTCACGGTTAAATACCCAGTGTCGATATTCATACCGCTTTGCGCCCTCCGCTTTTAAACGTTCGGCAAGCTCAAGGTCATTGGTAATTCCTTTATTCTTATAGGAACGCCACATAAGTTCTATACAAGCATCAGCTGCCTTACTGAGCTGCTCTTCTGTACAATCCATTGGTCTTGAGTCAGGATGGATGTTAGCGGCAAATAGAATTTCACTCCGCAGATAATTCCCTACGCCTGCAATAAAGCTTTGATCCAGTAGTAAAGAACTCCATTTCCTTCGGTGGAATCGCTTCTCCTTAAATCGGTCGATCAGCTCTTTACGAGGAATGGAATCATTCAGCAGATCCGGACCGACTTTGGCTATAAACGGGTGCTCTTCTACTTCCTCATCCCTTAAAACTTCGATGTCAGAAGCACTGTATAACAGGGCAGACTTCTTCTCGTTATGAATAGCCAGCCTCAGCTGCCGATTGGTCTTCGGATAATTATAGGCATTCCGGACGTACCATTTTCCGTACAGCTGGTTGTGAGAATAGATGGTGTAGCCCTGATCAAATCGAATCAGCATGGCTTTTCCACGCGTTTCTACACGTTTGACCATAGCTCCCTGAAACACATCTTCATAATCCTTGAGCTGCTCAAACGCAAAAGATATTTCAAGCACAGGGCGGCCGCTCAACGCTTTTTCCACGTGATCAGCCGCCCTTCTTATTTCTGGACCTTCTGGCATATACAGTTCTCCTCTCTTCTTCTATTTATTTTGTAAAAGAAGAGAGCTTTTGGCAAGAAATAACGCTTTAGCTTGAAGTGTACAGACCGCCATTGATGTGAATGAACTGACCGGTCATGTACGTAGAATCATCGGAGGCAAGCAGTACATAGCTGCCTACGTGTTCAACGGGCTGGCCAGGGCGTCCCATTGGTGTATTGGTACCAAATTGCTCCACTTTGTCTTCTCCAAAGGTGGAAGGAATTAATGGCGTCCAAATTGGACCAGGAGCCACTCCATTTACGCGGATTCCTTTGTCTACGAGCTGTTTAGCCATGGAACGAGTGAAAGCTACTACAGCGCCCTTAGTTGCCGTGTAATCGACGAGATGCGGATTCCCTGTATAAGGGTTAATGGAAGCTGTATTGATAATGGAGCTTCCTTTTTTCAAGTGAGGAATCGCTGCTTTCGTCATATAGAAAATGGAATGAATGTTCGTTTTGAAAGTACTCTCCCATTGTTCTGCTGTGATATCCATTAAATCATCGGTTGGATGCTGTTCAGCTGCATTATTCACTAAGATGTCAAGCTGTCCCAGTTCATTGACTGTCCGTTCGACCGCGTCCTTACAAACGGATTCTTCTCCTACGTCTCCAGGAATCAGAATAGCGCGGCGTCCTTGCTCTTCTACTTGCTTTTTCGTGTATTCCGCATCTTCATGCTCCTCAAGATACGAAATCGCCACGTCGGCTCCTTCTTTTGCATAGCCAATGGCTACCGAACGGCCAATTCCGCTGTCTCCACCGGTAATAAGAGCGACTTTGCCCACTAATTTGTTTCCACTTTGATAGTCCTCATCAGCTTGGAGCGGCTGAGGATTTAATTGTCCTTCTACTCCAGGTTGTTTCTCCTGTTCTTGTTTAGGCTGACCTTGTGTTTGTTTTTGTGAACGATCCATATTGAAATCCTCCTTTTATTTTATCACTATAATTTCGTAATTATCTCATTCCACAATTAGGAAAAAGATAAACAAAAGGAGGGAATTCTAAAGGTATTGCAGAAACTTTTGAGAGGTAGGGTGATTGTTTACTAACCACTGCCATTAAGTAAAAAAGCTTCTCTGCCTCATACAATCACATGTAGAGGCAGCGAGCTCTTTTAGGTAAAGTATTCTAATTTGGCTTCAGGAAAGTACTGTTCAATATATCCGCCCAGTACTTCCTGCATTTCTTTTTGTTCATCCTTCTGGTAAACATATTTTCCGATGCCATAACGGCCCCACTTATACTTTCGCTTTTCTTCATCCATCTCAAGCTTGGTCATGGGGTAATTTTTTTGAATGACGCGTTTTGCCGGTTTAGTAAAACGATGTTGAATCAGCTCAAAGGTAAGGTCTTTCGTTGCTTTTTCCGGAAGCTTATCATACAGTTTCTCAAACAAAATTCGATAACCTTCTTTCCAATCATCATAAAGATAGATAGGAGCAATGATAAAGCCTAAGGGATAGCCTGCTTCAGCTACTTTCACAGCTGCTTCAATGCGGTCATCGAGCCGGGATGTACCTGGTTCCAGGTATTTGATTACATAATCCGCATTCATACTAAAACGGAAACGTGTGCGGCCATTGTGTTTTGCATCAAGCAAATGATCAACGTGGGCAAATTTGGTTACAAAACGTAAGCGTCCATGTTCGGACTGACCGAAGTACTCAATTGCCCGCTTTAAGGTGTGCGTCAGATGATCGACGCCAACGATATCGGAGGTACAGGAAGCCTCAAATCTCGTTTCTTCTGGGGCACGTTCTTTCATATAGGATTCTGCCGCTTCAAACACCTCTTCGACATTTACATACGTGCGGATATAAGGTTTACTGCCCATAGTGGTTTGCAAGTAACAGTAATGGCAATGGCCCATGCATCCTGTAGCAAATGGAATGGCGTATTCTGCAGATGGTTTGGAAGTATCGAACTTCAGCGTTTTTCTCACACCAACAACCAGCGTCGATTTCGCCATCCGATATTTTTGAAAATCATTTTCTCCAGGCAAATTGCGGACTTGGTTATGGGAGGTGGTCTCTCGAATCTCAATACCCATATTTTCAAATTTTTCTTTGAGTTCTTTACCCAGGGGATATTTGAGGGCTCCGGGTTCGATATAGACGAGTTCTGGTACAAATGGTTTTACCACTGTAGTCCCTCCGGTTCAATGCCGCCGCCAAATGTTTCATGATAGGCGCGTTCAGCTTCTCCCTGGGAAGCATATACAGCTATTTCAGAATCCAGCGGGAAATACGTCTCGTATAGAAAAAGTGCTAAACCACCCGGGTTTTCTGGATCTTTCACAACGGCTGCTTCCTGTACATTAGCCACATCATACGTATGCGGGTTGCGATAGATGACATACACAATATCTCCCGCACGATAGTTGGGTTGTTGAAATTCCATAATCACACCTGCTTTCCATAGTTTGTGTTCATTTTTCCACAAAACTTGAAATTTATTAGCCAAATGCTTTATTTTCGATTTTTAAAAAGAGCATTTACACTAAATGGGCGGATTGAGTAAGCTTAACTGAAAGCTAAATTATGATTTAAATTTAAAAAGGAGTTTTACTATGAATTGGCCGCTAACGACCGGACGTCTACATTTACAACCGTATGAACTGGAGCAAGCAGACCGGGTGGCAGAGCTTGCTGGTGACAAAGCCGTGGCAGCTACTACCTTCGTTCCTCATCCATACACCCTTGAAGATGCTCAAAACTGGATACGTACTCATGAAGAGTGGATCAAAGAAGGAAAGGCTTATCCTATGGCAATGGTATTGAAATCGACAAATGAACTGGTAGGCACGATGACTCTCCGAGTAGATCATAAACATCAGAAAGGCGAGCTTGCTTATTGGGTTGGGAGAGCTTACTGGGGAAGGGGATACGCCTCGGAAGCGGCAGCTCGAATGGTTGAGTATGGGTTTAAAACTTTGAATTTACATAGAGTGTGGTCTGCAGCAATGAGTGAAAACCCAGCTTCTACCAGGGTGATGCAAAAGGCTGGACTGAGTTATGAGGGGAGATTGAAGCACGATATCTACCACAGGGGTGAATACAAGGATATTGATGTTTATGGCATGATTGCTGATGAATATCGTTCATGAAAAGCTTACATACTCAATAGAAACAGCTGGTGATCTGTAGTCATCAGTTGTTTTTTTATGACAATTGTCATCTGAATAGGTGACAAACCTTTCTAACTCTTTTTATTAATCACCATTAGAATAATAAGTAACTTCTCAAAAGGTGGGATGAAGATGCTTTGTATTAACCATGTCTCTAAACATTTCAAAAAGCACAAAGTCCTGAATGACATATCTTTTTCGTTACAACCAGGCGAAAGCATTCTTTTACTAGGTCCAAATGGTGCCGGAAAAACGACGTTGCTGCGTTTGATTATGGGCCACCATCAAGCGGACGCAGGAAATATTGAGTGGAAAGATCCTCAAACGCAAGTAGGCTTTGTTCTGCAGGATGCTTCCTTAATGGATCGAGTGACAATTAAGGAATTAATCCAATTTACAAGAGGTCTCTATCCAAACCCTATAAAATATTCAGAAGCTCTGTCTCTTTCTGGACTAGAAGAGAAAGAATCCGTCAAAACGGAGCAGCTAAGTATTGGTCAGAAGCGGAAGCTGATCTTTGCCCTTGCTTTAATCGGTCGTCCCAAGCTTCTGATTATGGATGAGCCGACAGCAGGTATGGATGTATCAGCAAGAAAGCATGTCTATCATCAAATTCAAGAGCTTAAGGAAAATGGGATGACGATCTTGATGACTACGCATCTTTTAAATGAAGCCTCCTTATTAGGGGACCGTGTATTACTATTAGAAAAAGGAAAACTTGTCACTGACGAAGCGGTGGAGAGCATAGAAAGCTATAAAAAGTGGATACGATTCAAAACGGAAACTAATCATTCAGATTCTATGCTGAAAGCAGCTGGGTTCAACTGGAATCTATTATGGAAAAGGTGGGAGCTTCAAACAGAAGATACTGATGGGTGGGTCAGATGGCTGGTCGAAAAGGAGATTTTCTTTACGGAATTATCGATCGATAAACGCTCAATGGAGGAATATTTTGAAGAAATGACCAGTAAGGGAGGAGATTTAAATGAAGACGTTGTATAAAACTACTAAGATCGAATTATTGCGCATGTTCCGGAATAATTATTTTGTCGTTTTTTCCATCGTCATGCCGTTTATCTTCTATGCCATCTACACCTCGTCTATAAGCGGAAATATGGCGATTGAAGGTACGGAGTGGAAGGCTTATTTCCTTGTCTCGATGACCTGTTTCAGTTTAATGAGTTCCTCAGTTACTACAATGGGAATCCAGCTTCTTAACGATCGGCTGCAGCCCTGGATGAAGTGGCTTCAATCGCTGCCTATAAAGCGCTGGGAATACTTCATGGCGCGATTCTTGTCTTTGATGGTTCTTAATGGACTGATTATTGTCCTATTATTTACCGTAGCTGCAAATTGGAAAAATATTGAGCTCAGCCTGTTAGCGTGGGTGAAGATAGGCGCATGGGTGTGGGGTGCTATTATTCCTTTCCTGGCTCTTGGAACATGGGTGTCGGTATTTAAAACGACGGAAACGGCTGCTGGTTTTGCTAATGTGGCTACTTTAGGTCTCGCGCTTATTGGCGGACTGTGGATGCCGCTCAACCAAATGCCAGCCCTTGTGCAAATGATCGGTGAGTGGACACCAGGCCATTTGTATGCTCAGGGAGCATGGGCGCTATTAGCAGGAGAGGCCATTTCTTTTGCAACGATAGGTTTACTACTATTGTACTTTGCCTTATTTTTAAGTGGTTCTCTGTTAACTCATCGCTATCTTCAGAAGGAGTGACAGAAATGAATTTTCGGTTATTTCCCAGGAAATATGGAAATCTTCCTTTGCTGTGGTCTATCTATTTAATTTTCCCTTTGATTTATTTCTTAGGAATGGGAGGCTTAGAAGGAAGTGTTGGTCTCTTAGGCCTGTTCATTTTTATATACTTATACAGAGATATTTATTGGCATCCACCTCGTGCAGTTTTTCATATCATCATAATGACAGGAATTCTTGCCTGGATGATTTACTATTATCATGAAGGGCTTCTGTACACGGCTTTATATACAGCAAATATGCTCAGCTTTGTCCGAAAGCGGCTGCATTTCAGCTTGCTTTATGTTCTACAATTAGGTTTAATCGGGGAGATTTTTCTCCTGGATCGCCTGGCGATACGGGAGATCGGTTTTTCTTATATTTTTGCTGCCGTTATGATGCTGCTCGTAATCCCTTTGCTCACCCGGTATGAGATTAAGTGGGCAAATACTAAAAAAGAATTAGACAGAGCGAATGAGCGTATTGAAGAGCTGGTCAAGCAGCAGGAGCGCGAACGAATTGCCAGGGATTTACACGATACGGTAGGCCAGACTTTATCTATGATTACATTGAAAAGTGACATTGCCGGTCGAATGTTACATAAAAACGTCGAGAAAACTGAACAGGAGATTAGAGAAATTAATCATATTTCACGTTCGGTCCTTAATCAAATTCGTGAAATCGTGTCGGATCTTAAACAGCTGAATTTAGAAGAAGAACTTAACGTGTCCAACAAGCTTCTGCGTCAGGCCGGCATAGAGTCATATGTAAAAACTCCCGAACAAATGGGTGGGCTGAACCAGCTTTATGAGAATATCCTCGCCTATAGTCTTAGAGAGTGTGTAACGAACGCCATTCGTCATAGTGGTGCTACTCAATGCTTCATCACGCTTAAGGAGCAGCCAGACCAGATTATTCTTCAAGTATTGGATAATGGAGTAGGGTTCTCAGGCCGCAAGGGTAATGGACTGTTAGGTATGGAGGAAAGAATACATATGATCAGTGGAGCTGTTTCCATGAAAAACATCGATAAGCTGGGCTGTCAGATTGATATTCAGGTACCTAAAGTTCAAAAATCAGAAGATACAGCGTCTTAAGGGGGGAGAGAAATGATTCGGGTATTGATTGCAGAGGACCAGACGATGCTTCGCGGAGCTCTCTGCACGATTTTGGATATGGAAGATGATTTTGAGGTTACAGGTGCTGCAAGCCATGGAGAAGAGGCGTTGCAAATGATTCAAGACCATGAACCGGATATTGCCCTGCTGGATATCGAAATGCCTCTTCTTACCGGGATTGAAGTATTAAAAGAAATTCGGCGTCTGCAGTTCCCAACGAAGGTAATCATTTTAACCACTTTTTCCAAAAGAATATATATTAAAGAGGCGTGGGAGCACCAAGTAGACGGATATTTATTAAAGGATACACCTAGTGAAGAGTTAGCTAGAAATGTTCGTCAGGTATATAAAGGGCAGCAGGTCGTAAGCCCCTCCCTTGTCAGTCAAACTGTCCTAAATGATGAAAATGAGCTCACGGGAAGAGAAATAGAAGTTCTTTTGCGTGTGGAAAAGGGGTACAGCACGAAACAGATTAGTGAAGCCATGCATTTAACCAATGGGACGATACGAAACTATCTCTCAGAGACTATGAATAAATTAGATGCTCAAAATCGCACGGAAGCCGCCTTTATTGCCAGACAAAAGGGATGGCTTGATTGATAAAAAAAAGAACTCCTCATTTAAGAGGAGTTCTTTTAAAATTGATTATTTGTACATTAATACTTTACCTACAGTACCATCTTTACTTTGACCAGTTACACGGAACTTCAGACCGTAGTCAGGAACGTCACGTCCTGCATCTACCAATCCTTCATTCAAGTAGTTTTCACTGTCATCGAACAATGGTGTGCGTTTTGTGAAGTTATCTTTAATTGTAACCCCGTTAATCTCAGTATAATCAATAAACATTTTGTCTGTTTTATTTAAACTGAATGCCGCATCGTGAACCTGATAGCGTGTGCTCGCTACCTCTCCATTACTCCAATTAAGGGTGTGCTGGTCTGCATCGACAACGCCTACAAAGCCATCACCCGGGTGAATACCTGTCCAGTTTTCACTATATTGCTTATCGACATACCAGACCAGTAACCCGTCGTCGAACGTCATCAAGCTGTCACCACGGCGGATGTTGGCAAGGCCTTCATCAACACCATTGTGGCTGCGCCATTCTAGCAGATAGTAATGCTCAGAGCGTTTAATTCCATCATTTTTCGTGAAACCATCGAGATTAAACTTAGGCTCACCTTCAGCATCGTCGAACACGATTTCTTCTCCATCGACTACGAAGGATAAATCATCAGCGTATAAGCCAGGATTCGATACTGCTGTATCCGTTACATATTCAATGGCTACTTCAACTTCTTGTCCAGCATAAGCAGACAGATCGAATGAAGCATCAATCCAGCCATTGGATGACCCAGTAATTCCATTTCCAAGATTGGAATCATTTGGGTTATCATTGGTCGTGATATCACTAGCAATAGGCTCTCCGTTAACTGTTACATAAGCATAATCCCAGTCTTTTTCAATGTCATACCACGTTTTAAAATTAAACTCGGCAGAGGTGGCATCAGTTAAATCTACCGTTTTCGTCAAATAATTATGCAAATCATCCGCACTTCCGGAGAAATATTCATACTCCCCGCTTGCCGGCTCGTTGATAACCGTTTCTTTTTGCGGCAAATTAACCTTAGCGACGTCATTATTTGTCCCTTTGGTCACAGCTTCGTCGAGAAGAACTTCTGTCCCTTTTTCATTGATGTCTTCTACATTAACTTCTGAACCAGATAACCAGTTTCCTTCTGTCCCTTTATTATCTACGACGGCAGAAGCTTGAAGCATTTCTTTCATGTATGGGCTGAATCCAGTCGGCATCGTACCTGGAATATCTCCTGCCCAGCTTCCGCTCGACATAATTGACCAGTAACTGACCGGCTCGCCTTCCCCAGTGTACTGAGTATCGTATTCGTCAGGCAGACCTAAATCGTGGCCAAACTCGTGGGCCATGACCCCTACTGCCCCGTCTTCAGGTTCAATGGTATAATCGTATGCCGCCATAGAGCCGCCCCAATATCCAACAGTAGCTTCAGTATTACTAATTGGAGTCACTCCGCCCAGGTTCCATCTATGAGACCAGATAGCATCAGAACCAAGAGATCCTCCGCCTGCTTCTTCACCCACGCCGGAGTGAATAACCATTAGGTGGTCAACAAGACCGTCTGCTTCCAAGTAGTTTCCATCTCCGTCCAGATCATAACGATCCCACTTGTCGTAGTCAGCAATATTTACACTTGGATCGGCTGCGGCTAATTCAAGTGCTTCTTTCACAAGACCGCGGGCATTGACGTCACTGTCATCTTCAGTCGGATAGTTTCCGCCATAGGCTGCAGCTGGTTTACTTGCTGTGTACCAGCCCGCCACATCCCCTTCGACAGAATAACTACCGCCGGATTGTTTCTCATAGTACTGTTTCATGGAATCATAGGTTTCGCCATCTGGACCTGTCCAGCCGCCATCACCGAACAGCATGTCCTGATAATGCTCTCGGGAGTAAGCGTCTTCACCATCATAGTACATATCCGTTTCATCAGCGGTCATGGAATTAGTACGCTTGTCCGGATAATCGATGAGCAGGACCAGCACTTTGTCCTTACGCATCTTGCCATTGTAAGCTTCTTCCGTCACACCCTCGGGTGCATTTTTCTTCGCTTGACCCAGTTTATTTCCTTTTCCATTGGTTAAGCTGTTGTTTTTCATTTCACCCTGAAGCTTTTCTTTCGCTTCTTTTGCTTCGTCGTTTAATTCGCCTTTATCTTTCTTAGCTGCTTCAGATTTTGCTTTTAGGAATTTGTTTAATCCTTTTTGAGCTTCTGAAGGACTTGCATTTGGAGCAATTTTTCCATCCTCTTTCAACATCTCTATTAGCTTTTCATCATTCGCAATTGCGAGATCAAAAGGTGATCCCTCGTGCGAATGTGATTTATGTAAATCTTCGCCTTCATCTTGGTTTACTGTGCCTGCACTTGCACTTACGGGCCCGAAGGCTAGTATAAGGGCTAAAGCAGATGTGATAATTCTCCCCATTTTCTTCAAATTAATGTCTCCCTCCACATTTTGTAAAAATAAGCTACATTTACAAATCTACCAAAATTACAAAATTTATCAATATATTATTTTTAATTTTCTAAAAATAATGAATAGTGCCCAGAAGCGGATTTAAAGCGTTGAAGTGAAGCAGTGAATCCACTCTAAGAACACCGATGAAAGGTGTAAAATTACATGATTCGTTATAATGTGATATTATTTTACTGAAATAAAATTAGAGGCCCCGGTTTATCTCTGAACTACATATAGAAAAAGTAGGACATTGATCCTGTATACCGAAGACCTATATATAAGAAGAAAACAGCCCTTCCCTATGGAAATGGCTGTTTTTTTACTGGAAATTAATAGATTTCACTGATCTCCAATTATTCTCTTCGGCCGGATAGGGATGGAAACACCGATTAAAGCGATAACGGCACAAGCCAGGAACATCGGTGTAAATCCACCAAGTGCGATCCCGCTTACTGTCGTGAAAATCAGTAAATCAAATCCTGAATCAAGAATCGATAGTAAAGAAATAGTTGTTGCCCGCACATTAGATGGAATCAAGTCGTTGGATAGTTGAGAATAAATGGGATAGCGAATTGCGCTCACCAGTTTCAGGATGACGATGACTCCAAGAACCACCGAAAGGTACGTATTAAATAAGGCTGCTAGTGTGAGCCCAATTACTGCGAGGATTCCTGTGATCCCTAATAAAAGAACACGGTTCATTTTACTCGTCATCCATCCAATGGATCGTGAAGCAACAAAACCTAGGAAACCTGCGGCTGCATAGACGATCCCAATCCAGTACACCGGCAGTCCGGCATCTACGAGCAGCTTTTGATCGAATTTCTCAAATATTGCTGTAGCGGGTATAAATACGAGCGATATGTTTATAAACATCCATAACACTTGAGGAGTTTTTCGGATCGCCTTCACCCCTGCCCATATCTGACGGAACGGGGTCTGTTGCTCTCCCTCGTGCTGGGGTGGATTTTTTATCGACAGCAGTAAAAAGAACTGAACCGTCATAAATGCCAGACTTAAGCCAATCAGCAGCTGAAACTGCTGTTCTGTTAAATCTTTAGCGATAAAAGCTCCTATAACGACAGCGATGATGGAGACGATAAATGTAGCTGAACTAATTTGGCCGATCGCTTTATCCATAAATCTTTCTTCGTTAGAGAGCTTCAGAGATTCGTAAATAAGGGCTTCGTCTGCTCCACTAAAAAAAGTAGCAGCAAAACCAGTTAGAAAACTGCTTAGGAAAAACACCCAGGGCTCAAAGGCCACCAGTAGTAAACTATGACTGACAATAGCGAGTGCCGAGCCTATTAAAAAGGCCGCTTTTGGTCCGTACCTGTCAGCCAGGACCCCGGTTGGGATTTCACCGGTAAGAACGCCAATGCTGAAAAAGGTTAAGACCAGAAGAATTAATGACTCATCCAGTCCCCTTTCGAAGTAAAAAAGTGTAAGGACAGGTTGTATGAAGCGGACGCTTCCAAACAACTCGGCCCAAAATAGAAAACGAATATTATGAGCGGCTAATGTATTCTTTTGCAAAATGTTATCCTCCTGCTATACAGTAATAGGTCTGGTATAGATACAGGAGTAAAAAGCGTGCAGTGATTGTACTAATTTTTAGCTTGCTTTCACCCCTGCTTCTGAATGGGAAAATAAGATGAAAGTTTTTGACATGATTTGTTCCTCCCTGGTTAGATGTAATAGAAATCGGTTCCCCCTACTGGAAAAGTATTCTCCTTATAAGCGGAACCTTCAAGGATACATATTCATCAGGAAAATTTTTATTCCTGCTGACTTTTATACAAAAAGGTTTCCTGGGCATTAGGGGCACCTTCATTTTACAGCTATCATTTGAAGGGAACCGGAGGAACAGGTAAGCTATAGACAGAATGATTTTTCAGGAAAATATATCGACGAATTCTGCTACAAACAAAGGCACTTGGAAGGGATATAATCCTTATTACATACCGTTATCCATTAGTAATCTGTGTTTTTTCGACAACTAGAATGAATAATTCTTCTTCCCTTATGATACTTTTACTAGAATAAATATGATAAAATAGATAGAGAGTTAAAACGGCATATATGTGCGCAGCAGCCGAGAAGCCTGCGGCGCTTTTTCTATTTCAATTTTTAAGAAAAATATTAATGAGCATAAGCTCGATCGTATAAAGGTGGTGTCTGATCGTGTTACATCCTTTTGGTCGTTTGTTCGGATTGGGGGACAAAGCGGAACCGGAATCTGAAGATAACAACAGTGAAGAAGGCTACAGTCCTGATGAAGTGATGCAGGTTCCTGTAGACCGTGTTCAGCCGAACCGTTACCAGCCCCGAGCGATTTTTAATAATGAGAAGATCAGCGAACTTGCCCAGACGATACATACGCATGGGATGATTCAGCCGATTGTTCTCCGTCGGATAGATGAGGAAAATTATGAACTGATTGCAGGAGAGCGCAGGTGGCGTGCCGTCCAAACGCTGGGCTGGGAGACAATTCCCGCAATTATCCGTGATATGAATGATTCCCAGACGGCATCTGTCGCTCTTATTGAGAATCTGCAAAGGGAAGAATTAACGGTCATTGAAGAAGCTACGGCTTATGCCAAACTGATTGAACTTCATGAGCTTACGCAGGAAGCCCTTGCTCAGCGGTTAGGTAAAAGCCAGTCAACTATTGCTAATAAGATGCGTTTATTAAAATTGCCCGAATCGGTTCAACAGGCAATTATGGATAAGAAAATTACAGAACGCCATGCAAGAGCACTGATAGGAGTTAAAGATCCCGAACTGCAGGAAACGATACTCACTGAAATCCTTGAAAAACAGCTGAACGTGAAGCAGACGGAAGAACGGATCGCTAAGCTGAGTGACCCTAAACCTAAGAAGAAAAAACCGACACTTAAAGGTGTGAACAAAGATATGAGGATTGCAATGAATACCATTCGGCAGTCTCTCACCATGGTTTCGGATACAGGGATTGACTTGGAAACCGATGAAGAAGATCATGATGATTATTATCAGATCACGATAAAAATTCCTAAGAAAAAATAATGGACGGTTCTACCCATCTTGCCTTTTGCAGAGATGGGGCTTTTTTTAACTCTATCCCCCTGTTTTTCAATATAATAGTAAAATAAGAGAAAGAACATAGAGGCAGGTGACTTGATGGGTAAAGTGATTTCGATTGCTAACCAAAAAGGAGGCGTAGGGAAAACTACTACTTCCGTCAATTTAAGCGCGTGCCTGGCTTATTTAAACCATAGGGTCCTTCTTGTTGATATTGATCCTCAAGGGAACGCAACCAGTGGCACCGGTATTGAAAAAGGAGAAATTGATCAGTGTATCTACAATGTACTGGTGGAAGGATTAAGCGCAGAAGACGTCTGTTTACCAACTATGGTGGAAAATTTAGATGTCCTCCCCTCCACTACTCAGCTGGCACGTGCTGAAACTGAGCTCGTTCCACATATTTCGAGAGAAGTCCGATTGAAACAGGCTTTTTGGAAAATCAAAAAAGAGTATGATTATGTGATTATCGATTGCCCACCTTCTCTTGGTCTTCTGACTATGAATTCGCTCACAGCTTCAGACACCGTCTTAATCCCTGTTCAATGTGAATATTACGCGCTGGAGGGGCTTAGCCAGCTGCTGAATACCGTACGAGTCGTACAAAAGCACCTCAACAAACAATTGATGATTGAGGGGATTTTACTAACGATGTTAGATGGACGAACCAATCTTGGCCTTCAGGTGATTGATGAAGTGAAGAAGTATTTTCAAGATAAAGTCTATCAATCTATTATTCCCCGTAATAGTCGGCTGAGTGAAGCTCCCCGTTATGGCAAGCCCGTAATTTTGTATGATCCGAAGTCTCAGGGAGCAGAAGTATATTTAGAATTAGCAAAGGAAGTGATCGCGAATGGCGAAAGGGTTAGGTAAAGGGAGTAAAGCAGTATCTCAGGAAATGGAGCGTAAAGAGGAAGAACAGATCCAGGAAATTCCGGTCCATGAATGCCGCCCTAATCCGTATCAACCAAGAAAGCATTTTACCGATGAAGCCATCCAGGAATTGAAGGAATCTATAGAAGAACATGGCATCCTTCAACCATTGATCGTCAGAAAAAGCATTAAAGGTTATGAAATCGTGGTCGGCGAGCGCAGATTCCGTGCAGCGAAGCGAGCGAATCTGAATACGGTCCCCGCCCTGGTACGCGTCTTAACAGATGAACAGATGATGGAACTTGCTCTGCTTGAGAATTTACAGCGTGAGGACTTAACCCCGATTGAAGAGGCCAAAGCATATCAGAATTTAATGAATGAGCTTTCTTTAACTCAGGACTCACTTTCGAAGAGGCTAGGAAAAAGCCGTTCCCATATTGCTAATCTTGTGCGGCTGTTATCGCTTCCGCTGGAGGTAACCAGGAAAATAAATGAAGGAACTTTATCGATGGGTCACGGGCGGGCACTGCTTGGATTAAAAAATCGTGAACAAGTGATCGCTCTTGCCGCACGGATTGAAAAAGAAGGGCTTAATGTGCGTCAGGCCGAGCGGCTGATTTTTGAAAACAACCAAAAAAACCGGGCTGAGAAAAAGGAACAGCCTGCGAAAGATATTTTTATAAGAGATCGGGAAGAGAGTCTCAGGGAGCGTCTAGGTACGGGAGTAACGATTCATAAAGGGAAACGCAAGGGGAAAATTGAAATAGAATTTATGGATGAAGAAGACCTCGAACGTATCCTGGAATGGTTTGATAAAGAATCTTGAAACAAACCTGGTGACTCAGACCGGGTTTTTTTGTTGTTTTTAAAGAGTTCGCTGGCTTTATTATCTCTTGTTCCACGTGAAACAAAAAAATATAGGAGAGAATCTCATGGTATTATTAGGTACATTTGTGAATGGTTTATGTATTATTGTGGGTACACTTTTAGGGTTGTTTTTTACTAAGATTCCCGAGCGCTTTAAGGAAACGGTCATGAGCGGTGTTGGCCTGGCTGTTATATTAATCGGCCTCCAAATGGCCTTTGAAACAGATAACATTGTCATTGTCCTGTTAAGTTTATTAACCGGTGCGATTATTGGTGAAGCGGTTCATTTAGAAGATAAGCTCGAGTACATAGGAAGATTTATTGAACGGAAGTTTACCAAACCTGATCAGGAATCCAGTATGGCTCAAGGATTCATTACGGCGTCCCTCATTTTCGTTATAGGGGCTTTATCCGTCATCGGAGCCCTGGATAGTGGACTTCGTAACGATCATGAAGTCCTAATAACAAAAGCCATCATTGATGGATTTGTGTCGCTCGTCTTAACTTCCACACTTGGAATCGGTGTTATTTTTTCTGTCATTCCGGTCGTGTTGTATGAAGGATCTATTGCCTTATTAGCCACTCAGATCAACCGCTGGATTCCCCAGGATATGCTGGATTTATTCATCATGGAAATGACAGCTACCGGGGGACTGCTGATCGTTGCCATCGGTCTTAATTTATTGAAATTAACGAAGATCCGTGTAGCCAATCTGTTACCCTCTCTTCTGATGGTCGGCGTGGTGTTCTTTATTTACCAATGGTTCTAAGGGCTGCTGATAAGTCTTTGATAAGGCTTATGAGTAGCCTTTTTATTTGGATGAACAAACCGTCACTTCATTGTTTTAGGCAGTCGGTTGATGGTTCCTTTGAAAAAAGGTGCAGCCTCCATTGTTTGTTTTACACGTTTAGCATCGGATAGTTGAATACCTGCTGCAACTTTAGCTGCCATTTGCATCACCGTATGAAGACGGGTGTTTTGTAACACGACATGTTCCATGAATCCACTGACGTTGACCATCCCGCTAATGTGTAGGTCTCCTATAGGCGGCAGTTCTTTCTTTAAAGCGGATCCAGGGCAAATGGAGCCTTTTCCGAGCACCACAGAACCTACGGAGGTTGACTTACCTAAGCACGCATCTACCGCCAGGATAAAGGGGTGGTTGTGCTTTCGTTTAATCCGGCTTATTTTTTCAATTAAATTAAGGGCATGCAGCGGTTCTTCCAGTGTTCCATAGAGATGAAAGGTCTGGAGAGGTTGCTGCTTTAGCATCGAGCCCACCAGAGGGCCGAATGCATCACCTGTCGATCGGTCCGTTCCTATACAGGCAATGACGATGTTTTTAGAAGGGGGCAGCCATTCTTTCAAATGCAAACTAAGGGTCTCACTCATTTCAGGATCTTCTGTCTTGAGACGTCTTTCTTCCTTTGAGAACTTGTCTTTAAAATTCATAGCTTCTCCTCCACACACATAGTAGTAACAGTATATAAGGTTGTCCGTCGTTCTATACGTGGCAAATACATAGAGGTGGAGGATCGTTCATGATAAAAGCTGGGATTAAGTGGATGTTTTTAATTGTAGGAACGATGATTGGGGCGGGATATGCTTCAGGAAGAGAGCTATGGCAATTTTTTGGACAGGACAGCAGCTTGGCTATCTTTTTGTTTTCCATCATGTTCATTCTGTGTTGTGCCGTAATTATGAAGATCAGCTTTAAGAAGCAGAGCGGCGATTATTTACCTGTTCTGCGGGCGATTGTTGGAAAGCATTTAACAGGAATCTATGATTGGATGATCATCATTTATCTGTTTACGATGACTATCATCATGCTGGCAGGAAGCGGAGCCACCTGGCAGGCCTTTCATTTCTCCTACCGCTTCGGAGTCATGGCACTTGTCGTTCCACTAATTCTTTTGTTTGTATGGGATGTCAAAGGAATCGTTACTGTAAACAGTGTCGTGCTTCCATTATTAATTACCGGTCTAGTCTTTGTTTTGATTGTTTTTATTAATGATCAGCAGCTCGAGCTGTTCGGTCACCTTCATGAGATAACAAATTGGATGTCTGCTTTTCCTTTCACTGCTCTCAATATCCTTCCTTTGATTGCCGTGCTTGGGGCAATAGGGAATCAGGTGAAGCATAAGGGCGAAATATGGATTGCCAGCGCAGGGAGCGGTATTATTCTAGGGGTCATATCCTATCTTTATAATCAAAGTCTAATAGAGATTTCAGATGAGATTCTGCTCTATGAAATACCTTTATTCGCCATTTTGAAACATTATCCGTACGAGATGATGTTGTTTATGTCCGTCATGCTCTGGATTGCCATTTTCACTACGGCAGTATCAGGTACGCTTGGGCTTGCCACGCGCTTCCGCACCTATTTAAAACAGCCTCTTTGGATTGTGGCGTTGGCAACTGTTGCTGTTATGCTTCCATTTACATCGTTCGGATTTTCCACGCTGGTGGAGTACTTGTATCCCCTTTATGGAATCCTAAATTTATATGTCCTTTTCTCCCTTCTTTTTTATCCTTTACGTTCGCGATTCAAAATTCGCTGAAAACCTGTTAAAATGAATTTCATATTCATAGTCGTACAGGAGGGGAAGCGTTGAAAGCGGACGAAGCTGTGCAGGAAGCTTTAACCAGATGGGAGGAAGCAGTAGCTTATGTGACAGGGCCTGAATTATGGACTGCTCTAGCTATAGGATCCCTGAAAATCATCTTTATACTGTTAATCTCGTTTTTAGTGATCCGCATAGGAAAGCGAGTGATCTCGCAGTTTTTTGAAAATCGGCGGCGGGGACCTTTTAAAATTACCCAGCGCCGGGAAGCTACATTAAAAAAATTGGTGATCAACGCTTTGACGTATGTGGTGTATTTTGTCTCGTTTATTATGATACTTGAAGCTTTTACTTTGGATGTAGGCGCTTTGCTCGCAGGTGCAGGAATTGCCGGTCTCGCGATCGGTTTTGGAGCCCAGAACCTGGTTCGTGATATCATTTCCGGATTCTTCATCATTTTTGAAGATCAGTTTTCTGTAGGTGATTATATTCGCACATCCGGGGTCGAAGGATTTGTCGAAGAGGTAGGAATCCGCACGTGTAAAGTCAAATCTTGGACAGGTGAGGTTCACATCCTGCCTAATGGAAATGTCACACAGGTTACGAACTTTTCCATCCATAATAGTGTCGCAGTGGTGGACGTAAGTATTGCGTACGAAGAAGACATTGCAGCCGCCGAACAAGTGATTTTGGATCTGATGAAAGAGCTGCCAGCTCGTTATGAAGCGATGCTCGATGTACCTGAACTTCTAGGGGTACAAACTTTAGGTGCTTCCGATGTTGTCATGAGGATTATCGCAGATACCCAGCCAATGGAACATTGGGCAATGGCTCGTGCAATCCGGAAAGAAGTAAAAACCCGTCTAGACGAAAAAGGAATTGAAATTCCATTTCCGCGTATGGTTATGTATTCCCGTGAAGATGATAAAGCTTTACAGGAAGTTAATGAGTAAAAATAGGAGGGAACTCCATGGCAGACAAAAATTATGAATTGAATGATGTCGTTCAAATGAAGAAACCTCATCCGTGCGGGGAAAACCGCTGGAAAATCATCCGTATGGGAGCAGATATCCGCATTAAGTGTGAAGGCTGCGGCCACAGTGTTCTGATCCCGAGGAAAAAGTTTGAATCTAAAATGAAGAAAAAGCTGGAACCATCTGAACAGTAAATCCATTTCTCCCTTTAAAAGCTCCCTGAAATAGGTGAGCTTTTTAATTTTAGAGTGGAAAGTTTAATCAAACCTGGAAAATGGATAGAATGAATTTAAAAAACACGAAGGAAGACGCCTCTCATTTTGCTTTTCCACAGGTTGTTATTTTCAGACACAGTATCTATAATTGATATGACTAGCATGCATGTATGTAAATCCTTAAGGAGTGAAAGTCTTATATGGCACTAACAGCAGGAATCGTAGGTTTACCGAACGTAGGGAAATCTACGCTATTTAACGCAATTACACAAGCAGGAGCTCTGTCGGCCAACTATCCGTTTGCCACAATAGATCCGAACGTAGGAATCGTGGAAGTACCGGACAGTAGGCTGGAGAAGCTGACCGAGCTTGTTAAACCGAAGAAAACCGTCCCTACCGCTTTTGAATTTACCGATATTGCCGGCATTGTGAAAGGGGCAAGTAAAGGTGAAGGACTTGGTAACCAGTTCTTATCCCATATCCGCCAGGTCGACGCGATCTGCCACGTAGTCCGTGCATTCGAAGACGATAACGTGACGCACGTATCAGGGGAAGTCGATCCTATCACTGACATTGAAACGATCAACCTGGAGTTAATCCTTGCCGACCTCGAAACAGTTTCCAAACGAATGGACAGAGTAGCTAAGATGGCTCGTCAAAAAGATAAGGATGCTGTAGCGGAATACACGGTTCTTGAGAAACTAAAAGAATCATTAGAGGAAGAAACCCCGGCTCGCGCTGTTGAATTCAGTGATGATCAGGAAAAAATCGTGAAAGGCCTTCATTTACTCACTTCAAAGCCCATCCTCTATGTGGCGAATGTCAGTGAGGATGAAATTGGCCAGGAGGATAATGACAAGGTTAAACAAATCCGTGAATTTGCAGCAAAAGAGAATGCAGAAGTTATTGTTGTCTGTGCAAAAATTGAATCCGAGATTGCTGAGCTTGATGGAGAAGAAAAAGAAGAGTTCCTTGAGGATCTTGGTATTGAAGAATCTGGACTTGATCAGTTAATTAAAGCTACGTACAACCTTCTTGGGCTGGCCACTTACTTTACGGCTGGTGAGCAGGAAGTAAGAGCCTGGACCTTTAAAGAAGGAATGACAGCTCCACAGGCTGCTGGAGTCATTCACACGGATTTCCAGCGTGGTTTCATTCGTGCGGAGACAGTTTCGTATGAAGACCTGGTGGATGCAGGCACCATGGGTGTCGCACGGGACCGTGGCCGTGTTCGTTTAGAAGGCAAAGAGTATTTAGTGAGAGATGGCGACGTTATTCACTTCCGTTTTAACGTATAAGCGAGGATCCTTCCGTTTTAGTATTGTATTTCTTGGACAACTTTGTTATAATACTACATTGTGAGTAATTAAGAAAAGATTACTCCTTGCTCCTGTCAAGAATAGGAGCCGTTAAGTCCATAAGGAGGTGAAAACGGATGAGTAGAAAATACGAAATCATGTATATCATCCGCCCAGATATCGAGGAGGAAGCTAAAACAGGAATCATTGATCGTTTCAGCAATATCCTTCAAGATAATGGCGCGGAGGTAGAAGAAGTTAAAGAAATCGGCAAGCGTCGTCTTGCTTATGAAATTAACGACTACCGTGATGGTATCTATGTAACAGTCGACTTCAACGGTACACGTGAAGCGATTAATGAATTCGACCGTCAAGCGAAGTTCACGGATGATATTATCCGTCACATCGCAGTACGCGAAGATGACAAATAAGGAGTGGTTCTGATGTTAAATCGTGTCGTGTTAGTCGGCAGATTGACGAAGGATCCTGATTTACGCTATACGCCAAACGGAGTGGCCGTCGCCAACTTCACCATCGCGGTGAACCGACCATTCTCTAATAATCAAGGTGGTCAGGACGCAGATTTTCTTAACTGCGTGGTCTGGAGACGTGCTGCAGAAAACTTAGCCAACTTTATGAATAAAGGCAGTCTTGTAGGAGTTGACGGACGATTACAGTCCAGAAGCTTCGACAACCAGGAAGGCAAGCGTGTATTTGTAACGGAAGTAGTTGCAGATAGCGTACAATTCTTAGAATCCAAAGGAAGTTCTTCCCAGGGTGGAAGTAATCGTGGAGGCTCAGGATACCAGGCAAATCAGAATCAACAACCATCTGGAAATAATTTCGGATCAAACAACAACAACAATAACAATCAACGAGATGAGGACCCATTCGCAGATAATGGAGAGCCCATCGATATATCAGATGATGATTTACCATTCTAATTAAGAAAGAGGTGAATGCGACATGGCACGTCGTGGACGCGGAAAACGTAAAAAGGTGTGTTTCTTCACAGCTAATGGAATTACACACATCGATTACAAAGATGTTGATCTACTAAGACGTTTCGTTTCTGACCGAGGAAAGATTCTTCCTCGTCGAGTAACTGGAACATCTGCTAAATATCAGCGTAAATTGACCAAAGCAATCAAGCGCGCTCGTATTATGGCTCTATTGCCTTACTCTACTGAATAGTAGCGTTAATAAAAAACCGTGAAGTCTATTTTAGACTTCACGGTTTTTTTTTATTCAGGAAAGCTGCATAAGCGCGCGCAGTTCATCGCGGTTCGAGACAAGATCTTCTAAAGTATAACCGTCGAGAACTTGAAAGAAAGCTTGCAGCGCATCTTTCAAGACATGCCTAAGCTTACAGGCAGGCGTAATCACACATTCATTCGTCTGGCAGTCAAAGCACTCCAGTAAATAAAAGTCATCCTCCATAGAACGGACAACTTTTCCAATGTTAATGTCTTCAGGCTTATGAGCAAGCTTAATTCCGCCGGAACGCCCCCGCACCGTATGAATAAGCTCTAATTTATTTAATTCGTGAATGATTTTCCCTAAGTGGTTTTCAGAGATATTAAATACCTCGGATATCTCTTTTTTATTGGCAAGCTGACCTTCTCTCTTAGCAGCTGTGAAAATTAATACTCGCAGAGCATAATCTGTATATTTTTTTAAACGCATAGGTCAACCCTCACTCTTCTTATTTGTTCTGTATATTTCCGTGTGGATTTACAGTTAAGCTCCCAATACTGGAAGACTCAGTTTCGAGATAATTGGTTATGAGGAAGGTCCTCCGGGGGACGAATTCGCTTTCCGTGGGCATGTGCTGAGCCTCCTCAGTCTTCGACTTCCGGGGTCTCACCGATCATGTTTATCCCACAGGAGTCTACATCGTCCCCCTCCGGACCTTGCGATATATGGAGCTCGAAATCATGCTTGAAACGCTCCGGATTATGATGGAAATAAAATTATAACCATGAGCGTGTATGTGTCGCTACTTCCCACTATAGAAGCATTTGAGCCGAATCCTACACCCCAATCGCATACAGAAAGGTTCCGTTCACTCTTCAATCATAGGGTGGCGAAGGAAACAAGGAGACTCCCGCGGGAGAAGGAGCGAGGCGAGACCCCACAGGGAGTGTCAACGACCGAGGAGGCTTGCCAGTTCCCCCGCAGGAAAGCGAGTTGTTTCCGTAGCCGCCCTCATCCTACTTTTCGGCGACGGACCTGAATGATCTCGAAAATGAGTCTTACAGTAAACGGCCCGATTGCTTAATAAGGCTTTTTAATAAAAAATCAACAATAACGTTTAACAGAGCATTTTTTTAATCTTACCACAGCAGCCAATCCTATGTCTTATTTTCAGATTTTATTAGCACATTAACGGAATTGTCATAATTGATGTATTTATAATACACCTTTCTTCTGTATAATAAAGATATATTATAAATACATCTTTTACGGAGGGATTTTTAATGACTGCGCAAACTAACCAATTGTTAAATGACCAAACGATTAAAGTGATCAAATCAACCGTACCTGTGTTAGAAGAACATGGAGAGGCCATTACTACCCATTTTTATCAGCAGCTATTTCTGAATCATCCTGAATTGAAAAATATTTTTAACCAGACCCATCAAAGAAAAGGAGACCAGCCTCGGGCCTTAGCCAATACCGTGTATGCTGCAGCAAAGAACATTGAAAATCTGGAAGCTATTCTCCCAAGGGTTAAACAGATCGCTGAAAAACACCGGAGTTTGAACGTCTTGCCAGAACACTATCCAATTGTAGGCGAGTATTTGCTGAAAGCCATTAAAGATGTACTTGGAGATGCAGCGACTGATGAAATATTACAAGCATGGGGAGAAGCCTACGGGGTTATAGCTGACGTATTTATTAAAGTAGAAGATGGTATGTACAAGGATGTACGTCGTCAGGAAGGTGGCTGGACAGGATTCCGTGATTTTAAAGTGATTAAAAAGAAAGAAGAAAGCGATGTCATTACATCCTTTTATCTACAGCCGGTCGATGACCAGCCGCTAGCCGATTATAAGCCTGGCCAATACTTAACGATTAAAGCTGAAATTCCAGGAGACTCTTATGATCATTTACGTCAATACAGTTTGTCGGAGGCTCCAGGCCACCCGTACTACCGGATTAGTGTGAAAAGAGAAGAAGCAGGTGAAGAGGTGCCGGACGGGATCGTTTCTAACTGGCTGCACAAACAAGTAAGCGAAGGTGATATCATTCCTGTCAGTGCACCAGCGGGAGATTTTTATCTGGATGAACGTACAGAAAAACCGCTTGTTTTATTAAGCGGCGGTGTGGGGCTTACCCCGATTCTGAGTATGGGAAGAGCGGTGCGCGAGATGCAGCCTGATCGGGAAGTATATTTTATTCATGCGGCTCAAAACGGCTCAGTCCACGCATTTAAGAAAGATATGCAGACCATGGGAGAGAACACAGTAACAAAAATTATTTATGCTCAACCGACAGAGGATGACCGTCTGAACCAATCGTTTGATAAAGAAGGATACGTGGATCTTCCCTGGTTAAAAGAAGCGGTCCCTCAGGACAGCGAGTTTTATTTCTGCGGTCCGGAAGGATTTATGAGGGCTGTCAATCAGGCCCTGAAGGATTGGGATGTATCAGAAGATAGCATTAACTATGAATTCTTCGGCCCTCAGGGAGTTCTGTAAGTTTTATTGACCCGGTATTAGCTGCCAGCTGGAGCAAGTCTCTGGTCAAGCCGGTTTACGAGATTCATAAATCCGTGAATGGCTGGCCCGCTCAGAAGGGTGATAAGAATGGTCCCCACTCCAATGGCACCTCCAAAAAGAGCGGCGGCTATGACCAAAAGGATACTGATGAGTACACGTGAAGTAGTAATCGTCCACCCTGTCAGCTTACGGACCACCAGCATCATCCGGTCAAAAGGATTTGGGGCAAAATCTGCCTGAAGATTGATGGCAATACCTAAGCTGGCAAATAAAATACCAGTCAGTAAACAAAGAATTTGAGCCATAAGGTTTGGTGATAATATCAGGTCGTTTGACCGGATGATCCACAGCCATAGATCAATCCCTATACCGGTTAGAAGTGAGGTTGCAAGCGCCAATAGTTCAGGACGTTTCCGCTGGGCGGCTGCATTGAAAAGAATAATCGTGAGACCGACCACGATTTCCCAGCTGCCGATGGTCAGACCAAAAGACCGGTATAACCCCACAAGTAATGCATCAAAGGGAGAGGTGCCTAGTTGTGATTCAATGGTTAGGGCGATGCCTAACGTTAAGATAATAATTCCTAAAGAATAATATAAACCTCTTTGCCAGATTCGTAACATAGTCCCTCTCCCTTCTTAATATCCGACTTGATGTTTTGATGCTAGTCACTATAACGCTCAGAAGCTCAAGTTACAAGAAATTTGCACGTAAAAAAGGCCAGGAGGCATGTCTCCTGGCCTTTTCACTATTCTGATTAATTTTCTACGTGAGCCCATTTGAATTCAAATTCAGGACCGGTAGAGGTGGTGAATACCCCTTTAATGTTTGGTCTGAATAATTGAGCTTTAGCATCTTGATAAATTGGAGCTACAGCTTGATCTTCTTCAAGAAGTAATTTCTCTGCTTCCATGAAGGCTTCAAAACGTTTCTCCGGCTGCTGTGCATATTCTCCGTTGGCTTTTTCAATAAGAGAATCGTATTCTTCACTTGAATAGTTCATATTATTGTTCTGCCCGTCGGTCACATACATGTTCAAGTAAGTGTTCGGGTCTACATAGTCAGGTGCCCAGGTCGCAGCTTCCATTTCGAATTCAGAAGCACTATCACGACGTACACGTTCTTTAAATGGTACTTCCATTATATTAATGGTTAAACCATCAAGTGTGGTTTCCAGCTGGTTCTTGTAATAAGCCAATGTTTTCTTAGAGGTTCCTGTATCATCTCCAAGAAGTTCAATGGTAACTGAATCTGTACCTAGAGCTTCAAGGGCTTTCTGCCAGTGCTCTTTGGCTTTTTCTTTGTTGGTCTCTACCAGTGGGCCCTGTGCCTCACGGTATCCTGTATCGCTGTTAGGCATAGATACGAAATTAGAAGGCACATATCCTTCTGCAGGAACGGATCCATCATTTAAAATTTCATTTACCAGATCTTCCCGGTTAATCGCTAATGAAATTGCCTTACGTGCATCTACATTTGCCAGGGCTTCATTGGCTTCCTGGTTAAATTTAAAGAAGTACAAGTATGGTTTTTTCACGACTTCAAAAGCTTCGTCACTACGATACTGATCGACAAATTCAGCATTAAGTTCTGTCTGATCGATTTCTCCAGACTGATAAAGGTTTACCCCTGTAGAAACCTCTTTAATTACTTTAGCGTTTATGGTTTCAAGTTGAACAGTTTCAGCATCCCAGTAATCTTCATTCTTCACAACTGTCCAGCCTTCACCGTGACTCCACTCGGTCATCTTGAATGGACCGTTGGCTAATGTATGTTCGGCTTCTGTGGCGAAGTCTTCGCCTTTTTCTTCTACGTAGCTTTGGTTAATTGGCATAAATGTAATAAATACAGTCATGGATTTGAAATAAGGTACAGGTTTTTCAAGCTGTACTTCTAATGTTTTATCATCTACAGCTTTGACACCCAATTCTTCGGGTTCCACTTCGCCATTGCTGACGGCAGTAGCGTTTTTAATGATGCCTCCAAGGAAGTACGGTCCATATTCAGAACCTGTATCCGGGTTAACAGCTCGTCTCCATGAATAGACGAAATCATTGGCTGTTACTTCATCTCCGTTGGACCACTTAGCATCACGCAGTTTAAATGTCCACGTAAGGCCATCATCACTTACCGTGCCTTCTTCAGCCATTCCTTCTGTAAGGTTACTGTTTTCATCTAGACGGTAAAGACCCTCCAGTGTTTCGCCGGCCCATTGGAATCCGACTGAATCTGTAATTAAGGAAGGATCCATGCTTGGAATCTCACTTTTTGCTGTTACGGTTATGGTTTGATCGCCTGAAGCATTACCTTCTGAGCTTTCTTCTGTGTCATTTCCACCTTCACTAGACTCTGATGAATTGTCATCGCCTCCACCGCTGCATGCTGCTAATACAAAAATGAGCATAAGTGTGAAAAGCAACCAGATTTTGTGGTTTTTTCTCAAGTGTAACTCCCCCTATTTTTTCAAATATATGTACTTTTTGAATTATACAGATAATTATGAATTTTTTCAACGTAATTTTTTTGTAAAAACTGAGGAAAAAGCATCATTACTGAAAATTCAAATTAGATTGACAACACTAATTCTTTTGATAGGATAAAGGAATATCATTTCTTTTTCTAATCAGCAAACGACTAATAATAGGAAAAGAGAATAGAATTTTATGAGAAGGGTGGTTCTAGAAATGAACCGGGAATGGGATTTATTGCATACCCCTGGTCCGACGCCGATTCCGCCAAGTGTCGATCGGGCTATGATCCAGCCAATGATTGGTCATAGGGGACAAAAATGTAAAGATTTAATAAACAGAATTACTCCGCGCGTGAAATCAATTTTTGGTACCTCTCAGGATGTGCTTCTGCTAACAGGAAGTGGAACGTCTGCATTGGAATCAGCTGTAGTGAATACGACTAAGCCGGGGGATGAAGTCATCGCTGTGGTTGCCGGTTCTTTCGGTGCGCGCTTTGCACAAATCTGTGAGTCCTATGAACTGAATGTCCATCGGATTGAGCTGGAATGGGGAGATGCTGTTCAAGTTTCTCAAGTGGAAGAAGCTCTAAAGGCTCACCCTGAGACGAAGGCAGTCTTCCTGACTCATTGTGAAACTTCTACCGGAGTTATGCACCCAGTCGAAAAAGTGGCTGAGAAAGTGAATGAGATCAGTGAAGCTCTTGTATTAGTAGATGGGGTTTCATCCATAGGAGGAGCTAAGATTGAGATGGATCAATCTGGAATCGATCTCTTAGTGACAGGATCTCAAAAAGCCATGATGCTCCCTCCAGGTCTTGCTTTTGCAGCGGTCAGTGATCGTGCCTGGGAGGTAATTAATGCCAATGACCGACCACGCTTTTATCTGGATCTAAGAACATATAAGAAAAAGCTGAGCGATGGTCAAACTCCTTTTACCCCGGCTTTATCTCTTCTATTCGGATTAGAGGAAGTCTTAAATCTAATCGAAGAAGAAGGTCTGGATCATGTATTTGAGCGCCATCAACTCATGAAAAATATGACCCGTGAGGCTTGTAAAGCTCTTAATCTTCCATTATTAGTGGACGATGAGAGTGCTTCTACTACTGTTACTTCTATTCAGCCTTCTACTTTTGATGCTGAACAATTCAGGAAGCTTGCGAATGAAGAATTCGGACTTATGGTAGCTGGCGGGCAGAACCATATGAAAGGTGAAATCTTCCGAATCGGTCATATGGGATATTGCCGTCCGGCCAACGTTCTTCAGTATGTAAGCATTCTGGAAGTTATATTAAATCGATTAGATCATGAGTTTACACCTGGGGCTGGAGTTGTAGCAGCACAGGAAGTTTATCTCAATCACACCAGGGAGGGAAAATAATGTACCGCGTGTTAATTTGTGACCCTTTAAGTGAAGAAGGAATCCGTCCTTTACTGGATGCAGAGGATGTAGAAGCCATTGCAGACCCCTCTCTTAGTCATGAAGAACTTCTGGAGGCAGTAAAGTCTGTTCAAGCTATTATTGTCAGAAGCCAGACGCAAGTAACCAGAGAAGTGATTGAACATGCCGAAAACTTACAGGTGATTGGACGTGCTGGAGTTGGCGTGGACAATATTGATCTGGATGCGGCAACGGAACACGGGGTAGTGGTTGTTAATGCTCCTGATGGAAATACCATTTCCACAGCAGAACATACGATGGCCATGCTGATGTCGCTTGCACGCAATATCCCTCAGGCTTACCACCAATTACAAAATAAACGCTGGGATAGGAAGAAATTTGTCGGCGTTGAATTAAAAGATAAAACGATCGGCGTTGTCGGCTTTGGCAGAATTGGTCGAGAAGTAGCTCAGCGTGCTAAAGGACAAAGAATGAAAGTCATTGCTTACGATCCATTTCTCAATCAGGAAAAAGCTGATAAAGCAGGTGTAGACCACGGTACTTTGCAGGAAGTGCTGCAGCAGGCTGACTTTCTAACCGTTCATACACCTTTAATGGAAGAAACTAAACACTTAATTGATCGTGAAGCTATCCAGCTCATGAAACCTGGAGCCAGGATATTAAACTGTGCCCGCGGCGGAATTGTTGATGAAGATGCTCTGTATCAGGCTATTCAAAGTGGAAAAATTGCCGGAGCGGCGCTTGACGTGTTTGAAGAAGAGCCGGCAACTGAGCATCCGCTTCTTTCTCTTACAGAAGTCATCGCTACCCCGCACCTCGGTGCGAGCACGATAGAGGCTCAGGAAAATGTGGCTACCGATGTGAGTTACGACGTCATGGAGCATTTGAGAGGCGGAACTGTGAGGAACCCTGTCAACATGCCTTCCGTTTCTTCAGAAATGATGGAGCAGCTCTCCCCATATTTCAAGCTGTCTGAACGCCTGGGAGCTTTCTTATCCCGTGTGGTAGAAGGAACGCTTGAGCGCGTAAGTGTGTATTATTCAGGGGAATTGACGGATGTTGATACGACCCCGCTTACGAGAATCGCGATTAAAGGAATTTTACGCAGACACATCGGACAGCGTGTGAATGACGTAAATGCTTTTAAAACTGCCTCTGATAAAGGGATCGTAATCAATGAACAGAAGTCGACATCAACCAAAGGGTTTACGAACCTGCTTACGGTAGAAATTGAAACCGATCAGGAAAAACGAAGCATTGCAGGTACTTTGTTAAATGGTCTTGGAGCTCGTATTGTCCAGCTGGATCAATACTCCATTGACGTGGTTCCAGATGGAAACTTAATTGTTATCCATCACCGAGACCAGCCTGGTGCCATCGGACGTGTAGGTAGTCTCTTGTCCGAGCACAATATGAACATTGCTACCATGCAGGTAGGAAGAACCAATCAGGGCGGAGATGCTGTTATGGTTCTGACAGTGGACAAAGAAGTGGAGTCGGAGTGTCAGGATCGACTGGCAGAAATTACGGATATTAATAAAGTTCAGTGCTTAACTCTATAAGGTAGAATCTATTCCCGGGGACCTGCTCTCCGGGAATTATTTTATTAAAAAAAGGTATGAAAAGTGTTGGTACTCTTTCTAAGCGAGTTGTTCATAAGGCCGGTTTGTGGAGGACGTAGATTCAAGATATTGAGTGGAGAAAGGGGATCCAGGGAACGGCTTGCTTTCCTCGGCCCTGCACGACGCAGGATCGTTCGACGTTGCCACAGGACGTGGCGACCTTAGTCGAACATCCCATGTGCTGAGCTTCCTCGAGCTAACGCTCTCCGGGGTCTCACCGATCACGTTTATCCCTCAGGATTCTTCATCATCCCCCTCCGGACCTTGCCAAATCAGAAGCTCGAAAAAGCTTCATTCTTTACCAGCTTGAGAAGAAATAATCACGTGGGCGAGGATACATTTTTTAGCCTAGAACGATGCGGGATATCCTGTTATATAAGCATTTTTGGCAGGTTAAGGAGGAAAGGATACTCTCTTTCCCAAGGGCCCGTTCCCCCATAGGAAAGCGAGTTATTTCCACACCAACCCTTTCCTCCATTCTAGTAACGGGCCCAATTGTCTCGCAACTGAGTCTTCCAGTAACGGGAGCTTATCCCAAAGAATGAATTCAAAAAGTTAAGAGGATCTTTATTAGACCAGACCCCTAGTCCAATAGAAGCATGAAAAAGTTTAATTCGTCTTGTTTTTGGTAACAGGAGAGTAGCTGAACTCTCTACATATAAGGAAGAGGAGGAGACGAATTGACCAAAAAGTATGATGCCGTTGTAATTGGAGCCGGACATAATGGACTAATCTCCGCCATCCAGCTGGCGGAAAAAGGGTGGAAAGTGCTGGTCTTAGAAAAGTCATCGAAACCCGGGGGCGCTTCTAAGTCTGGAGAAGTAACGGAGCCTGACTATGTTCATGATTTATATGCGATGAATATTAATTTATTTTTAGGATCGCAATTTTATCAGAAATACGGAGAAGAAATGCAGCGTTTTGGTTTTGAACCAGTCGTAAATGATAAGCCCTACGCTAGCGTTTTTCCAGATGAAACAGGGATTGGAGCTTACCAGAATCGTAAGGAAATGTTCAAAAGCCTGGCTTATCATTCGACCGATGATACGTATGCCTGGAAACATTTAAGCGATTATTATGATCAAACCACTCCGCATTTTATGCCTCTCATGCAGATGGAACTTCCCTCCTATGAAGCCTGGAAGCATGTGTTAAAGTCCATGAAGCAGTTGAAACTGAATGGATTGATGGAACTTGGAAGTCACTTGCTGCAGTCACCCCGTGAATTTGTTGATCACTGGTTTGAAGACGATAAAGTGAAAGCAATGGTGGCGCCGTGGGGACTTCACTTAGATTTTGGTCCTGATGTATCCAACGGAGCGGTTTTTCCATTTCTCGAGTCCATTTTAAATCAGCGGAATGGCATGACTTTCTCCAAAGGCGGCATTCAGAAAATGATCGATAGTATGGTCAAAATGCTTGAAATTAGGCTGGGTGAGATAAGGACAGAAGCATCCGTGGAGCGAGTACTTGTCGAAAGCGGCCAGGCATATGGAGTGGTCCTGGAAGATGGAGAAGAAATAGTAGCCGATAAAGCTGTAATAGGTAATGTAACGCCCACCCAAATGGTGAATCGTCTGCTGAATGTGAACGAGATCCCGGATCACTATCTAAAACAAGCAGAAAATTACCGCTATGGACCGGCGACGATGATGATTCATCTATCACTGGACGAGCCTCTTCAGTGGAAAGCGGGAGAGAAATACTCAGAATTTGCTTACGTCCACATTGGTCCTTATGTGGAAGACTTAGCAAGAACTTATACGCAGGCTATGAATGGAGAGCTCCCGGACAGTCCCCTGCTGATCGTCGGTCAGCCGGATGTCATGGACGAGACCCGCTCTCCGGAAGGGAAATCAACGCTCTGGATTCAAGTGAGGGCCTTGCCTTCTCACGTGAAAAAAGATTCGCTGAATGAAATTGAAGCAGATGACTGGTCCAACATAAAAGAGGCTTATGCGGACCGGGTTATAGAGAAACTGTCTGCCTACACCCATAATAGTAAGCGCGCCATTCGAAAAAGAACCGTACTTTCCCCCGCAGATCTTGAGGGAGAAAATCCTAATCTTGTCGGAGGGGATAGTGTAAGCGGAAGTCATCACATCTTCCAAAACTACGTATTCCGTCCGTCTCCAGGTTATTCCCGCTATCAAACACCGATTGATCGCTTGTATATGGTAGGAGCTGCAACTTGGCCTGGTGGTGGATTGAACGGCACCTCTGGCTGGCTGCTTGCTGAAAAACTATAAAATGCCTGCCCTGGGAGAATTTCTTCCAGGGCTTTTTTCATTTGGCGCTTGAAAACGCTTGTATATACATCCTTTTTACAAATTAGTTTCAATGCTTTGACTTTCAACGGAAGACTTGTTAAATTAAATTCCGACCTAAATAATCAACATTAACAAGGAGGTCTGGTGTATGTCAGAGAAAAAAGCAACCCCATCGTCACCTCGAAGATTTTTATTTCGAATATTAGACGGCATTGAGTGGCTCGGAAATAAGCTTCCGTCTCCACTTCTATTGTTTGCAATATTAGCACTTATTGTAGTTATTATATCGGGTATATTTTCTTCTGTTTCCGTGACGAACCCTACGACAGAGGAAGTCATTCAAGTCAAAAATTTATTCAGCCTAAGCGGCCTGGAGTACATTTTTAACAGTGCCGTTGAAAACTTTATAGGATTCCCGCCGCTTGGAGCGGTTCTTGTTACCATGCTTGGGATAGGATTGGCTGAACAAACCGGATTAATTAATTCTTCATTAAAAGGAATTGTATTTTCTTTCCCTAATCGCTTGCTTACGGCAGCGCTCGTATTTGCCGGTGTCATGTCCAGTGTCGCCGTGAATGCCGGATATGTGGTCCTCCCACCTCTTGGCGCCGTGCTTTTTCTAGGATTAGGCCGCCACCCATTGGCTGGTCTGGCCGCTGCGTTTGCTGGTGTATCGGGAGGATTTGGAGCCAACCTGGCACTCACTTCAACCGATGCTGTACTGCAGGAATTGACCGTTGAAGCAACCCGCACGCTTGACCCTGCCTATGCGGAAACGATTACCGTTACGATGAACTATTTCTTTGCAGCAGTTTCTGTTCTCTTAGTGACTGTGGTCGGTACGCTTGTGACAGACAAGATTGTCGAGCCTCGACTAGGCCGCTATGAAGGCGGAGAAAATGGAGATATTGAGAAACTTACCTCTCTTGAAAAAAGGGGGATGCGCCTCGCAGGTCTAGGGTTCCTGATTACTTTTGCCTTGATGGTCTATCTGTCGTTCGGACCGCTTCGCGGCGATGGTGCTTACATCGATTCACCATTTTTTAATGCTCTGGTTTTCGTTATTTTCATATTATTCCTTGTACCAGGTCTGATTTATGGAATTGTAGTAAAAGAAATTCAGAATGATAAGGATCTTACGAAGCTGTTAGGAAAAACAATGGCCAGTATGAGTGGATATATTGCCCTGGCTTTCACGGCCGGTCAATTTATTGCTTATTTCCGTGAAACCAACCTTGGAACTGTGATCGCTTTTAAAGGAGCGGATTTCTTAAATTCCACTGGATTCGACGGAATCGGTCTCATCCTGACGTTCCTGGGTCTGACTATGGTTGTGAACTTCTTTATTGGAAGTTCTTCGGCCAAGTGGACCATCTTAGCCCCGGTATTTGTTCCGATTATGATGAACCTTGGCTATTCTCCCGAGTTTACAACTTTGCTGTACCGCATTGCCGACTCGGTGACGAACATGATTACGCCGCTGCTTCTTTATTTCCCGGTAATCATCGCCTTTGCCCAGCGTTATGATAAGAAGCTTGGTATTGGAACGTTAATTTCCATGATGATTCCTTACTCCGTCGCATTTCTATTAGCCTGGCTGGTTATGCTGCTGGTTTGGGTACTGCTCGGTATTCCAGTAGGACCAGGAGCTCCTATCAGTTATTAATAGGACGATTTATACAACTAAGAAAGCAGACTTCCTGACGAAGGAAGTCTGCTTTTTCATAGACTCATTTAATTATGATGGGTGATTTCCATAATAGTCTTATTAAACTAACGGGCCGTTTAGTTGACGACTCAGTTTAGAGATATCTTGGGTCCGTTGCCAAAAATAGATAAGGGTGGCTACAGAAACAACTCGCTTTCCTGCGGGGGAACTGGCAAGCCTCCTCGGTCGTTGACACTCCCTGTGGGGTCTCGCCTAGCTCCTTCTCCCGCGGGAGTCTCCTTGTTTCCTTCGCAACCCTATGATTGAAGAGTGAACGGACCCTTCTATAGGCGAAAAGGGGAGCTTGATCCTCAAATGCCTATACAACGGGATTCATCCAACTGGATAAGCTCGTTGTTAAAAATGTCTCTCCATCATAAACCAGAGTTTTTCAAACATGATTTCGAGCTCTATATATCGCAAGGTCTGGAGGGGGACGATGTAGACTCCTGCGGGATGAAAATGACAGGGGAGACCACGGAAGGCGAAGCCTGAGGAGGCTCCGCGCATTCCCGCGGAACGCGAAATCGTCCCCCTCCGGACCTTCCGCCCCTCCAATGTCTCGAAACTGAGTCTTCCACAAACGGGAGCGTATCTGAAAGAAACAACATCGATATTAACCAGTGGTTAATAAGGCAATAAATCCTGCTAAAAAAGAGCCGGTTCTCCGGCTCCTTTTTGTATTCCTATTTATTTGAGAGGATGGACGGAGGCCTCGCGGTTCGTAAACACATGGACTTCCTCATATCCAGCCGACTTAGCCAACTCAACTGCCTCTTCATACCGGTGACCCACATGGTCCGGTTTGTGAGCATCGGAACAGAGAACGATTCCAACACCCGCATCTTTACAAATTTGCAGCAGTTCAGGATCCGGATACATTTCCCCGACCGGCTTTCTGAGCCCGGCTGTACTAATTTCAATGCATGTACCTGTAGAAGCCAGTGCTTCAGCTGCTCGTTTATACTGTTCACGCAGGAATTCCTGATCGTCAGGACGGTAACCAAACACTTTAATCACATCAATATGACCGACAAAATCGAATAGTCCGGATTCCGCAAGCGTCACGACGCGGTCGAAGTACTGGCGGTAGACTTCATACAGATCCCGTTTTTCGTATTCCTCCCGGAAAGTAGCAAGGTCAATCCCCCACTCATCAATCCAGTGTACAGAACCGATGACGTAGTCAAAAGGGTGCTCAGAAATAAAAGCTTCCATTTCTTTTTCTTTTCCAGGCATGTAATCCATTTCGATGCCCATTTTGATCGTCAGCCCTTGCTTTTCGGCCTCATCAAACATACTCTGATAAGTACTGAAATCGAGTGTTCTGCGGTTTTCTACCCATGGATTAGACAGAATAGGTCTTGTTTCTTGAAAAAAGTAGGCATGTTCGGAGATGCCTAATTCCTGTATTCCTTCTTCTTTTGCTTTTTCAATGTAAGTTTTTAAATAATCGACCTCCAGGTTGCCGGTTTCAGCCATGTGTACATGATAGTCGGTCCGCATGATCATCCTCCTTAAAATTCGCAATATTACATTTAATCATATCAGAGAATAAGCTATTCTACCAAAATCGTCACTTTCTATAAGAAGTATGAGAAGAATAGGAAAAACGATATATGTTAAAATAGATAAGCTAGTAGATGGAAGATAGAAATAGAGGTGTTTCTGGAAATGAATGACACAAAAAGAATTACGGAAGGGGCTTTAATGACAGGCGTTTATCTGCTATTGTTATTGGTAATTATTTTCATGCCAATCTGGCTTGGACCTGTCCTGTTATTTACGCTTCCCGTTCCTTTCATATTTTACAGCTATCGGCATAATTGGAAATCAGGAGCTTTAATGTTCATAGCTGCCTTATTGTTTACCCTGCTATTTGGTCCGGTTTTTTCGATGTTCACTTTATTAGCTGGGGTGGGTGGAGTCTTCTTAGGCGGAGCTCTGCATAATAAACAATCTTCCTTGGAGGCATGGGCTGCCGGGTCAGTCGGCTTCAGTATCGGCACAGCCGGTATTTATCTGGCTTCTCAGTTATTGTTCGGTGTGAACTGGGGGGAGCAGATCAGAAACAGTCTGAATGATGCTCTGGCCAGAACAGATAATATGCTCTCTAATATGCTCGGAGGCGAGAATACGGAGGAGCAATTAGGAGCGGTAGAAGAGCTGGTTGAATTTTTACCGGATATTATTCCGAGCATCCTTGTTATGACAGGGATTGTGTTTGCTTTTGTCAGTCAGTGGCTTGCGTATAAGGTGATTAATCGAGTGGAGCAAAAGCAATTCCGCTTTCCACCTTTTAAAGAGTTCAAGCTGCCGACCGCGGTTTTGTGGTATTACTTTTTTGCATTGATTTTGACGTATATTCCTACGGAAGAAGAAGGAATGCTCTATTTAGGAGCGATCAACGTATTCACGTTAGCTGGCGGCCTTCTAGTACTGCAAGGGTTCTCTTTTATCTTTTACTATGCAGAAGTAAAGAAGTGGTCAAAGACCATACCGGCGGTAATTGTAGTTATTTGCCTTTTACTTCCACAAATACTACTGTATCTTGTGCGAATCTTAGGTATAATTGATATAGGATTTTCCTTGAGAGAACGGATACAAAGAAAGAAATGACGAGCTCGTATATGATGGTAGGAGCTGAATGGAATGCCTAACTTTTTTAAAAAGCCAACAATGAGCGGACACTTATGGATCATTTATGTGATTTCCTTAGTCCTGCTTGCATTTATTTGGTATTATCAGTGGACGCTTGGGATGATGATGACGCTGTTCTTAGCAGCCTCGATCTTCTACAGTGTCCGAACTGAGCAGAACATGATTAACGAAACGGAAGAATATATTTCGACTCTTTCCTATCGAGTGAAGAAAGTAGGAGAAGAGGCGCTGCTTGAGATGCCTATCGGTATTATTTTATTTAGTGAAAACTATAAAATTGAATGGGCTAACCCTTATATGAATCGGTTTTCTAAGGATGACACCATCGTAGGTAAATCTCTTAAGCAATTATCTGATCAGTTGATAGCTCCTATAAAAGAAGATGAGAGTGAAGTTTGGATTACTGTGGGTGATTATAAACTTCAGACGATTATTAAAAAAGATGAACGACTGCTTTATTTATTTGATCGTACGAAACAAACAGAGATTCATAATCTCTATAAAAACGAACAAACCGTTCTGGCTATTATCTTCCTGGATAATTATGAAGAAATTACGCAGGGAATGGATGATACGGCCAAGAGTCATATCAACTCCCAGGTAACTTCTATTTTAAATAGGTGGGCTGGGGATTATGGCATCTATTTGAAGCGGACCTCTCAAGAACGTTTTGTGGCTGTAATGAACCAGGAAATCCTGAAGAAATTAGAAAAAGCCAAGTTCGAAATACTTGATGATGTCCGGGAACTGATTACAGACCAGAATGTGCCTCTTACGCTGAGTTTCGGTATTGGTGTTGGTCCGATCAGTCTGCCTGAACTGGGAGAACTGTCTCAGTCCAGCCTGGACCTTGCTCTCGGCCGTGGCGGTGATCAGGTCGCGATCAAGGATGATACAGGAAAAGTACGGTTCTATGGCGGTAAGACGAATCCTATGGAAAAAAGGACGCGCGTTCGAGCCCGTGTTATTTCCCACGCCATGAAAGAACTCGTCCAGGAAAGTGAAAAAGTTCTGATTATGGGGCACAAATCACCGGATATGGACTCGGTAGGGGCTTCTATCGGAATCTTGAAAATTGCTCAGGCCAACGATAAAAAAGCAGCGATTGTCCTCGATCCGGATGATATTGATACCGGTGTTCAGCGCATGATCGAAGAAATTGAACAGGATGAAGAGTTGTGGCAATACTTTATCGCGCCGGAAGATGCCCTGGAAATGGTGACAAATGACACCTTGCTCGTAGTGGTAGATACGCATAAGCCTTCCTTAGTTATGGAAGAGAAATTATTATCAAAAACGGAGCACGTGGTTGTGATTGACCACCACCGCCGGGCAGAAGAATTCATCTCTGATCCTACGCTTGTCTATATGGAGCCGTATGCTTCCTCGACAGCGGAACTAGTGACGGAATTGCTAGAATACCAGCCTAAGAAACTCAAGCTTTCAATGCTTGAATCCACGGCTCTGTTGGCGGGAATTATTGTCGATACCAAGAGTTTCACGCTCCGGACCGGATCACGAACGTTTGATGCTGCTTCGTATCTGCGTTCAAAAGGAGCCGACACGGTTCAGGTGCAGAAGTTTATGAAAGAAGACCTGGACGTTTATATCCGAAGAAGTAAATTAATTGAGCGAGCGGAAGTGTACCGTGATGGAGTAGCCATATCAACCGGTAATAAAGGGGAAACCTATGGCCCCGTCATTATTGCGCAAGCTGCCGATACTCTTCTCACCATGAGTGGTGTGGCCTCATCCTTCGTTATATCAGAGCGTAAAGATAAACGTATTGGCATTAGTGCCCGTTCTCTAGGCGATATTAATGTTCAGGTTATTATGGAACGAATGAATGGGGGCGGTCATTTAACCAATGCTGCTACCCAGCTTGAAGACACAACGATTGAAGATGCGAAAGCATTATTGCAAGATATAATTGACGAATATTTTGAAGGGGGAGACACAGAATGAAGGTAATTTTTAATCAAGATGTTAAAGGAAAAGGGAAAAAAGGCGAAATCAAGGACGTATCTGATGGCTATGCCCGCAACTATCTTCTTAAAAATAACTTAGCGGTCGAAGCTACTAAAGGAAATGTCCAGGCTCAAAAAGCGATCGATGCGAAGCAGGAGCAGAAAGCTCAGGCTGAAATCGATGAAGCAGAAAAGCTGAAAGAAACCTTAAAAGATATGGAAGTTAATTTAACAGCTAAGTCCGGCGATAATGGTCGTCTGTTCGGTTCCATTACAAGCAAGCAGATTGCTGAAGAATTGAAGAAAGCTCATAATATTAAAATCGACAAACGAAAAATCGAACTGGATGATCCTATCCGTAACCTTGGTTACACGAATGTGCCGGTAAAACTTCACCCTGAAGTCACTGGTACGATCCGTGTTCACATCGAAGAAAAATAAACGACCTGACTTGGACTTGAACTTTCGTTTATGAAGCATCTATTATGAGCACCTGGCCTTTGAACCCTCAGCACAAATGTGTGAAGCAGTAAAGGTTTCGGGTGCTTATATTTTGTTTGAACCAGAGGAGGAACAGCTAGTGAGTGAAGTATGGAATGATCGCACGCCGCCCCATAATATTGAAGCTGAACAGGCGGTACTGGGTGCGGTCTTTTTAGAGCCTGAAGCCATGTCCACTGCCTCAGAATATTTGCTGCCCGAAGACTTTTACCGTGCCAGCCATCAACGGATTTTTGAAGTGATGATGACGCTCGCTGATAAAGGCGAACCGATTGATCTGGTGACGGTAACTTCAGCTTTATCCAATAACAAAGTCTTAGAAGAAGTGGGAGGGGTTTCCTACCTCACTGATGTGGCTAATTCTGTACCCACGGCAGCCAATATTACGTACTATACGAAGATTGTCAGCGAGAAATCTACGTTAAGAAGTTTAATCAGGACAGCCACGAACATCGTCACGACCGGTTATTCGGAAGAAGAAGATTTAGAGGATGTCCTGAACTCGGCTGAAAAAGACATTCTGGAAGTGTCCCAGAGGAAAAATTCCAGTGCTTTTAAGAGTATTAAAGACGTATTAATAGATGTGTATGATAATATCGAACAGCTTCACAATCAGGAAGGCGGGGTAACTGGAATTCCGACGGGCTATCGTGACCTGGACAATATTACTTCCGGTTTTCAGCGAAATGATTTGATTATCATCGCCGCCCGTCCTTCCATGGGTAAGACCGCCTTTGCTTTGAATATTGCGCAGAATGTGGCTGTTCATA
Source organism: Halobacillus sp. K22 (assembly GCF_052246795.1). Lineage (NCBI taxonomy): Bacteria > Bacillati > Bacillota > Bacilli > Caryophanales > Bacillaceae > Halobacillus > Halobacillus sp. K22. The sequence continues at coordinate 76,757 of NZ_JBQQCN010000012.1, read as the reverse complement.
CAGAAGAGAATGTTGCTATTTTCAGTCTGGAGATGGGCGCAGATCAGCTCGTTTCCCGTATGCTGTGTGCAGAAGGAAACATTGATGCTCAGCGGCTTCGTACGGGTCATATGGAAGCGGAAGACTGGAATAAGCTGACCATGGCTATGGGGAGTTTATCGAATGCCGGAATTTATATTGATGATACACCGGGTATCCGTGTGAGTGAAATTCGCTCCAAATGTCGTAGATTAAAGCAAGAACACGGTCTTGGTATGATCCTGATCGATTATCTTCAGTTAATTCAGGGAAGCGCCAATTCCAAGGAAAACCGACAGCAGGAAGTTTCGGAGATTTCACGTTCCTTGAAGGGGCTTGCGCGTGAGCTTAACGTTCCTCTTATTGCCTTATCTCAGCTTTCACGTGGCGTTGAATCCCGACAGGACAAGCGTCCAATGATGTCTGACTTGCGTGAATCAGGCTCAATCGAGCAGGATGCCGATATTGTGGGTTTCTTATATCGTGATGATTATTACGATCAGGAATCTGAGAACCAGAACATTATCGAAATTATTATATCCAAACAAAGGAATGGCCCTGTTGGTAACGTCGAACTTGCCTTTGTGAAGGAGTATAACAAGTTCGTAGATTTGGACCATCGCTATAGTGAAGCGGACATTCCTCCGGCCTAATCATAGGAGGCATAAACACCCCCGGCATAAGCTGATCAACAGTTCATGCCGGGGGTGTTTTCTGTCTATCCATATTTATTTATGGATAATATTGTCACCTCAGGTCATCCATATATTGGGAATCTTTAGCTCAGCCAATGATAGATGGCTTCGGCTACTCCGTGTTGGTCATTATGGGAGGTTGTAAAATCACTGGCTTCTTTTACTATATCTTTCGCATTTTCCATGGCTGCACTATGGCCGGCCGTATGAAGCATGGAAAGGTCATTCGGACTGTCTCCGATAGCGGCGGTTTCGCTGATGGGAATACCTAAATGGTCAGCCAGCTTTTGGAGTGCGAGGCCTTTGGAAGCATCTTTATGCTCGAATTCAAAGTTATGATTGGCTGAACTGACAAGAGTAAGATCGGGATTTGATTCAAACGTGCGCCAGCCTTTGTCCAGCTTTTCCTGTTCAAATGAGAAGGCGAGTATATTATAGATGGGGGATCCCGACTCCGTAATATCTTTATAGGAATCGATATGATAAAAACCGGTCTGACTGAATTGTTTCTCCAGTGCTTGTTCCAGCTCTTCTAAATCAGCATCAGGATTAGAACTCTTGATACGATCCATTTCTATTTGTAATAGATGGCGACCATTTTGAGGGGTTAATATGGAAGAATCACTGAATACTTCATAATAAAATTTTTCTTGTTCCAGCCACTTTAAAATGGTTTCTGCATCTTTTTCTTCAATAGGTACGGAATTGAACAGGGTGCCGTTCGGCCGGTGAATGGTAGCTCCATTTGCACCAATGACCCAGGTGGCGAGACCTGTATGGGCGAATACTTGTCGAACATCGAATTCCGCTCGTCCGGTAGCGACCACTACTTCTACCCCTTTTTGCTGGGCATGCTTTATAGCATCTATATTCTCCTGGCTAATTGTGTGGCTGCTGTTTAAAAGGGTTCCGTCTAAATCAATCGCAATTAACTCCATATGTCTTTCTCCTCCTCTGTTACAAGTAAGTCCACTTGATTGATTTCAAGCAGCTCCTGAAATTTACGGTCCGGCATGCGATCCGTAATAATGACATCAATATCTCCTAAGGTGGCGAACTGGAAGAATTCCGTGACTCCGATCTTAGTGTGGTCAGCAAGTACAATCACCCGCTTGGCTTGTTCCATCATCTTGCGCTTAACCATGCCATCTTCTTCATGACCGATGGTTAACCCTTGCTCTGAGACCCCTACCACACCTATAAAGGCTTTATTTACATGATATTGGTTCAGTTTGTCGATGGTAGAGGTTCCATACAGAAAACCGTGTTCTTTATGCAGTTGTCCGCCAAGAAGATGAATTCTAACATGATCTTTATTTGATAGAATTTCAGCCTGGTGGATGGAGTTCGTGATCACTGTGATCTCTGTGTCTTCTATTTGATCCGCACAGGCCTGAACAGTTGTCGAAGTATCAAGAATGACGGTTTCACCTTCTTGCAGGAGAGCAGCGGCACGCTTTCCAATTTCTCTTTTTTCAGCCGATACGGTGTGAAGACGATGACGATAATTTCTGATCTCTGGGTCGGTTTCAGGGGAGATCGCTCCCCCTCTGGTTCGGACAATCGCTCTTTTATTTTCTAATTTTACAAGGTCTCGTCTTGCGGTGTCTCTGGAAACATGAAATAGTTCACAGATTTGATCCACGGAGATCCGACGGTGTTCGTTTATGTAATCCACGATTTCAACCAATCGTTCTTCTTGATACATCGATTCCCTCCCTCCCTGCATTCATTATATAAGTCATCATAAGTCAGTGAGGATAATATTTCAATCTATATAAGTAAATGTAAGCAATTATAATGAAATGCGATGTGTGATAACCGAACTATTAATTGTAATATTTGACTTATTGTTCGGAAATTGCGTTGACTTGCAAGGATATCATTGGTAAACTGACGGTGGAAATAATATAAAACAAATTTTTGGCGGAGGTGCCTTATGTCGTCAGTAGTTGTAGTCGGAACCCAATGGGGAGACGAAGGAAAAGGCAAGATTACCGATTTTCTATCACAAAATGCCGAGGTTGTTGCACGTTATCAAGGTGGAAACAACGCGGGCCATACGATTAAATTTGATGGCGTTACTTATAAATTGCATTTAATACCTTCTGGAATCTTTTTTAATGATAAAACGTGTGTACTTGGAAATGGCATGGTCATTGATCCTAAAGCGTTGCTCGAGGAACTGAAATACTTACATGATAAAGGAGTATCTACAGAGAACCTTCGAATCAGCAACCGTGCTCACGTCATCCTTCCTTACCACTTGGAGCTTGATGCTCTGCAGGAAGAGCAAAAGGGTGCGAATAAAATTGGTACCACGAAAAAAGGAATCGGGCCAGCCTATATGGACAAAGCCGCACGTATGGGCATACGTATAGCTGATCTGATGGATAAAGAAAGCTTTCAGGAAAAGCTGGAACAGAATCTGGAAGAGAAAAATCGTTTGTTTGAAAAAGTTTATGAAACTAAACCGTTCACTGTCGAGGATATTCTCGAAGAATACTACGATTATGGCCAGCAAATTGCAGAATATGTCTGCGATACCTCCGTTGTTTTGAATAACAACCTGGACGAAGGACGCCGTGTGCTATTCGAAGGCGCTCAAGGGGTTATGCTTGATATTGACCAGGGTACCTATCCTTTCGTTACCTCTTCCAACCCAATTGCCGGCGGAGTGACCATTGGTTCCGGTGTCGGCCCGTCTAAAATTAAGCATGTGGTTGGTGTGTCTAAAGCGTATACGACACGTGTAGGAGACGGTCCTTTTCCAACCGAACTGGATAATGAAATTGGTGACCAGATTCGTGAAGAAGGGAAAGAATACGGCACTACGACAGGAAGACCCCGCCGTGTCGGCTGGTTTGACAGTGTAGTAGTCCGCCACGCCCGCCGCGTGAGCGGAATTACAGACCTTTCTCTTAATTCTGTGGACGTATTAACAGGAATTGAGACGTTGAAAATTTGTACGGCTTATAAATACAAAGGTGAAATTATGGAAGAATTTCCGGCTAGTTTGAAAGTGCTGGCTGAATGTGAACCGGTGTATGAAGAAATGCCGGGCTGGACAGAAGATATTACCGGTGCCAAAACATTGAGTGATCTTCCGGTTAATGCACGCAATTACATCGAACGGGTTTCACAGCTGACGGGCATCCCGCTTTCCGTATTTTCTGTAGGACCGGATCGTAACCAGACCAATATTGTACGAAGTGTTTACAGCGAATAAATTAAGTTATAACGCCTGACTTGGCTAAGTCAGGCGTATTTTGCTTAGGATAAGAAGAGAAGGAGAGTGTTTCACGTGAAACAAATATGTGTATTTGCGGGCTCAAGTGCGGGTCACAATCCAGCGTATGCCGAAGGAGCCAAGAAACTCGGGAAAGCATTTGCTGAAAAAAATATTGAGCTGGTATATGGCGGAGCTAAAAGCGGTTTAATGGGGGTGCTTGCAGACAGCATACTCGAGCAGGGAGGAAAGGTAACAGGAGTCATGCCTACTGAGTTATTTGACCGTGAAATTGCCCACACGGAACTCAGCGACTTTATTGAAGTGAATACGATGCATGAACGAAAAGCGAAGATGAGCGAACTTGCTGATGGTTACATCGCCCTCCCTGGTGGATTTGGAACATTTGAAGAGCTGTTTGAGACCGTGAGCTGGGCTCAGATAGGACTGCACCAGAAGCCTGTGGCTTTATTTAATATTGAGGGGTATTATACGCCTTTGAAACGATTAATTGAGCATGCCATTGAGGCAGGATTTGTCCCTGAAACGAATCGGAGCATCATTGTAGATTCCGCTGACCCCTATGGACTATTAGATATGATGAACAACTACGATTCGAGGAATCAATAAAAAAACAGACCAGCCGCTAGCGTTGGTCTGTTTTTTTACACATTTATTGTTTTCACAAATGAAAGCCCCAGGTAACGATAGGTCACGTTAATCCGTTCAATAGGAGTATTCTCTGTTATGCTCAAACCATAGATCCTTTCAGGGGTTTCAGAATCAGCTTTTGCCTGCTTGGAGAATGGAATCGGAGCACTTTTGGGTTCGAGTGTAATCGTCTCGTAGTCTTGCATTCCGTATTCTTCTTCATAAGGCTGATAGGTATCTGTAATAATAAATCCTTTAGTAGAGTTACTGACCTGCATGCGAACTTTTGAGGGAGCTTCATTTGCATTGATCGAAACATCGGTAATATGGATGTCTCCTAATAGATTCTTGTTTCCAAGGGCGACAATCACCGATAACTTGTCGCTAGTCGTTCCAATCGAACCCTGCGTGAGGGGCGGGTTCATTTTTAAGTAGCCGAGCAGTCCAATTATTAAAATTATAAGTACAAAAGAAATAGAGCGTAGAATTTTCTTCAAGGGATCCCTCCTTCCTATAAAGTAGTTTTATAAAAGTATATGTGTATTCCCGTGGGTGATATGAAAAGCAAAATTCAGCCCGTAAGAAAAAATAGTATTGCGCCCGGTATATGCATGTGATATGATGTTAAACGTCGCAGTAAGAAAGCCATCATGGTCCGGTAGTTCAGTTGGTTAGAATGCCTGCCTGTCACGCAGGAGGTCGCGGGTTCGAGTCCCGTCCGGACCGCCATTGCTATTATAACACGTGGATCGTTAGAAATTTAACGAATGAACGTGAATAGTTTTTGACAAATAAATGCTTTTTTACTTAATGAACGTGCTGAAAATCGTTCAACTGCGAATGAATAAGGAAAACTGTGGTTCAGTCGCTAGTGTAAATGTCGAAAATTAGCTGGGTTGAGTGAACAAAGAAGAAAACTTTATATTACGGCTCGGTAGCTCAGTCGGTAGAGCAACGGACTGAAAATCCGTGTGTCGGCGGTTCGATTCCGTCCCGAGCCACTCTCTGTAAAAGTCTGCGATAAACTCGCAGGCTTTTTTTGTAGAATCAAATTATTCAATTCTTTCTTATATTACTAATTTTTTCATATAGTTAAAGAAAAATACCAGAATAGTTGTATATTTTATAGTGTTTTCGGGCATGTTAAAGGCGAAAATATTAGCATTAATACCTTGTTTTGGTAAGTATATGATATTAATATTACATTTTTTCTCCCCTATTTTATTAATAATTTTCATATGATAGGTTTATTAAGTGAAAATATAACTAATAATAATAAAAAATAGATAAATAGATTCGCAGGGGGAAAAGAAATGAAGAAAGATAGAAAGGCGATTATGAAAAAGGCCGCTTTTACAGGAGTACTGGTATTAAGCTTAACTGCGGGGACTGCTTATGCAGAGAAGAACCTGAATACGGTGTATAAGGTGTACGTAGATGAAGAAGCGATCGGGACCGTAGAAAAAAAGGAAGACATACAATCGTTTATTGAAGATCGTATCCATAGAGCAGAAACCACGTACAACGGACAGAATCTTAAATTGGATGAGGATATTACATTTAAACCAGAAACAAATCTATCTGCTGATACCAATAAAGCTAAGGTCCTGGAGCAATTAGATAAATCGACTTCTATTTACGGTGAATCCGTTAAAGTAACCATCGATGATCGCACGGTCGCTCATCTATCTCCCGATGCGGAAGTAGAGGAAGTTAAGCAAAGGTTAAAAGAAAGTTATGTGGAAGAAGAAGCTCTTGCTCAATTAGAAACCAAAGATACCAAAGGTAAACATATAGAGAATGATGAAGAGGGGCCCACAGTCATGTCGGTTGAGCTAAGCCATGACATTAAAGGAGAGAGCTCGAAGGTACACCCTTCCCAACTCTCTTCTGTTTCACAAGCCGTGCAAAAGGCGAAAGAAGGGGCTGTTGTGGAAGCTCGTAATGAAGTCCAAGTGGGAAATGTACCGGTTGGACAGGGACCTGCCGAACCCCTGACCGAAGTAGTGGTTAAAGAAAAAGAGGTTCAGGAAGAAACCATTGAACCCTCCCGAAAGGTTGTAAAGACCAACGATTTATTAAAAGGGGAGACGGAAACGGAACAAGAAGGCAGCGAAGGAACAAAAGAAATTCATACATTGATTACCAAAAAGAATGGCACCGTGGAGACGAAAGAAACCGTAAAAGAAGAAGTGGTGGAAGAGCCTGTTGAGGAAGTCATACTTAAAGGGACGAAAACGATCCCTTCTCGCGGCACTGGTACTTTCGCCTGGCCTGCAGTCGGCGGAACGATTACCAGCCATGTGGGTGAAAGATGGGGAAGGTATCATAAAGGGATTGATATTGCGGGAGTGGATGATCGGACGATCAAGGCTGCTGATAACGGAGAAGTCGTTACGGCTGAATATCAGTCTGGATTTGGTAATAAAGTAGTGATCGATCATAATAACGGATATCAAACGATTTATGCTCATCTCGATACGATTGATGTGGAGGCTGGAGAAACCGTCCGAAAAGGAAATAAACTTGGCATGATGGGGACGACTGGCAACTCTACAGGTATCCATCTGCATTTTGAGATTCACAAAAATGGAAATCTCGAAAATCCAGCCTCCTTTTTCTAATGATCGCTTTTATATTTTTGTGGGGATATTAAAGAAAAGCTCCCGATACTGGAAGACTTGATTTCGAAATATTGGTGGAGCGGAAGGTCCTGCGGGGGAAGATTTCGCTTTCCGCGGGCATGTGCTGAGCTTCCTCGGGCTTAACAGCCCTGCGGGATCTCACCGATCATGTTCATCCCGCAGGAGTCTACATCGTCCCCCTCCGGACTTTGCCAAATCAGCAACTCGAAACCACTTAAGATATCTTCTTGATGAACTAAAAGATCATGGGGACATGAGGATTTTTCATGCTATAACGATGTGTAATAGCCAGAAGCATTTAATACCAGTTAAAAAGGAGAGCATTCTCTCTTCTGGCAGGGTCCGTTATTTCCCCGCCAACCTTCTACCTTTTAAGTAACGGACCACGTTTATCTCGAAACTGAGTCTTCATAATCCGGCTCTATTGTGCAGTAAGCTTTTTTGAAAAATCAACAAGAATATTTAATCGAATATTTTAGTTAGAAACCGCTATGGATCGTTGCCATAGCGGTTTTTCTGTAGAAATAATTTATTTTTTCTGAATGCATTTGCCATAACTTTTTATTAGAAAAAGACATTTTTCCATAAATAAGTTAAAATGATAGAAGGTATATAGAAGTCGAGGAAAGGGATGTGACGGTGTATGGCACTGAAGATCTTAGTTGTAGACGATGAAAAGCCGATTGCAGATATATTAAAATTCAATTTGGAGAAAGAAGGATATGAAGTTGTGTGTGCTTATGATGGTGATGAAGCCATTCAAAAAGCAGACGAAGAAGATCCTGACTTAATCTTATTAGATATTATGCTTCCGAATAAAGACGGAAACGAAGTCTGTCGTGAAGTACGTAAAAATCATAATATGCCGATTATTATGCTGACAGCTAAAGACGCTGAAATAGATAAAGTATTAGGACTTGAAATGGGTGCCGACGATTACGTGACCAAACCATTCAGTAATCGCGAGCTGATTGCCAGAGTAAAAGCTAACTTGCGTCGTCAGCAGCAGGAGCCGGAAGACAGCTCCCAGCAGCCTAAAGACATAACGATAGGAAGATTATCCATTCATCCAGATGCTTATACAGTAACGCGGGACGGCTCTTACATTGAACTGACGCACCGTGAATTTGAATTACTACATTACTTAGCCCGTCATATCGGACAGGTAATGACGCGTGAGCATTTGCTGGAGACCGTCTGGGGCTACGACTATTATGGAGACGTAAGAACCGTAGACGTTACCGTGCGACGACTGCGCGAGAAGATCGAAGAAAATCCAAGTAATCCTGTCTGGATCGTTACCAGACGCGGAGTTGGTTATTATTTAAGAAATCCAGAGCAGGAGTAATGTTTTCATGAAGAAAGTAGGTTTTTTTCAGTCCGTCAGACTGAAGCTGATTCTCGTTTATATTCTGCTTCTACTATTAGGCATCCAAGTAATTGGTGCCTATTTTGTTGATAGGCTGGATACTAATCTGACAGAAAACTTCACAAATTCGATTGAAGACCGCTTAAATACACTCACGTATAGTCTCCAAAATGCGTTTGAGGCAGAAAGAAGCGAAGGTGATCCCACTTTACAGGCCGATGTAGAGGGGCTGATCAATGAATTCAATGGTTCCGATATCAAAAAATTACAAGTGATTGAAAAGTCAGGACCGAATATTATTGCCTCGTTCGACAGCGACAGTGATGAACGAGAAAACGTCGGGAAAAAAGTAACAGATTCAAGGATCACCAAAGTGTTTATTCTGGGGGACACAGATCCGCGGACCGTACAGGAGGAGGGGACAAACAACCGCTTGTATGTAGGAGAAAAACCCATTACAAATGAAGCCGGGGAAATTGTAGGGGTACTCCATTATCAAGCTCGCATGAATAGCATCTACGAGCAAATGCAGTCCATTAACAGTATATTTGCCAAAGGAACCCTTCTTGCTATAACGGTGACGGCTCTGCTAGGCATCCTGGTGGCCCGAACGATTACCAAGCCCTTAACTGAGATGAAAAAGCAGGCTCAGATTATGGCTACCGGTGATTTCTCTCAAAAAGTGGATGTGAAAGGTAATGACGAAATTGGACAGCTTGGTCTTACGTTTAACGACCTGAACGATAAGCTGAAGTTAGCCCAGGCGACAACGGAAGGGGAGCGTCGGAAATTAAGTTCCGTTTTGTCGAATATGTCGGATGGTGTCATTGCGACAGACCGAATAGGAGCGATTATTTTAATGAATGCTCCAGCCTCGAGGCTGATCGGTCAGACGTTTGAAGAAGTCCAGGGCCAGTCTTTAATTGATGTACTCGATCTGAGTGATCAAATGGAGGATATCTCGGAAGTGGAAGAAGCAGGATCGATGATCATTGACCTCAGCAGTGAAGACAAACACTTACTAATTAAAGCGAATTTCTCGGCTGTTGAGGACGAGAATGAAGAAATGGATGGGTTTATTTCGGTGATTAGTGACGTTACCGAACAGGAGAAGGTAGAGCAGGAACGCCGGGAATTCGTGTCTAATGTTTCCCACGAGTTGCGTACACCGCTGACGACGATGCGGAGCTACATTGAGGCATTATATGATGGAGCATGGCAGGATCCGGAGATTGCTCCAAGGTTCCTTGACGTTACCCAAAACGAAACCGACCGTATGATTCGCTTAGTCAATGATTTGCTGCAATTAACGAAGATGGACCATAAGGAAACCACTTTGATGAAGGATCGAGTCGAATTTGTCGGCTTTTTTAGTCAGATCATTGATCGATTCGAGATGAATAAAGATGAGAATTTGACATTCGAAAGGAACCTTCCTAAGAAAAATATGTACGTCTGGATGGACAAAGACAAATTAACACAAGTGTTGGATAACGTTATTTCCAACGCTGTGAAATATTCGCCTGAAGGCGGTACAATTCGCTTTGATGCGTACTCTACGAGAAAACAGCTGCGAGTGAGTGTGACCGACCAAGGTATCGGAATGCCGGCAGATACAGTCGATAAAATCTTTGATCGATTTTACCGTGTAGATAAATCACGAGCCAGAGAAATGGGCGGCACCGGTCTTGGCCTCGCTATTGCCCGGGAAATGATTGAAGCCCATCACGGCAAAATATGGGCAGAGAGCAGAGAGGGTAAAGGGACCTCGGTACACTTTACACTTCCGTTAATGAGTCAGAAGCGGAGGGGAAATTCATGAACATTGAATCATTGAAGTCCGTGATTTTGGTGATATTGATTGCTTTAAGTCTATTGTTATCTGTCGCTTTATGGAACTATCAACCGAGCGGTGAAGTGGTGGAAGAGGGAGAAGAAGTGATCGATACGACTGAATTAGATGGAGAAGAAAACGATTTGGTAAGCCTGGTGGAGCCGGAGCAGTTCGTCTTTCATGAAATCGGAGCTTCCTATGCCTACAAGGAGCCCCAGGAAAAATCGGATATGTACGACAGGATGAAGCAGTGGGAACTATTGAATGTGGATAACACTCCAGAGCAGCCTAACTTTGAGAATAATCGTGTTGTGGAAGCTATTTTCCCTGAAGAGCTTCCTTTAAAAGTACTGGAAAACATCTTTACGGTAAACTCAGGTGAGCTTTCGGAGACCGAAGGATTTAACCGACTGTTCTTTGTACACAGTCATGATAGTAACTCTTCTTATTATGAGGTACTGGCTGTAGACACAACGGATGATGCGGCGCCAGCCAAGCTTCAGGCTAATATTGATGAAGATGACGGCAGCCGATTATTTGATGAATTGGATGACAAGGATGACTTAATTGAGCAGATTGCATTGGATGGTTCGATCTCTCTCCTGGATAATTCAGAAATCGAAAACAATGTTTATCTTCCTGAAGATCGCACTACTTATCCAGAAGAAGTGTTACAGACCACCCCGATTCCGCTCGTTCCGATCCAAAATGACCTTTTCCCAGCCAATGCTGTGGTCTCGTCTTCAACGATCTCTGGACATCGCCGTCTGGCTACGACAGACCGAAGATTGGATGTTCTGGATAATGAAACGAGACTAAGATATGAGTACATGATCCCGAACCGCGCTAACCCAAGTCCAATGTTTGAGTATGAGTTACTAACGAGAAGTTTAAGTGATGTTAATAACCATGTGGGCTGGACCAATACGTTTTATCTGGATAGCATTTCTTCGACTATGGAAGAAGCTACTTATCGGATGCATTTCAATGGGCTGCCTATTCTTTCAAGCGATACGGATATAGAAATTATGTCTATCAAATATGAACAAGATTCTATTCAGGAGTACCTCCGTCCACTAGTCAGTTTTGAACGCTATCCCTATGATAATACAGCTTCGGATGAGCTTGTTTCAGGAGTAGAAGTCAGGGAATTCCTTAATGAATCTGATCAATATGACATCGAAGAAATAGAAGGCTTGAAAATAGGCTATCAGTTAAAGGAACAACGCCCAAATCTTGCTTACTCCCTTTTTCCTAGATGGTTTATCAAAATTTCTGGCAGCTGGAGCCCTTTGGAAATGGAAGAGATGTCTCAAAATGAAGAAATATCCTAGGAAGGGGGCGGGTAATTATGCAATGGGGACAGATTAAAGTTCTATTCATTATTAGCTTTTTGATCCTGGATCTTTTTCTGCTTCAACAGTTTCTGGAAAAGCAGCAGACTTCAGAAATTGGTCCTATAGCTACGGCTAATGAGGAAGACTTTGAAACGGAGCTTGAGAATAATGAGATTACCGTTTCCTGGGATAATATCCCTTCAGAAACCCCTTCCGTCCCTCAAACGATGACATCTGGAGGGGAATTCTCAGAAGGAGTCCTTTCCCAAATTCAAAATTTGAGAGAGGGAGATCAGCAGAGTGTGGTTGTACAGGAAGATATGGTTTTAAAAGGAGAACTGAATGAACCGGTGGAAATAGACGAGGAAAATATAGAGAATCAAGTGAACAACATCGTTCCTTTCAGCAATCAGTACGAGCTGTGGAATTGGAACGAAGAGGAAGGTGTATTGTTGTTTTTCCAGAAAAAGAATGATCGTACGATCTTCTTTAATACCAGAGGCTTCTTAATGCTTGAGGTTAAAGACGGAGAAATAACAAACTATGTGGCAACTCTATTGTCTTTTGCGGATACAGAGGAAGAGGACACACCTTCCACGATTCAGGATCCTCAGTTGATTCAACCGCGTAAAATTATTCAGAAATTGATGGACGAAGACCAATTGACTGCTGGTGATGAGGTGACCAGCATGGAAATTGGTTACTACAATAGTATTAATTTAGTGCCGGGAGAGGAAAATGGCCCTCAAGTATTCGCTCCAACGTGGAAAGTAACGGTAAATGGAGAAGAAAATCTGTTTGTCTTTGCAATAACGGGAGCCATTATTGATAACGATGAGTCCGACTTTATTCAAAGAGTAAAGAGCTCTTTTGACTTAAATGTAGGTAATGAGGGAGAAACTTCCTTGCCTCTTGTGGATAATGAAAGTAGCGACGAAGAAACAAACAATGGAGTGTCTAATGAATGACTTTACGTATGAGTGTACTAGCTTCAGGCAGTACAGGTAATGCTTTTTATATAGAATCTGGGGAAGAAAAGATTTTAGTCGATGCAGGATTAAGCGGGAAGCGTATCGAAGGTTTATTGCAGCAAGTGAATATTGATCCTAATGACTTATCCAGGATTTTAGTTACGCATGAGCATAGCGACCATATAAAGGGGCTTGGGATCATGGCGAGACGCTATAATCTGCCCGTCTATGCGAATGAGAAAACGTGGCACGCCATGGAAGGGCATATTGGTAAACTGTCGTTAGACCAGAAATTTCATTTCAATATGGAAGAAACGAAGACATTCGGCAAGCTCGATATAGAATCGTTTGCGGTCTCGCACGATGCGGCGGATCCTATGTTTTTCACGTTTCATCAGGATGGCAAAAAAGTAGCTCTTGTCACGGATTTAGGTTATGTATCGGAAAGAATCAAAAAAACGGTAGAAGATGCCGACGCTTATATTTTTGAGTCCAACCACGATGTGAGTATGCTCCGCATGGGGAGATATCCTTGGAATGTGAAACGTCGTATATTAGGAGACTCCGGCCACGTCTCGAACGAAGACTGCGCTCTTGCCTTAACGGATATTCTGACGGACCGCACGCAGCGCATCTATCTGGCACACTTGAGTCTTGATAATAATATGAAGGACCTGGCGCGGATGTCCGTGCGAAACATTTTGGATGAACGGGGATTCCACATTGGCTCTAACCTTGAGCTTCATGATACGGATCCTAAACAAGCGACACCTATTTATGAGGTATAGCTGCGTTTTATTTTTGGTAAAACAGGAAAGAATACGTGAGTAGATCCATAAACGAGCGAAGAAAGGATGGGTGAAGCCGCGTGGGTTATTATGATGACCACTCCCCAGCTGCCCAGCAGAAGAACAACCGACGACGTTGGGTCATGCCTACGATTGTAGGCGTGATCCTTGGTGCAGTATTAATTTTGTTAGCACTTCCAGCTCTTGTTCAGACGGAATTACTCCCTTATGAGATTACCATTCCTGAAGATGAGAGCGGGCTAGTCGAGGATGACCAGGGGCTTACAGGAGACACGACGAAAAATGTGAAGCTGGATGTAACTTCTCAAATTACAGATGTTGTAGATAAAGTGACTCCTTCTGTCGTAGGGGTTGTGAATCTTCAATCTCAGCAGGATTTCTGGGAACAGAATGGTTCCAATCAACAGAGTAATGTAGGTTCAGGCGTCATCTACAAAAATGAAGAGGGAACAGCTTATGTCGTGACTAACAATCACGTCATTGAAGGGGCCAATGAAATAGAAGTGGTACTTGCCGATGAGACGAGAATTAAAGCTCAGCTTGTCGGAAGTGATGTGTTTACAGATTTAGCAGTACTTAAAATGCCTGGGGATGAGGTTGAGCATACGATTGAATTGGGGAGTTCGGACAATCTTAAAGTCGGAGAACCGGCCATTGCCATCGGTAACCCATTAGGACTGCGCTTTTCCGGATCGGTCACTCAAGGAATCATCAGCGGTAAGCAGCGTGCGATTCCGCAGGACTTTAATGGTGATGGCTTAGAAGACTGGCAGGCAGAAGTTATTCAAACGGATGCCGCCATTAATCCAGGAAACAGCGGGGGAGCGTTAATTAATCTAGAGGGTCAATTGATCGGGATTAACTCTATGAAGATTGCTCAATCGGCTGTGGAAGGGATAGGATTCGCTATTCCTATTGATTCCGCCAAACCGATTATTGATGAACTGGAACAATACGGACAAGTGAACCGTCCTTATATCGGTGTCGAAGCTTATGGACTCAATGAAGTGCCGAGCTCGGAGTGGGAAGGTACGTTGAATTTACCAGAAGAAGTTGAAGGCGGACTCTATATACGAAGTATTAAACAGATGTCGCCGGCAGCTAAAGCCGGATTGCAGCCACTTGATGTCATCACTTCTCTTGATGGCAACAAAGTGAAGGACATTATTGATCTTCGCAAATACTTGTATAATGAAAAAGATGCAGGAGATGACCTGGAGATCACGTACTACCGGGATGGTGAAAAGAACACTACCACCGTAACCCTTGGTTCACAAGAATAGGAAATGAAGAAAGAGGTATTCTTAAAACTACACATTTAAGAATACCTCTTTTATTGTCGAAAAACCTCATATTATATCCACAGCCTGTGAATAGTGTTCTGGATAAATAGCATATATGGTGGCGAACGTAAATTCTACTACCATATACCCCGTCGAAATTGTGCATATGTGGACAGTTTTGTGGATAACCTGGATACCTCCGTGGAAAACCTGTGAATATTAGAAAATTAACAATAGTTGTGCATAAGTCTGTGGACAATTGTGGGTAACTAAAATCGTTAGTTAGATTTTCCACATGTGGGTAACTTTTGACCCTTATATTTTGAAGCGCATGTAAGGATAATGAATGCTTCGTAAAGGATGTAAAAATAAACGAAGGGTAAATTTATACTCTAGTTGTAGTTGGACTCCAATTTCTCTAACGATTTTCGAAAGTGTGGATAAATATCACTTGATTGTAGATATTCGAAACTTTTTCCGGTAATAACGAGAAAAGCCAAAAATTAATGGTGTCAGGACTAGCGTTGGTAAAAACCACAAGAAGATGCTGATCGATGAAATATTCAATAAGCGCGGGGCTCCAAAAACTGTGAAGCAAATCATCTTAGTTATTCATATATTTCCATCTTCCTGAATTGTTTCGTACAATAACAGTAGAGGAGGAGATAACGTGATTGATCTACGGAGTGATACTGTAACCAAGCCTACCCGCGCCATGCGTGAAGTTGCCTTTAAAGCAGAGGTGGGAGATGATGTATATGAAGAGGATCCCACGGTAAAAAAGCTTGAGAATCGAGCTGCTGAGATTACAGGGAAAGAAGCCGCTCTTTTTGTGACGAGTGGTACGCAGGGGAATCAAATCTCTGTGCTGACCCATTGCAGTCCTGGGGATGAAGTTCTGATGGAAGCGAGTGCCCATCTATTTTTATACGAAGGGGCCTCCATGTCTGCCCTGGCCGGCGTCCAGCCGAGAACGCTGCAGGGAAAAAGAGGGGCCATGAACCCTCATGATGTAAAAGCTGCGATCCGTCCCGATGATATTCATTTTCCGGAAACGGGGCTGATCTGTCTGGAAAATAGCCATAACAAGGCTGGAGGAGCGATTCTTCCTTTAGAAAATATGCAGGAAATTTATCAAATGGCACAGGAATCTGGTATTCCGGTTCATCTGGACGGAGCAAGAATATTCAATGCTTCCGTGGCTGCCGGTGTTTCTATAAAAGAGTATGCCGAGCAGACGACGACCATTCAATTCTGCTTATCCAAGGGGTTAGGAGCTCCGGTGGGATCCATGATTGCCGGATCAGAAGATTTTATCCGAAAAGCGCGCAAATGGAGAAAACGTCTCGGCGGCGGTTTACGTCAGGTGGGAATGATTGCGGCTCCGGGTCTTGTGGCGCTGAATGAAATGGTGGAGCGGCTTGCGGAAGATCACGAGCATGCTCAGCAGTTAGCGGAAGGGTTAGGAAATATAAAAGGACTGGAAATTGAGAATAATGTGGATACGAATATTATCCTAGTCAATGTGGAAGGACGGGGAAAGACTTCGCATGAATTTCTCGAGGAACTGAAAAGTAAGGGTGTGCTTGCTGTACCTTTTGGACCTCACACGGTCCGGTTTGTTACCCACTATGATGTTTCACGTGAAAACATCGATCACGTGATTGAACGAGTCAATCAGTGCTTGTAATATATGGAATTGTACATATTGAGCGGCTCTCCATCATAAAGTGAAGTATGAGATCACCTGGAGGCAGTTCATCAGTCAAAAGAGGGACTCGAAAGTTTACACTTTGGAGGTGAGTTCCATGCCGGAACTTGAGACTGGTCAAAGTACGAGAAAGCATCTGTCAGCCGCCCAGCACCGCATTTTCGCTGAAATGTTTGATAAGGATCGCTTTGTGGACGGTATTCCATTGGATGAACTCAGTAAGCATGTCAGGAAATCTAAATCGTATAAGAAAACCACTAAGCGAATGAAATGACCTCCCCTCACCCCTTTGGAGAAATCCGGAGGGGTTTTTTTATTAAGAAGCTCTACATAGTGGTTTAAAGTATAATATTTAGCTGGGAAGGCTAATGCAGGTTCCTAATTTTTGTATAAAAACGAACGTTAATAAATTTATTTTAATTTTTGTTCGTATTTTTGTTGAACGTGTCAAAAGAGTCTGCTATATTATCACAGTAGCCCAATTACATATCCAACTCGTATATTCTCGGAAATAAGGTCCGAGCGTCTCTACCCGGTTCCCAATGAAAGAACTGGACTACGAGTTAAAGTACACCCATGTTCAGCAGGTTTCTTATGGTTTCGTTTACCATACTTTAGCCGTGGTGTGCTTTGACTTTGTAGGTCTAGAAGGTAGAGAACTCTCTACTTTTCTAGGCCTTTTTTTATGGACTGAGTAAGAGAGTGTGAGGAGCGTATGAGGGTTCAGAAAGCTATTATTATATTTGTTAAGGAGAGATTTATTTTGATGAAAAAATATGCACCACTCGCTATTATTTCTATTCTATTAGTATCATTACTTGCGGCATGCACATCATCCGATCAGGCAGCGGCCGAAGATGAAGAAAGCACCAAGCAGCCGATTATTGTTCAAGGTCCAATGCCGATTGAAGCGGAAAAGTTTGCTGAACGCTTGGAAGATGTGGAAGAAGAGAAATCCGGATCGTTTGTTTTTTATAAAGGAACCGTGAATGATTATCCCGTCATCGTAGCAAAAACCGGAAAAGGGATGGAAAACACAGCAGCAGCTACGGCCATCGCGATTGAAAAATACGATCCGGCAGCGATTATTAACCAGGGAACATCCGGCGGACATGACCCGGACCTGCATGTCTATGACATCGTCTTAGGAGAACGTACGACGAATATCGGATCGTTGAAAACAGGAAGCAGAGAAGATGGAGAAGGGATCGCTCCGAAAGAATGGATTCCTATGGACCTTATGGCTTCTGAAGGAAGCGCAGGAGAAGATCCTGATGCAGAAAATATTCGCTACTTTGAAGCGGACGAAGACCTACTTGCTGCCGCTCAGGCTGTGAAAGATGTTCACGAGAAAGGGAAAGTAGTTGAAGGTACGATTGGCTCGGCGGACGTCTGGAACAATGAAGTGGACCGCATACAGTGGTTCCATGAAAAGTATGGAACTTCCGTTGAGGAAATGGAAGGCGCGGCGGGCGCACAGATCGCCAAGTCTTATGACGTGCCATACTTAGGTATCCGCATCCTTTCCAACAACAAAGTTAACGGGGGAGAGTACGATCCGAATACAGCCGAAGCGAACCAGGCTTATGTGTATGAAGTCGTGAAAGAATATATCTCTACCCAGACAGGCGAATAAGATAGGAAAAGCCCCTGGTCAAGCTGCTAAACTGACCAGGGGCTTTTTTGTATTCTTCATATCATTTATAGAGATGCTTGCAGCCCGGCTTTATTAATAAAGTTCCAGGGCTGATTAAAGTGCGGCTGGAAGAAGAAATCTACGTAGCCGAGTTCTTCCATCGTCATTCCGCTTTGGATGCAGACACTCATAGTATTGATCGATTGCGTAACGTCTGCTTTGGAAATCACCTGTGCACCTAGTACCCGGTGGGTGGCCGGATCAAACGTGACTTTTAATTGAACGTGTTCAGCGGTCGGCATAAAGCCCGGACGGTGCGTATCTTCAATTGTGATGCTTTTCACATGAGTGTTTAACAGTTGAGCTGATGTTTCCGTTAATCCGGTCGATGCCATATTCAGATCATAAATGTGCAGTCCTGAAGTTCCTTGCGTGCCCACATGCTTCATGGTCGGCTGCACGAGGTTTCTCGCTGCTAAGGTTCCCATGCGCACGGCGTTGGTAGCAAGCGGAATGTAAGCATGCTCGCCTGTCGGGTTGTATTTTACTGCACAACAGTCCCCGGCTGAGAAAATCGCTGGGTCACTCGTCTGCATATACTCATCCACTTTGATTGCCCCGTTCGGCAGCATATCCACTTTTCCTTTAAGCAGATCGGTATTCGGGCGGAAGCCGACACACATAATCACAAGATCAGTTTCATATGCGCCATGGTTCGTGAAAACTTTCGTAACGGATCCGTCAGTACCTTCAAACCTTTGGACCGTTTCGTTCATCGCAAGCGTAATGCCGCGGTCTGTGAAATCTTTTTCTACGATATCGGTAAATTCAGGATCTAAATATTTATTTAAAATCCGGTCAGCGCCATCGATTAAGGTCACCTGTTTACCGGCTTTTTCAAAGGCTTCGACCAATTCCACTCCAATGTAGCCGGCACCTACGACGGTAACTCGCTCTACGTCTTTGGTGCGTTCAATGATCGTATTTGCCTGAGTAAAGTTTTTGGCTAATAAAATGTTCTCCAGGTTGATCCCTTCAATTGGAGGGGTGATCGGCCAGGAACCTGTCGTCATGACTAATTTATCATAAGCATCGTGAACCGTTTCTCCGGTGACTAGATTCGTCGCCGTTATGGTTTGATTGGTGGCATCTATATCTTCTACGTCATGCTGCATCTTCATCGTAATGCCGAGCTTCTGGAGCTCTTCAGGAGAGGAATAAAACAACCCTTGAGGATCTTTGACCACTCCGCCTACATATAGGGCCAGTCCCAAGATAGAAAGGATACATTGTCATTTCGCTCATAAACCGTAATGTCAGCGTCAGGGTAAAGATTTGCCATATTTGTAACCGCAGCCGTTCCTGCGTGAGTACTTCCAATAACAGCAATTTTCATGATGAAATCCTCCTTAGATGTTGTATGTGAAATAATTCACATAATCAACTATGAATCTATTATATAAGCGGATCGAATAAATAGCAAGAGTTTTGTTCAACATTTCACATGGTTTCCGTGTGGTATTTTTTGTCACCTCAGGTCATCCATATTCTGGTTAATCCATAATCTGGATGACCTGAGGATCCAGATTATTCCTGTGTGTGATACATTAGTGGGTAGACGATTATATGGGGGAGGAATGGGCATGGATGTAAAGTTTCAAACGGGTTCGAAGCGGTTTAATTATAGGGCGGCGGGCATACTGATCGAGCAGGATCATGTGTTACTACATAAGCAAGTGGACGACACGCACTGGGCGCTCCCCGGAGGAAGGGTTGAGCTCGGTGAACAGGCAGGGGACACGATCGTAAGGGAGATGAACGAAGAACTTGGATATGAGGTGGACGTCGCTAGTACTCCGTGGATCGCAGAGAATTTCTTTCACTATGATGGACATGACTATCATGAGCTTGGCTTTTACTTCTATTTAATCTCTGGTCGGTCTCATTTTCAGGAAGGGCCTTTCCAAGGGCTGGAAGGGGAGCGGCTCATCTATCAATGGATTCCGATTACGGAATTGAACGAACTCATCGTGCAGCCTGAATTTCTGACTGCTGGACTCGGCAGGCTGCCAGAACATACGGAGCATGTGGTCATTGAGAATTAAAACCATCCTATTCGTGCTGCTCATCCCGGTTCTCCTGCCAGGGTGCAGCTCGGAAGTGCCACTTTATGATTACGATCGAAGTTCAGTCGTTGAGGAGTCCGAGAAATTGCCTGAAAAGGCTAAGCTCCCTAAACAGCTGCCTTTTAAGGCGTTCGACGTTCAAGTTAGTAATGATATGGTCGGCGGGGGCTCTGTTATATCCTTCATTAATGAACACAACAGTGTATTACGTGTTCTGGTCAGTGATTATGATTTTCAATCGAATAATGCCCTTTCCTATGAATCAAAACCAATTAAAATCTCCGATGAATGGAGGGGCGAGTACATTTTAGATGCCGAGGGGCACTCGATCTTATGGAAGGAAGAGAATCTTTATTACAGACTTGATTACCACTCGTTTTCTAGTGAAGATGATCTCTCCAGAGAACAAGTCCTCCAGGTGATTCGGCAGTTTGAACCTCTGCCCTAATCTTGTGACCAAAAGCCTTTTGTTCTAAAATGATTTCAAAGCTCGTACAATAAGGGGCAGAAAACTTCCGGAGGTGACGAAGTGAAGAAACGATTCCTCACTTGGACACTCATACTATTTGCGATATATGGCGTCCTTATCGGTCTATACTTATTTCAATGGGCCGGGTTTGGTGTGCCCGAAGCTTATCAAGGGACATCGGCTGACCCGGCTACTTTTATGACGGAAAAAGAACTCGCGCAGAGTCAGGACTATTCCCGTTATAAAGATTTTCTCTACTTTGTCAGTCTGCCGCTCGAGTGGATCATTTATTTAGGTGTGATGATCTTTGGAATATCCACGGTTTTTAAACAGTCCAGCGAGAAAGTGTCCCGTTTTTCGATCGTACATATCCCGGTGTATGTCCTGCTTCTTTCCACATTAACCTGGATACTTACGTTTCCGGTTGATTACATCAGCCGCAGACTGTCACTCAGCTATGGCATATCCACACAGACGTTTTCCGACTGGATGAAAGATGAGTTAATCAGCTTCTGGGTGGGCTATATCATTATGGCGCTGCTCATTACGGTTTTGTACACGCTGATGAGAAAGTTCGAAAAACGCTGGTGGCTGTACGCATCGATTTTAATGGTGCCGTTTTTAGTGTTCATGATGTACCTGCAGCCGGTGGTCATTGACCCACTATACAATGAGTTCTCCGATCTGAAGGATAAAAACTTAGAAGCAAAGATTCTGACCCTTGCGGATGAAGCGAATATTCCCGCCGAGCGAGTTTATGAAGTTAATATGTCCGAAGAAACGAACAGTATGAACGCTTACGTGAACGGAATTGGCTCCAATTTAAGAATTGTTCTATGGGATACAACGCTCAACCGCCTGCAGGAAAAAGAAGTGCTGTTCATTATGGCCCATGAGATTGGCCACTATGTGATGCATCACCTGTACTGGAACCTGTTCGGAGCGGTCGCTGCCGCATTCATTGGACTATATCTGGCGTATCATCTTATGAAATATTCAGTACGTAAGTGGGGAGATAAACTAAACATAAAGTCAGTCTCGGATATTTCCGGACTGCCGGTCCTCTTCATCATTCTATCGTTACTAAGCTTTGCAGCCACACCTGTAGAGCTTGCAATTTCAAGAAACGCAGAGATGGATGCGGACGTGTACGCGATTGAAATGACGCAAAACCAAGAAGCGGCGGTCGGCGCCTTTCAGGAGTTGACGGTGAATGGACTTAGTGAAGTAAATCCTCCGGCATTAGTAAAATATCTGCGCTACGGTCATCCGACGATGATGGAGCGCATTCACCTGCTCGAACAATACCAGCAAACCGAATAAAAGTAGTGTTTCACCTCAAGTCATCCATTTTCTGGATGAACTGAGGTGGTAAAAATTAGCACCTTCAAGGGTGCTTTTTTATTTGTGTTAGCTGTATTGGTATGATGGTTATAGAGAGAATATTCCCGCATGAAAGGAGTCCAATTATGGAGAAGAGACCCAAAGTTACCGTAATCGGCAGTATTAATATGGATTTGACCGTCCAAACGTCCATTATGCCTAAGCAGGGAGAGACGGTGCTTGGCGACCACTTTAATACTTATCCAGGCGGAAAAGGAGCCAATCAGGCTGTGGCCGCTGCGCGTCTAGGGGCGGATGTCTGTTTACTGGGAGCTATCGGTGATGACGATTTCGGTGCGAACCTTCTAAACCATTTACGGGAAGAAGGAATTAACACAGCCTCTGTATCTATGCAGGAGAACGTATCGACTGGTACAGCTACCATTATCTTATCGAATCAAGATAACCGTATAATTGTGGCTCCAGGAGCCAACCGAATGGTTACTCCTGATTATATTAAGGAACATCTACACGTCATAAAAGAGAGCGACATCATTCTGACGCAGTTAGAAATTCCCATCGACACGATTACTTATCTAGCCTCTCTCTCAGAAGAATTAAAGGTCCCTATGATCTTAAATCCTGCCCCTTACCAGCCTCTGCCTGCTTCTGTCGTCGAAGCCTTTCGCTACATAACTCCAAATGAAACGGAAGCAGAGCTGTTCAAAAAAGAATTACAAGAAGGAATCAAAGGGGATCAATGGATCACCACCAAAGGGAAAGAGGGCGTCAGTATCTATAAAAAAGGAGAAGAACTAAAGATTCCAGGCTACCCTGTGAACGTAGAAGATACGACAGGTGCGGGTGATACCTTTAATGGAGCCTTGGCTGCTTATCTTGGCCGTGAGTACACCCTCGAGGATTCAGTGAGGATAGCGAATGCAGCCGCTGCTTTATCGGTGACACAGAAAGGCGCCCAGAGCGGGATGCCGACCCAGGAAGCTGTGGAACGCTTCATGAAAGAGAACTAAGATGAAGAAAAAAACATCCACCTCAGGTCATCCATATTATGGATGACCTGAGGTGGTTAATTATGGAATGGGGTAAAACATGATAAAATAGATACAAAACGCGCGACGGACGGAGGATGAAATCTTGAAAATTAGTATCGTAACTGTAGGTAAACTAAAAGAGAAATACTTAAAGCAGGGAATCGAAGAATATGTGAAGCGGCTCGGACCTTACGCCAAAGTGGATATTATCGAAGTTCCGGATGAGAAAGCTCCTGAAAACTTAAGTGAAGCTCAAATGGAAGAAGTAAAACAGAAAGAAGGGGAGCGGATCCTGTCTAAAATCTCAAACGACACATACGTGATGACGCTTGAAATTGAAGCGAAACAGCTGACTTCTGAGAAACTGGCCAGCCATATGGACGGGCTTGCTACGTATGGGAAGAGTAAAGTGGCGTTTGTGATTGGCGGATCGCTTGGGTTGAGTGATGATGTGCTGAAGCGGAGTGACTTTAGTCTGTCATTTTCTAAGATGACGTTTCCGCATCAGTTGATGCGGTTGATGTTAGTGGAGCAGGTGTACCGGGCGTTTAAGATTATGAAGGGTGAGCCTTATCATAAGTGATGGCAAAACAAGGATTATTAAAGATGCTTCATTCTTATATATAATTTCAAGAGTGTTCACTCCAAATATCCAATAAGCCCTTTACGATAAAAATGCGAGAAGGAAATTGAGGACCATTTATCTTCTCGCCGTAAATTCTGATATATTATTCATCATTCTTTCCTTTTTCTGCGGGGAAAGCTTAAGGCTCTACTACAAAAGAGTTAATATAGAATTTGATTCGGTTGAGCCATGAAGATTCCCCGGGTGCACAGGTAAATTGAATCGCATGAGCTATTACATACTAAAAGCTACCGTCTAGCAATGCATTCCATTTTAGTCGAGTTGCGCGCTCCACGCTCCCTGCTACGGCGCAGAAACCGAGTCCAACGTTGATCCACACCGGTAGAGTAATGGGTGAGTTGAAGGTACCGAATCGCTGAGCTATCAGGGGCACCTGAGTGGCCGCTTCAAT
Source organism: Halobacillus sp. K22 (assembly GCF_052246795.1). Lineage (NCBI taxonomy): Bacteria > Bacillati > Bacillota > Bacilli > Caryophanales > Bacillaceae > Halobacillus > Halobacillus sp. K22. Next base: position 52,562 of record NZ_JBQQCN010000012.1, on the reverse strand, counting down.
AATCTGAGGGATGGCTAGAACTATTGGAACAATGAGCATCATTAACGAAATAAATCCAATACATCGGCTCAAAGTCGGATGCTCGCGATCAAGACGAGCACGCCGACCTTCAGCAGAACTTTCATCCGGGATAAGCTGGTGCACCGTTCCTTCGTCGGTGACGAAATGGCAACGTTTAAGGCCAAAAACCGTGGACGCTACCTTGATCCTGCCTCCAGCCACGGCGAACTCGGCAGGTAGTTTAGACTCTGCGTAATGTTTGCCATCGAGGTATAGGTGTGCCTTTCCTTTCCCGTCATCTGAGAAAAACTGTTGCCAATACGAGACTTCAACTGCGAACACCTTTTTTTGGCCAGCATCGTTTGTCAATGTGAGGTAAAACAAGGCGCGGGAGAACGGCTGCCACCAGCGGAACCTCTTTAGCGGAAGCCCGTTCCCGGCCTTGACTCGTCGTGCGGCTTTATATCTACTTATCTTTTTGAACATTTCCTTACCTCCCTTAGTATATTAAATTAACCACTAGGGAACCCTTCCTTATTTTCTTCATTCTATGCTTTCACTGACGCCACACATTACTGAATCCGAATATTACCCGAACCTGTCCCCACAATTGGAATGGTTGCTTTATTTAAGCGAACCAACACTACCCTAAGTTTAAGAGGAACTTAAGATTACAGCATTAAACCAAGCATGAAAGGAAGGAATGATGGGGTGAATGGAGCTATACGACTGTGAATGGAACACTCCCAACGCCTTAATTGGTGTCTTCGGTATGGAAATTATAGATTAAATAGTAATTGATGGTCGTAATGCAAAGCCGGATCAGGCAGAGGAGATCATCGAAATAGGGGTGAGAATAGGGGCAGTAGAGCCGGATTAAATTAGGCAGAGAATTTATTGAGGATGTTTCTGTAATTTATAATGACAAAGTAATATATTGAGAATGTTGATGGAAAACTATGAACCATTGACCGTCAAGTATCTGGTGGGATTCGGCCTCCTATTTAATCAGTCTAGGGCAGAAGAGCATTCAGGTGAGTCCATTTGTGCCTTACCTGTGCTGAGTAAGGAAGTTCTATTGATGATGGGGCAAGTAATAGCTTGTTAACAAGAAATGCGATTTCTTATAGAACAAAAATTTGTTTATAATAAAATGTACTATAAAATAGTACACAAGATATTTCTCTCTTATCTTAATGTAAACTAATATTCACCTATTTTTCACACCGTGCAGCGTAGTACATAAAAGCGAGAAATTTATTAATCCTGGAGTGATTCTTCCATGTCTCAGAAACCCATTATAGAAATAAAAGAACTAGGCAAAGTCGATGGAGATAAAGTATGGTTTCACCCCTTTACCTTCCAGCTCCACCAGGGCGAAGTAGCAGCCATCCAATGCGACCATGTGGTTGGTAAAGTACTTTTAAGCATCTTGACCGGGCAAGACGCAGGATCAGGAAAGGTTTCTTATTTTGGCCAAAGTAAATACCCTCCTTCTCGCTGGAAGCGATATAGTAATCGAATTGGATTAGTGCAGCATGAGGAGGGGATCTATGAGCGGTTAACTCCTTATGAATATTTGAAATTTTACCAGCGGCTTTACGACAAACAGACGGATATTGATGAATTATTACATAAAGTAAATTTATCCAGTAAGAAGTCTCAAGGTATTAAAAAGCTCACATTCTCGGAAAGAAAGCGCCTTTCCTTTGCTAAGGCCCTTGTTCACCAGCCCGATCTGGTGATTTTGGAAGAGCCGGATCAAAATATTGATTTAGAGAGCAAGGTGATCTTGCGGAGCTTGATTAATGACCATAAAGCAGAGGGCAGAGCGGCTTTAATTCTAACGAGCAATATGGAAAGTGCCATCATTATTACGAATGAAGTGTACCGTTTAAATGAAGAAGGATTAAAGAAAATGGATGTGCAGGAACCTGATGAGCAACAGGAAGAAGTTGAAAATGATCAACAGGAACCAGAATCCAGTACTCAGGTTCATTTGGAGAGGATTCCTGCAAAGGTAAAAGAAAAAATTATTCTTTTTGATCCTACAGAGATTGATTACGTGGAAAGTGTAGATGGCACCGTTCAGCTGCATGTAAAAGGCGGAGTATTTCCTTGTACGATCACCTTGCAGCAGTTATCGGAGCGGTTGGAGCCATTTGGATTCTTTCGCTGTCATAGATCCTATATTGTGAACCTCCAAAAGGTACGAGAAGTCATGACGTGGACGCGAAACAGCTATAGTTTAATTCTGGATGACCACCATAAAAGCAATATACCTTTATCAAAAGGGAACCTGCAGGATCTAAAGAATGTATTGCGGATGTAAGTAAATATTTCCCGGGAAATGTCGGGAGAAGTCGTTTGCTGAACAGATTTTGATTACGTAAGACATTGCAGTGTTCCATTCACAGTCGTATAGCTCCATTCATCCAATCATACCCTCCTTCTATGCATGATTTAATGCTGTGACCATAAGTTCCTTTTAGAATTAGGATAGTCGCTTGCGAAAGCAGGAAAGGGGAAATGGTGATGAGTGAGATTATTGAGGTTTCAAATGTTATTAAAGATTTTGACGGGAAGCGAGCACTGGATGATCTGTCGTTCTCCATCCAATCAGGAGAAACATTTGGATTTTTAGGGCCAAGTGGGTCTGGAAAAACGACGACCATTAAGCTGCTGACGGCGCAAGAAGGTTATCAGTCAGGGAGCATTCAAGTGTTTGGAAGACATGTAGAAGGCTTAAAAGATCCGAAGCAAATGAAACGAATTGGTGTATTAACGGATAATACAGGGTTATATGAACGTTTAACGGTAGATGCTAATTTAAAATTATTTTGTAAACTGTACGGTGTGTCCTATAAGCGTATAGATGAGGTGCTGGAAGAAGTGGGATTAACAGGGGAAGAATCTAAAGTGGTCAGCAAGCTGTCGAAGGGAATGAGGCAGCGTGTGACGCTGGCGCGGACGATTCTGCATAAGCCGGAACTGTTATTTCTGGATGAACCGACGTCTGCCCTGGACCCTGTCAGCACCGAGCGAATTCACCGCATTTTACGAACGTTGAATGAAGAAGGAACCACCGTTTTCTTAACGACCCACGATATGTATGAAGCGGAACGGATCTGTGATCGAGTGGCTTTTCTAAATAAAGGAACCATTCAATTGCAGGGGCCGCCACGCGAACTGCGGGTCAGACATTCGGATTCATCCATCACTCTCTTGTTGAAGGATGGGAGAGAACAACTCGTCGGTAACGATCATGCGGGAGCGGAACGTATTCAGGAAGTGATCGCCCACCAACAGCTGGCTTCTGTGCACTCCAATGAGCCAACCTTAGGCGATATTTTCGCACGAGTTACAGGAAAGGAGCTGTTATAATGACTTCCATCAGACGAATCCAAGCCGTATTTATAAAGGACTATCGTGATTTTCTTAAAAATGCGTACATGCTTTCGACGGGTGTTATACCGCTGTTCTTTGCTTTTATATTCAACCAGGGAGAAGGGGTTCAGTCAGAGGCCGCTTTTATGCCGATCGTCCTTTCCATGGTGATGGTAGGTTCATTTATTCAGGCAGGGGTCATTGCGGAAGAAAAAGAGAAGAACACGCTAAGAGGCCTCCTTCTTTCCCCGTTGAACACCGCAGAAATCTTCATTGGAAAAAGTTTACTTTCGGCCCTCTTAAGCGTAATTATGATTGCTGCTGTAATTTTCATAGGTGAAATCCCTATGCCTGCTCAGATCTTCCTCGTTGCTGCAGCGATCCTGATAAGTCTCGTGATTTTTATCAGTATCGGGACCATACTTGGTCTGATTTCCCGCACGGTAATGGAAACCTCGGTCATCGGCATCCCTGTGTTATTTATTTTCGGTATGGGAGATATCTTTCAAACGATGATTGAATCCGAGCGGGTGATTCAAGTGATGGGCTATCTGCCGGATCAGCAATTTGGTCATTTGCTTATGCAGTTAAGGGATGGACAGTCAGTTGGGGAGCCGTTCCTGGTTTTATCTCTGTGGGCTTTGGTGAGTGTAGGAGTTACCTTCTTTATATTTAAGAAGCGCCGTTTTGATAAATAAATCATTATAGAGGAGAAGAGAGCTGCGGTGGGGTGAAGTACTGCAGCTTTTTTGTTATTCCAACTATAAATCGTGAAGAGGTGAGACGTTGTATAAAATCTGCGAGCTTAATCCAAATTCTCTTTAGATTTCACTTTATGTTTTCTATTCTTAACCTCGGTAAACAGGTTATCTGAGTCACCTTACAGCTGACATCTGAAAGGCTTGCCAGTCATATGGACAGTAAAGTGGCGTTTGTGATTGGCGGGTCGCTTGGGTTGAGTGATGAAGTGCTGAAGCGGAGTGATTTCAGTCTGTCCTTTTCCAAGATGACGTTTCCGCATCAGTTGATGAGGCTGATGTTGGTGGAGCTGGTGTATAGGGCGTTTAAGATTATGAAAAACGAGCCTTATCATAAGTAAGTTAAAAGCATATCCGAAGCGAAGTAGAGAACGTAGAAAATCCACCTAAATAATGAAAAAAGGCCACCAATGTAAAGTTGGCCTTTTCGTTTATGCTGATAAACGTTCTTCTTTCTGTTGTGATTTTTTCAATCGGAACGGCGCTGTAATCAATGCTAAGATCAGGAACAGCCCCATGTATCCAATTAAAGGATAAAAGAATGCGACAAGTTCCGTGAACCCTACAAAGCTAAGTCCGAAAGCTACAACACCAGTAACCAGCACAAATTTCTTGTGATTGCTTGTTCCGACTTTTGTATAACGAGCAGCAAAAGAGAAGAACATGCTGACGGCTGTATTGAAAACCATCCCGAACAACACAACAGAATAGAACATGCCCAGTACCGGGGATAGGTTATCGACAAGCGCGAGAAGAGGCATATCATAGGCAGCTACTGTATCGACTTTCGAGAAAATCGCCAGGTGACTGAGGACAATCATGATGCCAAGTCCGAGACCTCCCAGTAACCCGCCAATAGCTGACTTCCGCTCGTTCTTCTCGTTTCCTCCCATCAGTAACGACATGGATGCCCCCACGGCTACGTTAAAGGACACGTAATTAATAGCAGATAGAAACCAATTTGATAAGGCTGAAGGCTGTTCGACTGCTGCAGAATTTAAATCACCAAAGGACTGGTCCATCGTAAACAGACTGTAAACAGATATGATCATGACGGTCAAAATTAAAAACGGTGTAATGCTGCCAATAATATTGACCACTTTGTTCACGTTCATCATGATGGTTGCCATAACGATAACGCTCATAATAATAACCCCTACAAGCGGAGACATGCCGAATTGTTGACTGGGAATGGATCCCGCTCCTGCGATCATGACTACTCCGACACCGAACAAGGTCAGAATAATGACGTAATCTACAATCACTCCTAAATATTTGTGTCCACTCACTTTGTAGATCGCTTCTTTATGCGAAGTGGCCTGTGTTCGCGTGCCGAGTTTGACCAGCATCATCCCCATGTAGGCGAACAAAGCGGTTGAAATAATTGTACCGATCGTTCCTAAGTATCCGAAACTCGTAAAATATTGCAGAATTTCCTGCCCCGATGCAAAGCCGGCACCGACGATGATTCCTATGAATGCGCTTGCAATTTTAAGTACTTGTTTCATGAATGGATCCCCCTATGTACAGTAATGTTTCTTGAGTCTTCCATTTATAATGAAGCGTTTTCATATGGAAGAAGTCTCTTAACCTTATCATGAATGCGTTTTCAAAGGTTTGGTGGAATCTACAAATCCACTTCCTTATATTCGTTTATTTTGACAAAGATTTCAATAGAAGAATGGATTGTGTACGTAAAAAACCATGATAATATAAGAGTATCCACCCGATAAGGAGTATTATTATGAAACCATCCCCAAATTGGACATATTCATATAAAGATTTCATCGATTCACCCGAAGGACTTGCAGATAGCATTGCGGATATCCTGGGATGTCCGGTAACCATTGAAGATGCTAATCATTTCATTGTCTCCTATAGCAAACATGAACAGAACGTGGATCATGCACGAACCGCGACCATTATGAGACGGAAAGTACCAGAGCATGTGATTAACGGGCTATGGAAACACGGGTTTATGGCCAAGCTTTTTGAAAGTGAAGAGCCCGTAGTTGTTCATAAAATTGATGACATCGGCCTTGGGGATCGCCTGGCTATATCTGTTCGTAAAGACAATGAAATTCTCGGCTTCATATGGGCGCAGACCAATGACTCTCCGGTTACTTCCGAGCATTTGGAAGAAATGAAAGAAGCGGCCCAGTGGGTGAGTCACTATTTACTTAGACAGCAGGCTAAGAAGAAAAAGACCGACGAAAGCAGCAAAGAATTTTTCTGGCAGCTGCTGACAGGCTCTTTAAATAATCCGGCAGAGATCAAACGGATGGCGAAAAAGTATCAGATGAACTTGAATGGCCAGCTTTGTGTAGCCGTCTTCGAATTCACAGAAGACATGAGTCAAGCTGTTGAGCGACATGCGTATTATTTAACGGAAACCCTTCATCAAACGCGGGTTGTGAACCGGATATTCGATGATCGACAGCTTATTCTGCTTGTCCGAATCGATAATAAAGAAGGTGCGAATGAGATGAACCAGGCGTTCATTCGTGAATTCACACAAAAAATGAAAGAACGGCTTCATTTTGAGGATTTAAAAGGGGCGTTCGGGTTGATTTACGATTCCCCGTCCTTCATTAGCGACAGCTATAAGCAGGCCCTGAAAGTTCTAAAATTGAAGGAGCAGTATTCCGAAGGTCTAAAGCATGTCGACAACTATCAGGACCTCGGGGTCTACCAATTCATTCATGAACTGGCTGCCCTGCAAAAAAAGGAAAACTATAAAAACGACGCTCTCAACCATATCCAAATATACGATGAACGCCAAAACTCCATGCTGCTTGAGACCTTGAAAATCTTTCTTGAACATAACAGTAATGTCCACCAGGCCGCTGCCCACATGCATATTCATACGAACACACTGAACTACCGCTTAAAACGGATCAAGGAAATCGGAAACATTGATTTTAAAGATGTGAATCAAAAAACGATGCTTTATTTAGATCTATTGATTTATGAAAACGAACAGGAGGATTTGTGATTTTACACAAATCCTCCTGTTTATTTTTTCAGTTTCACCTAAATAAAATGAACAACAGAAGAGCTATACTTTACTTACATACAACTTGAAAGGTGGACTCCCCATGATTATCGGAATTCCAAGAGAAATTAAAAATAATGAAAACCGCGTAGCTATTACGCCTTCAGGTGTCGTCAACCTCATCCACGCAGGTCACAAGGTTCGTGTCGAAACACATGCAGGTACTGGCAGTAATTTTACAAACGAAGAATATCGTGATGCTGGTGCTGAGATTGTTGAAACCGCTTCCGATATCTGGGCGAATTCTGAGATGGTCATGAAAGTGAAGGAACCTCTACCATCTGAATACGGATACTTCCGAAAAGGACTGGTTTTATTTACGTACCTTCACCTTGCAGCTGAACCTGAATTAACGAAGGCATTAGTAGAGAATGAAGTGACAGCGATTGCTTATGAAACCGTTGCTATCGATCAGAAATTGCCGCTTCTGACTCCAATGAGTGAAGTAGCGGGCCGCATGGCTACCCAGGTAGGAGCGCAATTCCTGGAAAAATCATTCGGTGGAAAAGGTATCCTGTTAAGCGGCGTCCCTGGTGTTTCACGTGGAAAAGTCGTCATAATTGGCGGAGGGATCGTCGGAACCAACGCAGCTAAAATGGCGATCGGAATGGGAGCTCACGTTACGATCGTGGATCTGAACCCGAATCGTCTTCGCGAGCTGGATGACCAGTTCGGCTCAGACATCCAAACCTTAATGTCCAACCCATTAAACATTGCACAAGCTGTTAAAGAAGCGGATCTTGTCATTGGTGCTGTGTTGATTCCAGGAGCTAAAGCACCGAAAATTGTGACGGAAGACATGGTTAAAGACATGAAAGAAGGCTCAGTCATCGTTGATGTAGCCATAGACCAGGGAGGCAACTTTGAAACGGTCGATCATATTACGACCCACGATGATCCGATTTATGAAAAGCACGGCGTCCTTCATTATGCCGTCGCAAACATCCCGGGAGCGGTGCCGCGCACATCGACCATCGCCCTGACAAACGTTACCATTCCTTACGCGCTGCAAATCGCTTCTAAAGGCGTGAACCAAGCAGTCGAAGGAAATAAAGCCATTGAAGCCGGAGTGAACACGGCGAACGGACACTTGACGTATGAAGCCGTCGCGCGTGATCTTGGTTATGAGTACAAACCAGTTCGTGAAGCACTTCAGCCAGTCGCACACGTATAAGTTTAACCTGCTCCTCCACAGCTGCTGGAGGGGCTTTCTTTATAGACAGGAGGAATAACCATGACGAACTACCGCCCCACATGGGCCGAAGTTTCCCTGGAAGCTCTCAAACAAAATGTAAAAGCGTTCAAAAATTATATTAGTCAAGACTGTCAGCTGATGGGGGTGGTCAAAGCAGATGCCTACGGCCATGGACTTGTTCCGTGTGCCCATTCAATGATCCAGGCAGGGGCCAACCGCTTAGGCGTAGCGATTATGGAAGAAGCGATTGAGTTAAGAAAAGCAGGCATCACCGTCCCCATCCTTATATTTGGCTATACGCCGAGGGAGGCCGTTCAGGAAGCTGTTGATCACGAGCTTACGCTGACGGTGTTTACAGACGAAATTATGGAAGAAGTCATTCGGGCAGCAGAAGAGAAACAGAAGCAGGTGAACATCCATATCAAAGTCGATAGCGGCATGCATCGAATCGGACTAAAAAAAGGGGCAGATGTCCTCCAACTCTTAGAAAAAACCGGCTCCCCTTACGTTAATGTAGAAGGGATTTTCACCCATTTTTCCGATGCGGATAATGAAAACCCTGATTATACCGAGCGGCAATTCCACCACTTTCTGTCTGTCGTGGAAGAGGTGGAAAACATACATGGGAACATTCCCATTACCCACTGTTGCAATAGTGCAGCCACCATTACCTTTCCTTCGATGCACATGGATATGGTGAGAGTGGGCATCAGCTTGTATGGCCTCTATCCCGGGGAGCATATGAGAAAATGGATTTCGCTTCAACAGGTGATGAGCCTGAAAACGAAACCTGTCATGATCAAAACGGTCTATCCCGGTGAGCCCATCAGCTATGGAAGATCCTACGAACCAGAGCAGCCAATAGAAGTGGCAACCGTCCCCATCGGCTATGGAGACGGACTTCCCCGTGCCCTATCCAATCAAGGACACGTCGTCATCAACGGCCAAAGATGCCCGATTGTAGGGAAAATATGTATGGACCAAACGATGATTGATGTAAGTTCCGTGGAAGAATCCAGCAGAGATGCTGTCTACACTTTTTTTGGAGAACCTGAAGAAGGGAACATATCTCTTAAAGAAGTCGCTGATCAGCTGCAGACCATTCATTACGAGGTCACATGCCAAATTGGTCAACGTGTGCCGAGGATAAATATTTAAAGTAGATTTTCATTAACTAAAAGTTACCAGACCAGGTCTTACAATCATTTCCTTTCAATTTCTAATTTAATTGAAAAAGTGTCTTTATAATGGCTGTGTCATGGAGGGGCGCTCCTCTTCTTTGTTATTTAGTTCAGAACCCTTTATAATGTGAAGAAGTAAACTGTTTAAATATGCAACAAACGAGGGTGACTTAATGATAAAAACCTTATTCATTGCTCCATACCAGGGGCTTGCCGAAACTGTAAAAAACCTACGCAATTATGATGATGAGTTACATATAGATGTGAAAGTGGGCAACTTGGAAGAAGGAATCCAGATTGCTAAAGCTGCTGAAGCGGAAGGCTATGATTTGATTATCAGTCGCGGTGGTACTGCCAGCCAGATTGAAGAACAGATCAATATCCCGGTAGTAGATATTAAAATCAGTGGCTATGATATGCTGCGAGTTTTTGCCCTGCTCAAAGGTGTGCAGGGTAAAGCTGCATTAGTAGGATTTCCGAACATTTCTCGTGGTGCATCCACAATCTGCAGCATCCTCGATATGGATGTAAAGACGATTACAATCAGCAGTCGTGAAGAAGTGACGGAGCTTCTCTCTGAACTGAAAGAAGACGGCTTTTCTGTCGTAATTGGAGATGTCGTTACCGTTCGGCAGGCAGAGCGAGTTGGTCTTCAAGGAATTTTAATTACCTCTGGAAAAGAAGCGGTAATGGAATCTTTTGAAGAGGCGAAGCGGCTTTATCACCTCACTCAGAAGATGCAGGCGCAAGCAGCCGTTTACTCTGATGTGATCGAGAACTTTCCGCAATCGGTGATGATGGTGGATCATGATGGAGAAGTGGTGTTGAGAAATCGGCGTTTTCGAGAACAATTCGATATAAAAATAGCAGAGGAGCCTGATTTGCTGGAGGTTCTAAAAACTGTCCAGACAGAACGAAAAGGAATCTGGAGGTCTGCTTCCTTACAAAAAGAAAAATATCATGTTTATGGATATCCAACGAGTGAGGATAAGTCTCAGGTCACTTTTCTTTTACAAAAACAATTCATTGGAGAAGAGCAAGGGTTAAAGATAAGGAATAGCCTCTCCTATATCCCCATTTCTGGAGAGACTCAGGTTGCTAAAAATATGAGGGAGAATCTAAAGCGTTACGCGGAATTAGAGGAACCTATCTGGATTGAAGGGGAGCCTGGTACGGGACGGATGATGTTTGCCTGCAACCTTCATTTTGAAAAGTATGGTCAGCATGCTCCGTTGCTGTCGTTTGATTTATCAGTAGCTGATACAGAAGTCATAAGAGAATATTTTACGAGCCCAAATAGTCTGCTGCCTAACGAAGCAACCGTGGTTTTTGAAAATGTTCACTTGCTTGCGAAAGAAAAGCAGGAATCTTTAAAGATATTGCTTCATGATCTTCCAGGAAACTTTAAAATCATTCTTGTATCTGATCATTCCATAGGCACGCGGGTCAGAAATGGTGACTTCGATCATGATCTTTTTTATAAAATTCCTGCCGTAAACGTTTATATTCCTCCGCTACGTGACCGTGTGAAGGATATTAAAGAACTTGCCCAGGCGTTTATCACCCAAAACCATATGAATTTTGGTTATGAAGCGGTAGGAATCAGACGGGATGCTCTGAACCCTTTAATTAATTATCATTGGCCGGGAAACATCACCCAGCTGAAGCAGACCATCGATAAACTAATGATTACGAGCAACCAATCCTACATTGAAAAAGCGGATGTTGAACATATTATGACCGATCTTACTCGAGAGAAAACCGTTTCTATGAAAAACGGGATTTCCATAGAGGGCACCTTAAAAGATATGGAGAAACAAATTATTTTAAAAGTGATGGAACAAGAAGATCATAACCAATCGAGAGTAGCAAAACGATTAGGAATGAATAGAACGACACTTTGGCGCAAGCTCAATTCATGAGCTTGCGTTTTTTGTTGCAAATTTAAACGAAAATAACGACTTACCCAAAAAATAGCAATGAAATGTGAATAAAATTCGAAATTAATGTTGCAATTATAAAAAATATCCTCTATCGTTATAAATGTAAACGCTTTATATCTTGTTAATTGTTTATTTTTGAAACACATATGATACGATAAGGAGGAAGAAAGATGAAAATTAAGTCAACATTGGAAAGAATCCCTGGAGGAATGATGGTTGTACCTCTTTTATTAGCGGCAGTACTTAATACAATTGCACCGGATCTATTGCGTATCGGAAACTTCACGCAAGCACTATTCGTAGATGGAGCAGGTACATTAATTGCTTTGTTCCTATTGTGTACAGGAGCACAAATCAATTTGAAGACAGCTGGAGTCAGTTTGGGCAAAGGTGCCACTCTTTTGACAGTCAAGTGGGTAGTCGGTGCAGGGTTTGGTTTGCTTGCTTATCTACTTGCTGGAGAGAATGGGCTGTGGTTAGGACTTGCGCCAATTGCGATTGTAGCAGCCATGACGAACAGTAACGGCGGGTTATATATAGCAATTGTAGGTCAGTACGGCAATAAAACGGACCGTGCGGCGTATTCACTCCTTGCATTGAATGATGGACCATTCTTCACGATGGTTGCCCTCTCGATCTTTGGGGCAATGGGCTTTGTAGATGGCTTATTCTCTTTGACTTCTTTCATCGCCGTATTGCTTCCAATCATCGTTGGTATGGTGCTTGGTAACTTGGATGAAGAAATGAGAAAGTTCTTGGATCAAGGAAGCTCCATGTTAATCCCGTTCTTCGCCTTTGCTTTAGGTATGGGAATCGATTTTGGGAAAATTATTGAAGGTGGATTATCTGGCGTAATGCTTGGGGTTGCTACGACCTTGATTACAGGTACAGCTGGTTACTTAGTATTTAAGGCATTTAAATGGAACCCAATTGCTGGAGCGGCAGAAGGTTCTACTGCAGGTAACGCTGTTGCTACTCCTGCAGCGATTGCTGCTGCGAATGCTAGTTTTGGAAGTGTAGCCCAATTGGCAACCGTTCAAGTCGCTGCATCTACGGTTACGACGGCAGTTTTACTACCGATATTCATTGGGTTCCTAGTAAAACGGCTCGAAAAGAAAGGGGTACAGCTGCCCGAGGATTACTCTGAAGAATCAGGGGATAGGGTAAGCGCATAGCGAGTTTTCATAGAAGTGGGGTATGACAGATGAGATTTCGTTTTGGAATGATCGCAGACGATTTAACTGGCGCGAATGACAGTGGCGTCCAGCTGAAAGAGAAAGGACTCGAAACTTCTGTTTATTTTGAAGTTCCTGAATCGGGGCAACAGTTAGATGAAGCCATTGTAATTGACACAGATTCCCGCGCACTAGACAAGGAAAGCGCCTATGAGGTTACGAAATCTGCTGCGGAATTTTTGAAGGAAAATGGATATCAGCATATATATAAGAAAATGGATTCAACATTAAGAGGGTATATTGGTACGGAGTTGAAGGCGTTAGATGATGCCTTCGCTCCGACTTTCATTGTAGTGGCTCCTGCGTTTCCTCCGTACGGTCGGACAACTAAAAATGGGGTTCATATGTTACACGGGGAACCCGTTTCGAATACGGAACAGGCCAACGATCCAAAGCACCCTGTAAAACAAGCCCATCTTCCTTCTTTGATAGAGTCAGAGACGGGGGGACAAACCGCATTAATAACTGAGGAATTATTGAAGGGGTCTCCCAATGAGTGGTTGAGGGCATTAAATGAGTTAAGAGAGAAACAGGTCAAATATTTGATTTGCGATGCTTCTACAATAGAAGATTTGCGTCAGGTTGCAGACATGATTCATCGATTTAGTACAAATATCATTTGGTCTGGATCGGCAGGTTTAGCAGAAGTTTTACCAGGCGTTCTAAAAGTCGAAAAGGAAATAAATGAGAATAAGGTCCATAGCGATAATGGCGGTGCTGTGATGACGGTGTGCGGTAGTTTATCTCAAACGACGCAGGAGCAGGTTCGTTATGCAGCAGAACAGCCTGGTGTAAAGCCGATTATCATCGATACTGAAAAGATTTTTATGGAAGATTGGGAACGTGAAGCTGAAGCATACTATCAATCTATTGATGTTAGCTTCAGCGAAAATAAAGATGTCGTTTTATATGTTCCTTCTACAGAAGAAATGCGTGAAAAAGTGAAGCAACGTGCCTATGAACTGGGGTTGTCCCCATTTGAGATCGGAAAGCGCATTTCCGAAGCTTTAGGTCTCCTCACGAAAAAGGTTGTAGCTAATTTTTCTGAATTGAATTCATTAGTCCTTACAGGTGGAGACACGGCCAAAGATGTTGCCAAAAGCTTAGGAGCTAAAGGGTTCAGTCTGAACTATCAACTGGAAGCGGGCATTCCGGTCGGCCATCTCATCGGAAGTGAACGTTCCATCCAAGTGGTGACGAAAGCTGGAGCATTTGGAACAGAATCATCAATTTATCAAGCCATGATGGCATTGAAGGGAGCGAACCAGGATGAGCAACAAACCGATCATCGGTATCACTATGGGTGATGCTGCCGGGGTAGGACCGGAAATCATCGTCAAGGCTCTTCAAAGTGACGAGGTCATCCAACAGTCGGTGCCACTTGTCATCGGAGACCAGAAGATGTTGGAGCGTGCAGCTGACATCTTAGGAGCGGATCTTTCATTTAAAACGGTAGACAAAGAAAATTCATTTGAGCAGCAAGATTCGAACGAAGTGTTGTGTCTGGATCTCAATCTGCTGCCTGATGATTTAGCGTTTGGGGAAGTATCTGCTGAAGCTGGTCATGCCGCCTATGAATATTTGAAAACAGCTATAGAATTAGCGAATGAAGGTAAGATCGATGCAATTTGTACCGCTCCTCTCAACAAAGAGGCCTTGCATAAAGGTGGCCATAAGTATCCAGGTCACACAGAAATTTTGGCTGAGTTAACAGGTACAAGTGACTTTGCCATGATGTTATCCTCGCCAAAGCTTAAGGTCATCCATGTAACAACTCATATAGGAATCCGTGACGCCATTGACCGCATCGAACCGAATCGCGTGTATGATGTCGTAAAAATGGCGCATGACACCTTGAGCCAGTCAGGGATTGCACAACCGAGAATAGCGGTTTGCGGGATCAATCCGCACGCAGGTGAAAATGGCCTCTTCGGCTACGGTGAGGAAGAAGAAAAAGTGATTCCGGCCGTAGAACGCGCTGAAAAAGAAGGAATTGATGTAGTGGGTCCACTCCCTGCGGATACTCTATTCTTCCGCGCCGTTCGTGGTGATTTTGATATCGTGGTCGCCATGTATCACGATCAGGGCCACGGACCAATTAAAGTCCTTGGTCTGGATGCGGGAGTAAATATCACGGTCGGATTGCCAATTATCCGCACAAGTGTCGATCACGGAACAGCCTTTGATATCTCAGGAAAAGGCATAGCCGATGAAAAGAGTATGCTTGAAGCGATAAGGCAGGCTATTGAACTAGCTCCTCAAAAATAAGCATAGGAAACTAAAGGAACACTCCTTTCGATTAAACAATCGGAGGAGTGTTTTTTTTCGGGGTAAAATCTAAGAGATTCTTAGAGTAACTATGAAATTCCTTTTCTCTTAATGAGAGCAATCTGGTTCTGAACCATTCAGTAGTCTTCTTCAACCAGCTTACCTACTCCCAGAACCTTTCCTGTCAACCTCCCATAGAATACAGGACAGGGAAGGAGGGGATTATCATAAACGAAAAGAACCTGTTACAAAGACTCATCGCCGTCGGATTTGAACTCATGGTCGCCGGCTTTATTGCCGCCTTATATACGCAATGGCAAGATACCGGTCGGGGATTCGAGCCGAATCCAGTTTTTTGGAGAGCTTTCATCATCACCCACTTCACTTTCTTAATAGCCATTCCACTGTTCGCAAACGGAAGGACACTGGGCATGCTGCTGATGAATTTATCGGTCACATCTAACAACGGAAAGAAACCGAACTTCTTCCAAATCATCTTGCGGGCGGTGCTTGGATTCGGACCCGTTATTCTCACGAACGGGCTGTGGTACTTCGTTTCTTTGATCACTGGTTTGGTCGATAAGAAGGGACGTGGATGGGGAGAATTGATCTCTTATACCACCGTAAAACGAAAGGAAGAGCCTTTTGATTAAGTACTGATAAGGATCAGTGCTTTTTTGTGTTTGAAAAAGGGGAGGATCGGTTCATGTTTCTCATCAGCAATAAAAGCCCCTCAGGCCTCCGGGAAAAGGGAAGTCCTTAAGGAGCTTTATGAATCAACCACTAGCTTCGCGACTGCCGTAAAAACCGTGGATAAGAAACCAAAGCAAGCACTCCGCCAGCCACACCTGCAACAATCAAGAACACCAGATGCAGCCAAATATCACCGACCCCGCCGCCAGAAAGAATTATCTCTTTGTACCCCTGCAGCGCCCAGTATTGCGGCAGGGCTTTACTAATGTTCTGAACCACCTCAGGCATAAACTCGACCGGCATCCAAAGACCACCGAGCAGCGCCCCGCCTAAGGTGAGAATCTGTGTCATGGCAATCCCCATATTTTCCGTTCGCACAATAACGGCCATCGCCATGCCCCATCCAGTCACGATAAACGCAAGCGCCAGGGATAAGAGAATGAGAGCAAAGGGGTCTCCAAGCGGCAGGTCATAGACCACAACACCAAACCCAAACAGGACCGTAATTTGAACAAGCACGACGATCATAAACGGCAGCCACTTACCGAAGAAGTATTGGTGGATTGAGAGGGGAGTGCTGGCAATCCTTGCGACCATCCCGCGCTCACGATCTTTTACAAAAACAATGACCATGGAAATCATAATAAAAAAAGCGAACATGATCGTGTAGCCCGGGATAATCTGGGTCACCACTTCTTTATAGCTCGTGCTCTCATCACCGGAGAAAATCGCGACAAACGCCACAATAAATACAATCGGGAGAACAAATGTCCAGAACCACAGCCCTTTATCCTGGACCGTCTTTTTCAATTCCGTACGAGCAATTGCCCACATAGGGATTCCTCCTTTTCCTAAGCGTCTCTTAATTGCGTGCCGGTCAAATTGAAGAAAATATCTTCGAGGCGCGGTTGGTAAAGCTCCAGCCTGCGTGGCTCCAAACTATGCTCGCGACAGTGCGTAACCAATTTTTCTAAAGTAAGAATCGGCTCGTCACTATTCAGTAAATAGCCGATTCCTTTCGTTTCCGCCTCTCCAAAGTTTTGCAGCATCCCGAGCTCAATGCCCTCTCCCGCAACAAACAACGAAGGCTTTGCGTACTTCTCTAACAACTCTTCCATCTGGCCGAACTCCATGAGCTGCCCCTTATCAATGAGGCCAATGCTGTCACATAGCTGCTCGACCTCTTCCATATAGTGACTGGAGTAGATGATCGTGCTGCCCTCTGTCTTCAGTTGATGAATAATCGAAAAAATCGAATTCCGCGACTGCGGATCAATGCCGACAGTCGGCTCATCCATAATGACGATGCCCGGTTTATGCAAAAGCGCACAGCCGATATTCAGCCGGCGCTTCATACCGCCTGAGAACGTCACGACTTTATCCTTCACCCTTTCGCTTAAGCCGATCTGATCAAGCACCTCATCCATCCGGCGTTGCAACTCTTTTCCTTTTAGTCCATACAAGTTGCCAAAAAGGATCAGGTTGTCACGAGCGGTGAGCGTATCCTCCAGGCAGATCTCCTGAGGAATATAGCCGATCTGCTGTTTAATCTTGAGGCGGTCCTTCGAAACCTTCCCATCTCTTACGTGGATGTCCCCATCAAAATTAAGTAAAATGCCGGATAAAATCTTCATGAGCGTCGACTTGCCGGCACCGTTTGGTCCAACGAGTCCGAAGCAGGTGCCTTCGGTGATGGTGAAACTGATGTTGTCGAGTGCTTTTAGTGAGCCGTAGTGCTTGCTGATGCTTTCTACTTTGATCACAGAACTGTCTCCTTCCCTCTAACGCTCCAATTGTATTAATTACTTCTTATACGTATGCTAGGAATTATAGGTTTCAGAATTTTGGGAAAATAAAGGAGGGCATATTTTTACTAAAATTTTTAGCAACAAGTACGTGAGGAAGATAGAGATTGAAGTAAAGGATCTTTATTTCTAAGCTACTTACCAGAAGGGGCGGGATTACTACTTATGGGAGAATAAGAGATATTGTGATTGGAGAACGGATAGGGAAATGGCGTAATTCTATATTGGGTTGACCTTAGTATGTGATTTTTATTTATTAAAAAGAGAAAAAAGCACGAATGGCTCTACTATACTGTAAAAATAAAAGACTACTCTAACGAGAAGAGAGTTGAGTCATAAAAAAAGATGGGTGAATGATCACCCATCTCTAAAAGTAGCCCCAACATAATTTAGGCTGATTATAAAGGGAGAAAGCTACTTTTATATCATTTTACTATACTTCCTTATTGAATTAAAGCTTTTAACACGTGCTGTCCAAATATATCTATCTTTGAGGTTTTATAAGACAAATGAGTGTTATTTAGTAATAACTTTCTTGCTTATCGTTGCTGCGAACTAACTTCTAAAATTTTTAACAGATTGTTAAAAGTGATCTATACCCAAAAAATAGATATTAGCTTAAATATATTTATAAAGAATTAAGGAAAGAGCAAATTCATGAATTTGCCACGATACTTATAGGAAGGATGCTTGAAATTGAAGCCAAAAAATTAATCTTTGAACTTTTAAATAGTCATTTGAGTAGCTTTGTAAATGAGGGAGCGTTCATGCGGAATGATGAGATAATGAAGCGAAGTGTATTTTTAGCCTGTACTTTCTTTTAGTTCGTAAAAAAGAGAAAAGCACATAAGGCTTTTCTCTCCTGTAAAAATCTAGTAATTATTCGGTTAGAACAAAACGGTATTTACTTAAGAAGTAGAAAAACTTTCCTCTTCTTTCACGCCATTTTTCTCCGTAACCTCCTCAAGCATCGCGCGTACTTCATCAGTAGAATTTGCACTCATCAGCTCATTTCGTAAGGCACTCGCACCGCTGAATCCGCGAACATAGATCTTAAAGAAGCGGCGAAGTGGTTTGAACATCCGAGGTTCCAGTTCTTCAGAGTACTTATCATGAAGATCGAGTTGCAGGCGCAGGAGATCAAGAAGTTCCTCACTGGTATGCTCTTTCTTCTCAGTTTCGAAAGCAAACGGGTTATGGAAGATCCCTCGGCCGATCATCACGCCATCTACGCCATATTTCTCCACTAGTTCAAGTCCTTTCTGACGATCAGGAATGTCACCGTTGATCGTCAGAAGTGTATTTGGCGCCACTTCATCACGAAGTTGCTTGATCTCCGGAATCAGCTCCCAGTGAGCCTCGAAATTACTCATTTCCTTTTTCGTACGGAGATGGATGGAAAGATTCGCTATATCCTGTTCCAGAAGGTGCTTTAACCAGTCGCGCCATTCCTCAACCTCCGTGTACCCGAGGCGGGTCTTCACACTTACGGGTAGTCCTCCCGCCTTAGATGCCTGAATGATTTCCGCTGCAACATCTGGACGACGGATCAACCCGCATCCTTTACCTTTGGCTGCAACATTCTGTACAGGACACCCCATGTTGATATCTACGCCACGAAACCCCATTTTAGCCAGACCAATACTCATCTCCCGGAAGTTTTCAGGCTGATCTCCCCAAATATGGGCAACGATTGGCTGTTCATCTTTTGTGAACGTCAGGCGCCCCTGTACGCTGTCTTTTCCTTTCGGATGGCAGTAGCTTTCCGTATTCGTAAACTCTGTAAAAAACACGTCAGGTCTCGCTGCTGCACTCACGACATGACGAAAAACGACATCTGTCACAGCTTCCATCGGTGCCAGAACAAAAAACGGCTTCGGCAACTCGTGCCAAAAATTATCTTTCATAATATATCTGAACCCTTTCCTTAAGGGAAACAATGTTTCCAAAATTAAAAAGTAAAAATGTAGCTATCTTATCCATGACCAGATAGGTAGGATTTCAACCATTATATACTTTAATCGCATTTAACGAAAAGTGCAAGGGACGGGTAATGTTGGTTTGAAAAGATTTTGCCTGTTATTCAAAGTGTGCATAGGCTATTAAGAGGCAGGGAAAAAAGGAGAGGCGTAAGTAGGTTAATTACTTTGGTTCAACATCTATGAAAAGTATCCTTTGGTCTTCTATACAAGAATCCTAAGAGTTTATATCAATCAAACTATCTTCCTAATTGCTTTTAGGAACTAGGTAAAAGAGTATAGGTATGTTCGACTTCCATAAGAGAATTAATATTAAGTACTTATCAAAATATAATGAGCAAATTAAATTTAGAAAGATGGGAGAAAAACCACTCATCTTCAAAGTAGTCTCAATAATATTTAGGCTGAATATAAAGGAGAGACCTACTATATTCCATTTTACACTAGACCCTTAACTATACTTAAATCGATATTTATAGGTTATTTAATCTCTATATTAGAAAGGTAAAGCAGTAAAATATGTAATTATATACTGAGTTGATTTAATTGACTCAGTATAATAAAATATTATTTAAAGGGGGGCGAAAAATGTATAAATTAGTCGAACTACTAAGCAAGCATTGGGATCATACTTTTGAACAAAATGACGCACTAAACCCAGTTAATAAGGAATTAAAACTATCGATAGGGATTGGTAGATCAATTCTAATTAATAATTTAAAAGCAATAAGCTTAAATGATAATGAGCAAAAAGAAATAATAAATATTTATGATCAAATCTTTGAAGCTTCTTCCGATGATATATATCCTTTAGATACCCAGGAAGTTATTGACCCTATCAAGTTTGATGTGATTGGCAGAGTATATGAATCTCATATACATAATAACGGTACTAGGAAATCAACTGGCCAATTCTATAGTCCTACCGAAGCAGTTAACTATATTGTAAGAGGTCTCTCTCTTGAAAAAGAAAAAGTATTAGATTCTAAAAATTTTATAGATATAGCATGTGGAACGGGTGTATTCCTAATAGGAGCACTAAAAGAATATAAAAGTGCTTTAGAGTTAAGAGGTGTACCAGAAAGAAAAATAATCAAGCTATGTTTAGATAATATTTATGGATTAGATATAAATCCAGTATCTTGCATGATTACCAAGATAAATATTTTCAACTATATAGTGCTTAACTTTAAAACACAAAGCGTTATAAATGTTGACTATTATCATTTTAATATATACAACACCGATTCTCTAGAAAACCGGTCTGATATTTTTTCTGCCGGCACTAATCTATCTGTCGCAGATAAAATAAAGCAGAGATCAGATGAGTTCGTTGAGGGGTTTGACTATATATTAGGTAACCCACCTTATCTAGAAGCGAAAACAATGCCCAAAGAGTTAAAAGAAATATGTAGAGCAAATTATAAGGATGACATGTTTGGAGCATTTGATCTATACATGGCTTTTTTAGCGCAATGTAATAGGCTTGTTTCCAAAGAAGGGATAATTAGTTTAATATTACCAAACAAGTTTACCGTAGCCAAATACGCTAAAAAGTTCCGAGGAAAGTTGTTATCTGATTATAAACTGTTAGAACTAGTTGACCTTTCAGAAATGGATATATTTAATAAAGCTGGCGTATACCCAATAATCTTTAGTTATCAAAATAGTAAAGCAGAAGAAGAACATAAGCTGAAAACAAAAATGTCAGTAACTAATTATATAGAGCTTTTTGATGACACCTTTAATACACATGTACCTCAAACTCTCTATGAAAAAATTGGAGAGATGAACACTTTCTTTTGTTTACCAAGGGACAAAAGTGGGGATTTTGAAGCCTTCTTTGTTGATTTATTTAATCGTCATGAAACATTGTCGAGCTATTTAGAGTTTCGTTCAACTGTTTCATTCCACAAAAAAGGTTTAAGAGAACAATTTGTTAAACATTCATTTGAAAATGAAAAAGTAGAGGGCAAAATTAAAAAGTACCTTGGTGGACTTAGTTATTCTAAGAAGAATGAAGTCAGCCGTTATTCTATTGATTGGAATGGATTCTATATTAATTACGATAATAGTTACCTGAAGTCTATTGGTAATTCTTTACCACCTATAGAAAATTTTGAAAGACCAAAAATTATTTTCTGCCAACATGCAAAAGAAATCGCTGCTACATTTGATGAAAGTGGAGAGTGGGTTTCTAAAGATGTGTTTCCAATTGCGTATGCAAAAGATCAGTTAATAGAATCTAAGCTCTCCATTAAATATTTCACTGGGTTATTAAATTCCATCTTGTATAGTTTTATTTATGGTATTGTATATAAAGGTATACAAATATCTAGTGGCTATTACCATTATTTACCTACTTGGATGAAGGTGATGCCAATTATTATACCAAGTGGAGACGAAATAGTTCAGGTGGAAAAGTTAGTTGATCAAGCTGTATTAGAACCAAATAATCAAACTATCGTAGATAAAATCAACGAAAAAATATTTGATATTTATAAAATTAATAAAGAGCAACGAAAGATCATGTATTCGTTTTTTAATTACTCAAATTCTGATTCGCCTAAATTAGTTAAAAGTTAAAGGAGAGCAAATTTTGCTCTCCTTTTTGTATTAAAATAATTAATGAGGTTTTATAAAAATCTCATCCTTTTCCACTTTCTAATTCGACTAATTGTTTTTTTTTACAGACATCCTTATTTTATGGATAGTTTGTAAAGAAGTAATAATTTCTTCTTTTAAATGGGCGATACCATAGGCTTCAAGAACCGTGTTATCAAAATCTTGTCTATCCTCTTGTTCCCATTCCTGTTGTATCGAGAGAATTTCTCGTTGTTTTAGCCTACAGAATTTTTCTTTTATCTCTTCAGATTGCTCTTTTGTTAATATATCGGGGTTTAACATGTGTAGTCTAGATTTGATATCAGAAGACCTTAAATCTAATGCTCCTAAACCTCTGCCAAAACCTAATGATTCTACGTAGAATAATCCTACAATACTGTTTAAAAGGGCATGACATAAATCAATATCAGTGTTAGGATCTTTCCTACTTAAACCGGCAAGTCTTTGGTTGATGAAGGAGTACTTATCCAATTTGGCAAAAAACAGTCTTTGCCCAGGATTGATGCTGATAACGATCTCTGCTAATTGAGTAGGTAGCATTGTGTACCATCTTTCTTTCGCAGAGGAGTGTATTGATTCTGGAAGGGGGATACCTCTTTGATTAACACCATTCTTAAAATGGTTAATCCAGTTTAAAGCACCTGTATGACCTAATTCTTTCAATTCTTCTTCATCTAAGTCACAGCAAAATGCAACAGAAGTTGCCTTAGTTTCAAGATGGGTAATATCTCTTGAACTGCGAAGAACAGGTCTTAAATACTCGCTTTCGATGCCGTGCCCTTCTTTCGGGTAAAACATTTTATCCCATCCTTTGCGGACACCACGAATTGTATAAAAGACTTGGTTTGCACTTACAAGCTTATCTTGAATGTCTAAAATCCAACTAGGGTTTGAAAAAATAGAGTGTAAGCCAACTCCCATTGTAGTAAATGAATCTATTTCAGATGGTGTGTATGAAGACATTACAAGATCTTCATAGGTCATAGGATTTTGTGTTCTAATTATTGAGGAGAGTGTATTCGTCTTATCAAAGTCTACCTCCCCGTTTTCATTATTAATCAAATCCTGCAATGATTTATTAAAAGTGACAAAAGTTGTTTTTTCACTAAATGGAATACTTCCATGTTTGACATCATTTTCTGACCTCTTATTTAAAATGATAATGTTCGTGACAACTTCAGCATCTTTAAACCACCTCGTTTGCCCTGAAGTAATAATACATTCCACGTGGAAAAAACGTTTTAATAACTTATAAAACGTACTCCCCCATCTACTTGATAACCATGAGTTCGAGATTATTAAACCCATACGCCCACCTTCTTCTAGTAAGGACCATAGTGAGAAAGGAAAGTAAGCTAATAAATCGCTTTTAGGAGCCAATTTATATTTTGTTCCAACAAGTCGTTCTATTTTTTTATTTATTCCTTCCAAGACCTTAGGGTTCATTTTCTCAAAGTCTTCGTGTTGGACAAAAGGTAGGTTAGATACGATATTTTGAAATTTTGGAAGTGGTGTTGATATTAAACTTCCATCATTAGGGTTATGTAAATTTATTGTCATATTAGGAGATAAATGAGTAGCATCTTCTCTAAATATATTTATTAACTCTCCTATGTTTTGTGGGGAAGTTAGAGACATTGTTGCGATGTGTATAGGGAATGAGAATTTGTCACTAGCCCATGTATGTTTTAGTGCGTTACTTGTTGATATTCCAGCATGTACTTTTAAATCGTAAGCTGCTTTAGGAATCGTACCTGTTCCACAACATGGGTCAATAATATTAGATGATCTATCCATCATAGTTAGTGAAGTAAGGAGAGATGCTAATTCTCTAGGTGTAGAAAATTGCCCGGCAGCTTTTCTTTTTGCGCGAAAAACAGTGTACCTTAGTATATCTTGTAGGAGTGATTGGTCAACCCCTTCTAATCTTAAATCTGTTAATAAATCGTTGAATTCCACTAATCCATTCCAAGCATTTTGGGGAATAAACTCTTCTCCTAGGTTTGGTTTGAAAATGTTCCAGAAATCACAGCTTTTTGATATTTTATTAATCTTTTTTAAAGCATTAGGTACTGTTATACCCCCGGTAATATTGTTTATTTCATTTGCCTCTTCATTGAAGCCTTTTAATAAATGTCCAAAAACTAGCTTATTAGTCCATGATATAAGTAAAATTCTAGAAAGTGGTCTCCAAGGTTGATTTTCTTCGGGGTATTCATTTTTATTTTCTATCCACCATATATTCACTTTATCGAAAAATTCTCCGCTAGACTGAGCTTTATTCTTAAGATGATCAGCAACTTCTACTGAATTATTTAAAATGAAATCTGAAATACCGTTCCCGGTAATTGAATCAATTAAAGAAGCGCTTTTTATGGTACCATTACTAAAATAATAGTTAAGGTCCTCTAAAATGCTTTTAAGCATGGCTCGCCATTTATCATCATGTTGAACCACTTGATTTCTTTTACTAATATGGTTTAAATCACTCCAAGATTTTATTATATGATGTTCCCCATCCTCGTTTATTATGTATAATGCTGCATTAGATACATTCCACAATAAGAAGCTATTAAGACCAAGTATATCCGCTTTTTTTCTTGCATTTTTTATAGTTTCTATATCGCTAATTGGTGTATCAGGAAACTTCAGCTCCCAACCTTGCAGTATTCTTGATTGGTCATAAAGTAAAACGTCAGGGAAAAGTCTACCTTTACCTGTGTTAAGAGTGTTCTCCCCACCAGCTCTTTTCAATGATACGCTTCGACTTTCTGCCCATTTATTGATTTCATATATCACATCTATTGCCCAACTTCTTTCATTATAAGTGGTGTTTTGACTCATTATTTGCCCTCCATATAAAAAGTATCTATACATAGTACTTTTTCATGATATCATGAAACTGAAGAAAAGCTGTCCATAATATTACGAAAGTTTAATAAAGCGTAGTGTTATTATAAGAGGAGTATTTTGGCATTAAATCCAACTTACTTAGAAGATCATTATAACCAGCTTATAGGACCGAGAGCTATAATGGTACCTATTACATATGAAGAGTGTTATAAATTAAGAGTAAAAGCATTGAAGTTTGCTGTGCCAAACACTACTATAGGCAAAGAAGCAGGGAGTATATAGGATCAGGCGACTGGTAAGCTAGCAGAATTAATAGTTAAAAATTAGCACCGTCAGCAGAAATGAACACTTTAGATGAAGAAGTTTATGGACATGTTACTAAATTAAAACCCTATTGTATTAAAATTTAAAATAGATGTGAAATGCAGAGCCGGAGGTAGGAATTTTCAATACGCCGTATAATGGTAGAGAAACAAAGCATAATTTGTATACAAGACCACTTTTAGGTGAAAGTAATAAATACGATGTAGATGTTTATGTATTTTGCCATTTCAAAAAAGAAATACAAAATATCAAAAATAGAAGAGCTAAAAGAAATAGTAAATGCACATCCGAATATAGACGGAATATTAGATCAAACTACTTCCTTACCAGGGACAAAGCTCCAGTATAAAGCTTGGAATTTATTTTTTGGTTAAGTAAAGAGAGACCAAAATAAGCATATTATTTACCCAGTGGTTCTTTATCCGAGAGCGGAAATTCTTGGATGAGATACAGAGCTGATAATGTAGAATTATTTCATAAAAACGTGACACATCCAGATAAAAAATTCATATTACTAGTGTGGATTTAGTTAGAATTATTCATGATCTGGAATAAAATATATATTATTTGAGAATAAATAGATTTTTGAATGAGTTAGGCAGCCTTACGGTTATATTAAAGTAGAGAATTAGAGCGGGGCAATGAACGTGTTGGAACAAAAATATGGAATTAAAAACGCACGAAATCGAGATTTTTAAATCTGATTTCGTGCGTTTTTAATTCCATATTTTCAAGCTCCGAAGGTAACTATATACTTATATGGCGTATTAAATCATATTTAAGAGCTCGCGCACTACTTTTTCTTTATCGGACTGATTATAAGGAACAGGTACGTATTTAATGTCTATAGATTTCAATGAGCCTACATCTCCTGTAATTTTCTCAAGTTTAATAACATTTTCATCTGTGTTATCTGAAATCCAAGTTGGGTAATATAAATTAATTATAGGTAATTTTTTGTTAACAAAATCCCTTAATATTGCAAGACGGTTGTATTTTCTATTGTCTTCTGCTTTTCCCTCCCTGTAGTAATTCGAAAGTTTTTCGTTTTCAATAGGACGGTGTTTATCTTTTCCTGGCTTAATTGTGTTCTTTTTTAACTCAATAATAGCAATGGGTTCTTTTTTTTCGTTAAATAATAGTAGGTCTACATCTCCTGGCCATGCGGCTCCTGTATTATCGTTAGTAAGGTGACATTCAAGCATTGTGTGTGCATATTTTAATTTCTTTTCCACAAATACTTCTCCACCAGAAAGTCTCTGAATCTCACTCTTTAGAAATTCAATGTTATTCTTTTGGATCTCACTTATTTGCCCTGATTTATCTAATTGTGTCGTAATGATTGATGCTGGGTAGTCTGACCAATTCTTAGAATCGTGGAATAATTGGTATTTTGCTTTCACTTTTTGCGCGGAGCAGAATGCACCGAACCTTTCTAATAACAATTCTCCTTCACTTTGCACAAGAGCCTTCCATAAAGTGTCCTGATCTTTATTTGGCCAATAATCAAACTCATTTTTATCGACTATTCTTTTTACCCAAAATTCATTTGAAATATAATTTCCTTTCCCCCAACAAACGAAGAAATCAAATGTAAGTGTAAAATAGTCAGAGGGCAAATAGCTTCCGCTAAACCATTCTGTAGGTTCTGTGGTGCTAGGGTGTGTGCTCGCTTTACAAGTTCTTTTCTTACAATTTGATAAATATGGTTTTAAAATCATCATTTTGTCACTCCTAATTAATTCATTGAATGGTATAATTATCCTGTATTTTCTGCTTAAGTTCAATAAAATCAGAAAAAAGGATGGATATATGAATGGAATGGTCTAAAAAAGACATTGAGTTATTTAATATTTTAAATGTAGAAGTTGGTAGCACGGGTTATAAAGGAGGAGATTCAGGAGCTGGAGGTAAAACAATTCTTCGTCTGCAAAACGGAGGTTCAACAGTTTGGACTCTTAAGTATGAAGATGAATATGGAAGTACGAGTGTTATTGAGCAACCTCAAGTGATTGAAATTGAAATGAAAGGTGATTCAGAAATGCAATCATTTATTGAGGCCTTAGAATTTACAATTAATGAATTGCGACACTTTAAATACGGAAAATAGTTTCCTGATTCTTTCATAATAGTAATGTAATTGGATTCGTTGCCCCGACTGGGAACAATATTTGAAAAGCATTTAGAAATTTCCTTAAGTATATTTATTAATATTCTTAAGGAAATTTCATTTACTCATTACTGGAGAGGAGATAATTATGTTAGACCTTTAATGAGAAGAGAACTTCAATCTGATTTTACTCTTTTAGAGTAATTAACAAATCTGGAATTTAAGGAGAATTAGTTGCCGGGTTTAACATTATTAAGACAGGAAGATAACCTCCTTATTATAAATCTCTAACTTATTTATTGGATATATATAGTTCCATTATACTAAAATGGGGAAGCAATGTCCTTACACTAACACGTTTGCTAATTGATTAATCGAAAAAAACAGAGGTGAATTTTGTGGCGACGATGAGAGAGAATCTTCAGTGTGAAGTTTGTGGTGCAAAAACTCTTGTACGAATTCAAGTGGGATGGTTAGATATGCACCCGATCCGATTTAACTGTGGAAGATGCGAAATTTTGATCACTGGAAATATGTTTCAAGACCAGTTGAATGCTGTGGCGCATACTAAATTTGAAAATGTTATAAAAGTACCTGATAAAGATGATTCAGATTTTCACATAGAAGTATCGGGTGAATTTTTAACACAAAAGCTTCAATCATATCAATTTAGTAATACTTTTTTTCCACCTTTCTTTACAAGTGGTATGTGGCTGATGGAAGAAAATATGGGAGAATTTAAGAGGAAAACTTTAAGGTTTCTATCTACATTAAACAATGACTGGCCAAAATATAGAAGGGTTAATGAGTTATGGTTAAGAGGTAATTACCAATATCTCTATAAAGACTTAAATAAACAAATTCGCAATAAGCAATTTCCCTTGAAAAATGAATTACATTATTTAATTGCAATTCGCCAAACAAATATTCGCTTATTATCAAGTACATTAAGTAAAAATTTCTTTGAAAAGCAAATAAGATTTATAGGAGAAGAAGTGTCAAATCTTTCTAAAAACAAAAATAAAGAATTTTCAACCCTCCTTGAATATTTCTCTAATTCAATACATAGAAACGAGGAAAAAATATTTGAATCTATTAAGCAGTTTATTAATATATTCAGATTTATGATTCCGGTTTTCGGTATGGACTTTTATAAAAACTCGACTGACGTAGAATTAGATGAAAAAGGTATTACTACCGTGTCCTTTGAGGAACTAAAGCAGTTTTATGTAGATATTTATGAGGTAATAACCGAAATGTTAGAGCTAATTGTGGCTTATAATAATCTTAAATATCGTGGTGATTTCCAACTTATGAAAGAAAAAAGGAAAGATGTCGTTAGGTTAGAAGACTTTAAAAAGAAAAGTAAGGGGGCGAAATTAGAATTTATTGATGGAAATGAGGAGTATGATAATATAGTCTACCCTTATTTAAATAATAAACTACGAAATGCAATTGGCCATAATACATATAAAATGGAAATACAAAGCCAGCAAATTACTTATTTTCCGAAAGGAAATGAAGATAATGAAGAACCTCTAGTTACTTCATTAAAAGACTTTACACGCTGTTGTTGGGATATATTTCAGTCATTAATGAACCTTTCAGAACTAGTCTACCAAACTAGAGAATTTTATTATTTGAGTCAAGGTCTTACTCCAACATCTGAACATATTTTTGAAGAAAAATAAAAAACTAATAGTAAGCGAGGTATTGAAAAGCAAAAAAGAAAATCGAGAAATAAGAATAGAAAATAGGAGTTTTATATGAGAGTAGAATGAATCTTTCAGATAGAAGACAGTAAAGTGGAATACTCTTTAACACAATACTGTATAATTTTGTTAATTCTGTTATTATCAGGGCATTAACTGTGAATCTAATAAGCATTGTTAATAACAATCAAGTTAGATTCTAGTTTCTATTATCAACCTAGATTATACCTTGGGGCGCTGATGCGATTACGCCCTCCCTTTAATACGATAGGATTTTATCACATTTAAATGTTGTTACTGGACTTTTCTCTAAAAAAGTTTTAAAAACTTAAAGTCTCCTTTAAGATTATCGATCTTAAGGAAGATTTTTAGTTTATAATTTCTTATTCTACCACTAAGGGTATGGGCGATGGGTATCTAACCTTTAGCACTCCCCAACTTAATTGATAGAGCACTAGTTGCAATTTAAAATTCTTTGAATATTGTTTCGAATGTGCGTAGCATGATAGAAAAATTTAACAATCAGGATTCAGAAAGGGTACAAAGTTCATTAAAATAATGAAAAGGTACAAGAGTGTAACATACTTAAATTAGGAGATTCATGTGTCCGATTTTTAACTGAAATAGATCGATTACAAAACAAAGTTAGTTTTAAAAGAAGAGGATTGAAATAAACCTTTTCCTTCAATTATTTAGTAAGCTCGTATTAAAGGATTTTTAACCGAATTCTTCAACATCCATAATTTTATATCATAATTCAACCTAGCAAAATACAATAAACCTAATAACAACTGTTATATTCCATACAAATAAAGCTTAATACTTAGGTATCATGGCTGTCAATCTAGAGATCATTTAGCGATTTCTCTATCATCTGATAAAGGTTGAATGAAGAGTGGGTGATAGGCCAATGGAGTATATATCAATATAATAAGTTTGTGACCTTTTAAGGCTCCCTTCACAAGACCTCCTTAATTTATTTGGATTTTGGCTGGAGTGATTTTTGTCATCTATAATTGTTTGATCTCGTTTTTCTCTCAAAGCAATACCAAGTGATCTACACTCGATCCGTTATTGTAAGTTTCAGCTATATCAAAAAATTAGTCTCAAGATAAAGCACTTTATCCACATAAATAAATTAAATATATACAATATCCTTCACGTTTAAGTATTTTAATCTATGAAGTTTACACTTTTGTGATAAAGAAAATACATAGAAAATTCTTTTACCTTGGTGGTCTACATCTCTTTCGACAATTACGGTACAATTCTGCCTACTATATAATTGTTTTGCTAACTTTGTTGCTTTCCATTTTCTATCCACTTTAATATATCTATCACAATTGCATATCATACGAACTCCTCTTTTCTTGAAGTAGATTAAATATACTTATTTTAAATAACATTGAGCATAAGAATAATTTAAAATATTACGAGAAGCCGGTGCTTAACTAGAAGATGCAGAATTAACGGAGTAAAGGGATGCAATTAAAGGGTTTTGGGTAAATAAATAGTTAATAGTCAATTGCTTCTTGATTATGAATTTAGGTAGTTATTTTTCTCTAAACGCTCGACTTTTTAAGGATAGAAGACTTAACTTACCTAATTAATACCTTTAATCCTTGCTCAGCTTTAATTGTAGGAGAAGTTGCAAAATGATGCCCTTTTGGTGGCTAGTTTTTTTATCCTTAGAATTATAAACTCTCTTCAGGAGTTTTTCTCCTGCCAGTTTATGGTATATTATTTATTTATTTATTCCATTCCTTTTTTAAGATTCTCCAAAACAAAGTCAAAACCTTTTTAATTTACCAGTTATTGGGCCTTTATTAGTCAATAGTCGGTGGAGGTGATGGAGGATTTTTTTATTTACATATACGAAGATATGATAATATAAGTGTAATAATATTTTAGTAAGGTGTGTCTAATAAATGTATACCTTTAATTACATGTCACTTGAAGAGGATGATAGAAACTATTATCTATTCGATTTACAAAAATTACCTGAATACTGCCCGAGATGTAATAATAAAAGTCAAGAGCCTACTATGTTAGAAGCTTATAAGTATAGAAAGAAAACTATAGAGGCTATTTTCAAATGTAACTCAAAGTACTGTGGTGAGATATTTTTAAGTAGGTTAACAATTTCTACACCTCCAGATTCACCATTAGTGGAATGTTATGTTGTAGAATCTTATCCTAAAAATCCAGTAACAAAAAAGTTTAATGAATATATTGAACAACTATCTTCAAAATTTGTTGAAATCTATAATCAAGCAAAAGAAGCTGAAGGTAGGGAGTTAGAACATATTGCAGGTATGGGTTACAGAAAATCCTTAGAGTTTCTGATAAAAGATTATTTAATAGAATTTAAGGATCTTGATAGGAATACCGTCATAAAAACTCCCTTAGGTACATGTATAAATAATTATTTATCAAACAACGTCAAGGAAATCGCTAAACGTGCCGCATGGTTAGGGAATGATGAAACACACTACCATAGAGTTTGGGAAACTAAAGATATTAAGGATTTAAAAGTGCTTATTGACATAACTGTCCATAATATTTCCTCAGAAATCCAAACTCAAAAGTATATCAATGAAATGAGGAACTAGCTAAAGGGGAATGATGGAAATAGAGTAAAGAATATCAGAGGGGCTACATGAAGATTTTAAATAAAATTTTCTAGCTCCAAAAATCTTTTCTATAAATATTATAAAAAAATGACACCAACCAGACCTTCCTCTCGATTCTAGAGATAAGAAGGTCTATTTTTTATGCCTTCAAAATAAAGGAGGAGAAAAATGAATTACCTAAAAGAATTGAACGCGTTTTTAGATCAGCTGGAATTGGAGGAGTTATCTTTACCCGCTTCCATGCTTTGGATTTCGTTAATGCATTTCAATAACAAAGTGGGATGGAAAAAAGAATTCGCGGTTCCGACAGCGACCCTCATGACCAAGGCTCGTCTTACGGAGAGCACTTTTAAACGTGCACGCACAGAACTGAAGGAGAAGGGTTACATTAAGCACACGTTTATCAACCGAAACCGTGCGCCATTGTATGAAATGATCTCACGTATAAACCAGAACGTGACCGAAGAAGCGGGCGATGGGGTGAACGCAGGAGTGAGCGTAGGAGCGGACGTAGGACTGGTCGCTTTATTTAAAAGAAAAGAAAGAAAAAGAAAAGAGCGAGATGAGGAAG
Organism: Halobacillus sp. K22; assembly: GCF_052246795.1. NCBI lineage: Bacteria > Bacillati > Bacillota > Bacilli > Caryophanales > Bacillaceae > Halobacillus > Halobacillus sp. K22. Next base: position 20,235 of record NZ_JBQQCN010000012.1, on the reverse strand, counting down.
CGGCCAGAGGTCCAAATCCTCATGAATTTTATGAACAGAATATCGGAATGCTGACTCCCTATACAGCTGAGAGTATTACACAGTGGTGTGAAGAGTTGTCCGACGAATTGGTCGTGGAATCAATGAAGCGAGCCTTGCAGCATAACAAGCGCTTTTATAAATATTGTGAAGCTATTTTAAAACGATGGCAGGCAGCGGGGGTTACAACACTCAAAGGGGCGGAGGCCCTGGCACTGGAACAGCGCCCGAATATTAAGGGTGCAGATAAAAAAGAAGATGACATTTTTGAGCAGATTAGAAGGGAGAGAAATGTATGAATTATGAAGAAGCGGTAGAAGTATTGAAAACCATTGAGGAAGTGTATGCAGGCAAATTTCCACTCACTAAAAGGAAGGTTACCCTATGGACTGCTGAGCTTGAGAAAATGAAATATGATCCTGTGATGAGACGTTTAACGAACCACGTGGTGAAATCACCGTTTCCGCCAACGCTATCAGAAATCGCCGTATATGAGGTGTCGGATAATGGAATGGCCGAAAAGATGGCACGTTGGAAAAAAGAAGCGGCAGAAGTATCGGAGGAAACGAAACGGCTGTTCTTAGAGAAACTAGATGAAATGGAAAGGAAGATGGACAAATGATTTTCAATCAACAAGCAGAACAATCAGTTATCGGCACCCTGTTAATGGAAGGATCGCTGATGGATGATGTCATTCTTTCACCGGAACATTTCTCCGATAGAAGGCACTTGAAAATTTTCCAGGCGATGAGAACCATCTATGAAGCCAATGATCCGGTCAACATAGTCACAGTGACCACAGTGTTAAAAGATAAGATAAGAGAGGCGGATAGTGTCACCTATATGACCGAGCTTGCTACATCAGTCCCAACGACAGCTACCTTTAAACATCATCAGCGTCTGGTGCTTGAGGCGTACAGGCACCGCATCACTAGGGCAGCGGCAATCCGATACGTCAAAGATCCCGACGATGAGACGTATGATACGTTAAGTGCGAATATGGATTCATATCGAGAGGTTGGCATCAAGGAAGATGAGGGTTCGGTAAGAGAGGTCCTCATTGAGATTGCGAAGGAAATGAAGAATCCAGTAAAAGATGGCATGACTGGTTTTTCAACAGGATATGAAGAACTGGACCAAATGACAGGCGGCACCCAGAAAGGCGATTTAATCATTCTTGCGGCTAGACCTTCGATGGGGAAAACAGCGTTTGCGCTCAACCTTGCTTCCCACCACTGTAAAGAGGGAGGAAGCGCACAGATCTTCAGTCTGGAAATGGGGAAAAGGCCGCTTATAAAGCGGATCCTTTCCTCCGAAGCTTTAGTGGATGGAGCGAAATGGCAATCCATGGATTTTAACAAGCAGGATTACATAGACATTCTAAATGTCATGGGCCCAGTTTCCGAATGGCAGATCAACATTGAGACCCAACCAAGAACCGTCAGTGATATCCGTGCAAAAATCAGATCCCATATGAAGAAAATAAAGAATGAACGCCATCTGGTCATCATCGATTATCTTCAGCTTATGTCCCCCTCCACACGCTCCGAACGTCGTGACCTTGAGATCGGCCTCATTACAAGAGAACTGAAGTTATTAGCTCTTGAACTGGAAATCCCTATTGTATTACTGTCTCAATTATCCCGTGCTGTAGAACAAAGACAGGATAAGCGGCCACTCATGTCCGATTTACGTGAATCGGGCAACATTGAACAGGATGCTGATGTTATCGCGTTCCTGTATAGGGAGGATTACTATAACTTGCAGGAGAATGATGACAAGATTGAATTGATTATCGGTAAGCAGCGGAATGGTCCGGTTGGGAAGGTGAAGCTTCAATTTCAGAAGGAGTATGGGAAGTTTGTTGGGAAAACGTCTCAGCTTGCTATTTATTAAAGTATGATAAGTTTATCTATGCTTCTCTTAAAAGAATTGGTGAAAAAATAATGATTTTTGAAAAAGAGAAATTCTAGGAAGAAATAGAGAAAAAATTTTGGCGTCTTCATCTGAGGAGTTCCCATGGAAACTCCTCAGATGAAGACGCCTTTTATTTGATATAGCGCTGATCAATAATGTGCTAAAATGTCTAAAAGGAAAAAGATGTAATCGGAATTCATATTGGTTAAAAAAGAGGTGCTTTAAGAGTGAAATTAGACAGTGAACTGGTCCTTATAAACGGAACAGACAAAACAGATCAAGTTTCATTTTGTAATTTTAATAATGGCAATTGGCATATTAGGTTTAAGAGGTCCAATAAGGTCTACAAATATAATGAAAATAAAGTAGTTTGGTATCGTGATCCAAAAAGGTTGGAAACAGCTTCTAAAATAGTATATAACAATAATCAACCTATAAATGGAATTAATGATATTTTGGTTTTCGAAGCGCATGTACGATTGATTTTTAATAGTGGTTTCAAAAAAACTTATTCCCGAGAATCATTGACTATAGATGAGGATAGCTTATCAAATCAAAACGCGATTATTTGTTTTGATTACTTAAAAAAACTATCTCAACAGATAGATTCTGAAGAAGAGCAAGGTCGGAAATTATTAAGTAAACAGTATGATAGTTTAACGACTGTCAGTTCCCAAAGTGTTTTATCTGCTTATTTAGAAAAAAAACCATTAAAAAGTGAAGAGAAAAAAGAAAAAGTTATTTTCCCTTTTGGATTTAATGTTAGCCAGAAGTCAGCTACTATAAAAGCGATGAACGAACAGCTTAGTATCATTGAAGGCCCCCCGGGTACAGGAAAAACGCAAACGATTCTTAATATTATTGCCAACGCTATTATGAATGATAAAACGGTTGCGGTTGTTTCGAATAATAATTCTGCTACATCCAATGTATATGAGAAATTGCAAAAGTATGGAATTGATTTTTTGGCTGCTTATTTAGGGAAAAGGGAAAATAAGAAAAAATTCTTCTCTAAGCAAAGTGTGGCGTATCCTAGCATGGATCATTGGGTGCTAGAGGATACTCAAGTCCAATTCATCAGAAGAAAACTAGAGGAATCCGAGCAAGAACTGAACCAAATGCTAGAGTATAAAAACAAGCAAGCTTCTTTGAAGCAATCATTATCTTCAATCAAAACAGAGTATAAATATTTTAAAGACTATATTTCAAAAACAGAACTAGAACTTTTACAAATAAAATCCTATTACAAATTAAGTTCGGATAGAGTACTGCAATTATTAATTGAGTACGAGCGATCAATACAGAGTGGTAAAATTACATGGGGGCAAAAGTTATTTTACCTAATGAGGTACGGTATCTATAACTTTGAGCTATATAAATACTCCTCAGAGAAACTTATTTCTAACTTACAAAGGCTCTATTACGAATTAAAGGTAAAAGAGTTGGAGACCGAAATAAATAGATTAGGTAAGAAGCTGAAGAATTATGATTTTGAAGCTGTCATGAATCAGTATAGTGAAGACTCTATGAAGTTGCTCAAAGGAAAGTTGGCAGCCATTTATGGAAAGAAAAAGAAAAGGATTTTATTCGATGAGAAGGCTTTGTGGAATAATTTTGGTGAATTTTCTAAGGAGTATCCTATCATTTTAAGTACCACTCATTCCCTGAGAAAAAATGCACCTCAAAACTATCTGTTTGATTTTGTACTTGTCGACGAAGCTTCGCAAGTGGATTTAGTAACTGGCGCACTAGCTTTATCTTCCGCAAAAAAAGCGGTAGTCGTAGGAGATATGAAGCAGCTTCCTAATGTCATTACTTCAGAAATTAAGAAAATAACGACAAGAATATTTGAGGATTTTAATGTTGATGAAGGATATCATTACGCAAAGCACAGTTTATTATCATCGGTCGGGGAAGTATTTAATGATGCTCCAAGAACGCTGCTAAAAGAGCATTATCGATGCCATCCAAAGATTATTGGTTTCTGTAATCAAAAATTCTATAACAATGAGTTAGTAGTGTTGACAGAAGAAGAGGAAAAAGACCAACCTTTAGTAATATATAAGACAGCCAAAGGTAACCATGCCAGGGATAAAATTAACGAAAGGCAAATAGACGTAATTTTAAAAGAAGTACTACCACAACAAAAGATAGAGTTGGGTTCTACGGGGATAATTTCGCCATACAGATTACAAGCGGATACAATCCAAGATACACATGGACACTCTGAATTGGAAGTAGATACTGTCCATAAATTTCAGGGAAGAGAAAAAGAAACAATCATTCTGACTACGGTTTCTAATAAAGTCAAAGCAAATGACTTCGTAGATGACGCTAAACTTATAAACGTATCTGTATCACGTGCAGAGAAAAAGCTAATTGTCGTAGTAGCCGATGGGGGCGAGCGTTGGCACCGAACGAATATAGGAGATTTAATTAGATATATTAGATATAACAATTTTCAAGTTATAGAAAGCAAAATTCATTCCGTTTTTGATCTTCTCTATAGTAGCTACTCAGAAAAATTATTAGATGTAATGAAAAAAAGTAAAAAAGTTTCTAAATACACTTCAGAAAATTTAATGAATGTAGTAATCGAGGAAGTGTTAAGTGATGAAAAATTCATGAGCTTGGATTTCCTTCTCCATCAACCACTTCGAATGTTAATTCAGGACCCTGAAGGACTTACAGAATCAGAACGAAAATATGCTATGAATCCATTAACTCACACAGACTTTGTTATATTTAACAAAATGGATAAAATGCCCCTGCTAGTTGTAGAAGTCGACGGCCACGCTTTTCATTCCGAGAACCCTGTGCAGCTTAAAAGAGATCAATTGAAAGACCAAATTTTAAAAAAGTATGGAATTCCCGTAATTAGAATGAAAACGACTGGTAGTGAAGAAAAAGAAAGATTACATAAGAAACTTTTGGAGATTTTAAAATAAGAGCTGAGTGAGGCGGAATTCCTCTCTACCGGCACTCTATTTATCCTTCAAAGTAAATTAAAAAAGAAGAGAATGCCTTTTTAACAAGAGGAGTCGTTCTCTTCTTTTTTTACTTTCAAAACACGAATTCATCGTTTAGAGTTAGTGATAACTATGGATTATTTTTGAAAATATTCGATGGAGCAGAAGTGACTAAAATAAATCAGGCTATATATAAAATGTCATGGCATTAGACATATGGTTCCTTAGGGTGTAATTATAAACTTGATTTTGAGGAGAGTTGGACCAGTGAATGATCAAGCAAATTTAGAAAGTAAAGACAAGATTCACTCGATATTAACCAAGATTACAAATGAATATTTAACAGAAAAAAACAAGCAATTTAAATCCAATTCATTAGGTCAATTTGTTCGAACCAATGCTCCAAAAGTGATTAACTCGCTGGACTTTATCGATCAAGACCGTTTTATTGTGAAAGGTTCGGTGGGACAAGGGAATTGGGCTCAAATTCCTTGGATTACTATCTTAGATAAGCATGTAACAACAAGTACGCAACAAGGCTACTATTTAGGGTATTTGTTTAGTGAAGATATGGAGAGGGTCTATCTTTCATTCGCTCAAGGAATTACAAAAGCTTCGAAAGAACAGCTCAAGCACATCTGTGAAGATATTAGAAGTACGATTCAGACAGATCGTTATCTTACTTCATCACCTATACACAAAGATGACGCGATTAACATCGGGAGCAGCTCCAAGGGAAAGAGCTATGAAGAGTCTACGGCACTGTATATTGAATACGACCCGAACTCCCTGCCTTCAGAAGCTGATCTACAAAAAGATTTATCGTCCATGATTGAAATCTATGATGACTACGTCCGCGTTCAAAGTGAACGTGTAGAGGAAAATGACACAGATCACAAGATAGAGTGGACAGATGAAAAAATCATCGAACATATACACTCTTACATAAAGAATCAAGGGTTTTACTATCAATTAGAAGATGTGAAAAATTTGTTCCTCTCGCTCAGAACAAAGCCTTTTGTGATTTTATCTGGTATTTCTGGAACAGGGAAAACTAAGATCATAGAGTTGTTTTCTGAAAGTTTAGGAGCAACAGAGGAAAACAAGCAATTTACTTTAATCCCAGTAAGGCCCGACTGGAGTGACGGATCTGACATGCTAGGCTACACCGATATAAGAGGAGTATTTCAGGAAGGACCGTTAACCTCTGTGATTAAGGAAGCTAGGCTACATAAAGACCACCCTTACTTTGTCGTTCTAGATGAAATGAACTTGGCACGTGTGGAGTATTATTTTAGTGATTTTCTAAGTGTGATGGAAAGTAGGAAATGGGTGGATGGAAAAGTTCAAACCCTCCCGATTATGAGTGAAAACCAAGCGGGGGAACGGCTAACGATCCCGCCCAATTTATATATTATTGGGACAGTGAATATGGATGAAACCACTCATCCGTTTAGTAAAAAGGTATTAGATCGTGCGAATACCATTGAATGGAACGACGTTCATTTGGATACCTTGTTTTTTCTTAAAGAAGATGAAGGACAACAGGAACAAGTAAACCTTCCTAATCAAAGGGTACAATCAGAATACCTTCGTTTAAAAGATGCCTATTCAGCATCAAACAAAGAAACGGTGGAACATGTAACGACAGAGTTAGTTCAGATCAACGAGATCCTTAAACCCATTCAGGCACATGTGGGTTATCGTGTCCGTGATGAGGTTTGTTTCTATACGATTTATAGTCGCTATTTAATGGCTGAGGATGAAGCGTTAGACTTTCAGTTTTACCAAAAGATTCTTCCGCGACTCACAGCTAGTCATGGACAAGCTTTTCAGGTGTTAATGAACTTATTTACTTACTTTACGAACCATACTTATGAAGAAGGTTTATCATCAGATCAGATCGAGGACATATTGGGCCAGGCACGTTTTCCAAGAAGTGGTCGAAAGGTTTATGAGATGATCCGGCGAGGTGATTTAGATGGATTTACTTCCTTCTGGAGCAGCTGATGAAAGAGAACTGATTGAAATAGAGACGGACGCTTTTTCCCTCTACATTAAAGGAAAGCCGTACCACAGTCGTTATGAGAGTTTGAAGCAATACAAGGCTATTCAGCCGTATGAATCCATGTACTTTTCAGTAAATGGAGAAGCTATTGAATCCGTTAGAGTCTTCGATGTGCGTGAAGAGAAGCTCACGGAACATACTAATGTCCCACCTTTATTTTTTGAAAATGGAGTTTATCAACTCGTGGTAACGCCTAAAAGTCACGATTCATTAGAGTTTGAGCATGAACATCCTGCTTTAAGGAAAGCGGTCAGTAAGGTAGGGAAGCATCCTCATCAACTATTAATGGGGAATTTATCCTTTACGAATGAAGTAGGGTACACCACTTTTTCTATCCTTAGTGAAGGGAAAAAGCAGTTGGATGTAACTTTGGAAGTCTTTCCTTCTAAACTGTCGTATAAGGAAGATTACCAACAGCTTTTAGAGGAAGTGAATGAGGAAGTTTATAACTTAGCCTATCATTTCGTTAAGAAAACCTATTTGGGAGCTACCACCACGCAAACGGCCGACCCTTCCTGGGCAGAATTTTATCGATTAGTAATGAAATACTTCCAACAGTTTACAAAGGCCGTTACACAAGTCGAAAAGCAACCCCACCACCAATTGAAGAAAGAACATCGCTTAGTGAGGGGCGACCAGCTTAAAAGGCAGGACACGGTCGGTTTGAAATATCTGCGTAAGCGTCCTGGTCTATTTGTGGAATCTCCCCATGGCATTCCCATTCATGAAAAAAAGATGATGCCGATGAAAGGGATAAATGTTCAAAAAGAACCAACCTACGACACGTTAGAAAACCGTTTCGTCAAATGGATGATGGTGAGGCTTTCGCATAAATTGAATTCATTAAAACGAAAGCTGGGGGAGAGAAAACCCTTTGATGTACAAAACCCTAATCAAGATAAAATAAAAGTAGTCGAAGAGATGGAATCGTCTATCCAAAGAAAGCTTGCCTCTCCCTTTTGGAGAAGCATAGGGAAGCTTGATCGCTCTGTAATGTCTCTCGTGCTCCAAATGGCTCCTGGATACAGAGAAGCTTATCAAGCCTACCTGACGCTATCTCGTGGTTTAGTTTTGCATGGAGAATTAGCGAGAATGTCTGTCAAAGATGTGGCAACCCTTTATGAATATTGGACGTTTTTAAAGTTAGGGCAGATATTAGCTTCAAAGTATAAGATGATCAGTCAAGATATTATTAAGGCCAATCGTGATGGGCTTTTTGTAACGTTAAATCAGTCGAAGTCGGCGAAAAGAGTCTTTCGTCATCCTCATACGAATGAAAAGATCACCTTACATTTCCAAAAGCATTCAGGAACATTGCCAACGGTAAGACAAAAACCAGATTCAATGTTAAGCATAGAAAAAGTTGGGAAAGATCATACCTACGAATATGTCTTTGACGCCAAGTATCGCGTCGATTTTGCAGCAGTAGGAAGTTATTATGGCCGGACTTATCATAGTCCCGGTCCTTTGGAAGAAGATATCAACACGATGCACCGCTATAGAGATGCAATAGTAGAAAATAATGCTAGCGCTTATGAACGTAATACGTTTGGTGCCTACGTATTATTCCCTTGGGCCGAAGAACATGAATACGAAAAACACGCGTTTTACCAAAGCATTCAAAAAGTAAATATAGGCGGCTTTCCTTTTCTACCTCAATCAACTGCATTAGTGGAGCGTTTCTTAGATCGATTAATAGAGTGCTCCCCTAAACAGTTACAGGAAGAGGGAATTTTGCCTAAAGGTACGCTTGAAGAGTGGAATTCTAGAGTGAAAGAGAAAGTATTAATCGCAAAGGTGAACGGTGAACAACAGTTACGGAACATCAACCAGTCAGGCCAGATGTTTATTCCGGGTTCGTATTTATGTAAAGGCTGGAAGGAAGCAAGTTACATAGCTTTATATAAACCGAAAGTTATCTTTGCAGAGGATGGTGGGATCTACCAGTACGCTAAACTACGTGATTTAAAAGTAGATTATCAACGTGGTGGAATCCGTCTATACATGGATACGTGGAAAAGACTCAAGCATTCGATCAAGCCAGTCGGCTATGGAATTAGTACTTCCACTTTAACTACTTTATCGGATTTGAAGGCAGCTAAAGAATTACCTCAACTCTATATGAAGAGTGCTATGGAAAAACAGCTGTGGGAAGTGTTAAGAAGGTTTTCTAAAGATATTCGTATGGACTTAGATTTTATGGAGCTTGAAAAGGCTGGCAAGGTTACCTCTTTCCGTACCCTTACTAAAGGAATAACGGTAGAGGTGGATGAATCGGTTGTTAATATACGAGCAGATAAGGGCGCCTTATCTTTTTCCTGTGAAGATGTGGTGCACAACGTGAATAAAGTATTCAGGGAAATAGTGAACCTCCAGTCGAGAGGGTAATGAAGTTTTCCTTCGGTTCCTTGATAGTAGACAAAGTGCCTGTGCCCATGAAGTTAATAGTGGGGCAGGCACTTTTTAAATTAACTATTATCATAGCTCCAATCAATATAATGTTTTGCTTTCTCAATATCCTCATCTTTCGTTATGACAATTTCTAAATCGCCTGTTCCAAAGTGCCCAATATTTCTCACATCACGGCTGAAACCAGGTTCTAGCTCAACTTTTTCAGGGTTCACTTTTAAATACAATAAAATCTTTCCTGAACCGGGATGAACCTCTACACACGCGAAGTTTTTAATGCGTTTAAAGGCGATATAGTTTTTCAATGTTTTGACTTGTACGTCATCGCCAAGCGCTGTCATATAAGCTTTGATTAATTCATAGCGATCGGTCAGTTCGGTACTAGCTTGTTCAATAAACTCACTAACTGTTTTATACTTATTAGGTTTTGTGCTATTTGAAGGTGAGGAGCCTGTGATCTGAACAGGTTGCGTGGTAGTAGCATTGACTAAATCAAGCAGTAAGTAACCATCTTCATAATGCTTGTATTGGTAGAGTTCAATATTTCGATTAATCTGTTGAACGGCATGTTCATCGTATTTCGTGAATCCTCCGGCAATACAGAGTAGCCTCGGACTGCTCCAATCAATATTGTCCGATGCTTCTGCTCCAAATTTTTTCATGACCATTAATTCAAATTCTGCTTTGTGGTCAAGTAGCCAGTCTAAATAAAACAAGCCTTGGTTGATCACATTTTCATTAACAGAACGTTTGTATTCAATGATCACGGGGGCATGGTTTTCATCAATTCCTAATGTATCTATTCTTCCGGCATGTTTTTTGCCTGTACTATATTCAGAAGATAGAAAACGCACCCCTAAGAAGGCTTCTAAATGCTTCTCCAGGATTTTTTGTAACGATTTTTCAATAGCTACGGCCTGTCCTTCTAATTCTTTTACACTATCGTTATGTAATGAGAATAATTTTATATCACCCATATCCTTCTACACTCCTTTTATTACCATAAGTATATCAAACGTGTTGGTAAACCTTCCATTATTGATATCTCATTTTTCAAATAACTTTCAAGATTCAGTCAAGTAATTTAAAATAACACCAACAGAATTTACTAGGAGGCTTACAGTGACCCCTCTACAAATTGGTTGGATTGATTATTCTAGCGAACATAGAAACAAAGTCATGGCGGTTCTAGATTTACTTTCAGATAAAGGTGCGGTAGATGAACTGGGAACAGGAATGATTCGAGATGGTTTTGGAGATGTCTGCTTTCCTGGCACATCGACCATCCAAACTCGAGCGAAATACTTTTTTATTGTTCCTTATCTCATGATGGAACTAGAAAGGGAAAAACATCCGGATTACAAAAGTTTTCTTGATAAGCTCGCGGAAAGGGAAATAAACCTGATTGGTACATTAGTTGAAACGAATGCTGATAGGGTTATTGGAGCTCGAGCACGTAAAAAGCTCAAGCGAAAACCGTCTAGTATTTACTGGAATGGTCTAAAAACCTTCGAAATATTCAAGCATAACCATCTGTCTTTAGAAAACTATGCAAAGGCAGTTATTTCTCTGCAGAAGAAACAGGAGTCTGCTTATTCACTAGGGAATGAAGAAGAAGATGCTGTGGATTCCGAAGCTGTTGAATACAATAGTACTTTTTGGCAGTGCCTGCTTCCCGACTCTAATTGGAGAAACTCTCTTTCTATGGATCTTACTTCGGATGAAGCTATGTTCCTAAAGGAGAAAATAATAAAATCTCAAAAATCGAAAGATAGTCTCTTTTCCTATTTACTCCAACAAAGTCCAGAGAAAGTACAGGATATAAATACATTTGAGGAAATTGGGAGGCTCAATCTTCCTTCACATATTAGAGCAGACTATACGTTGGCTGAGCAATTCAGCAAATTTATATCTGGTGCGAATATAAGGTACAACGTTCTTCTTTCTAATTATGAAAATGAGCGAGCTGTTCGGAAATGGGAAGAATGGAAAAATAGTGATTTTGTTAAAAATGAATTTGCGGCATTCCGTTACCGTGATGTTCTTTTTCGCTTAAAAATTAACAATCCTTTATTAAGTAGATTTCTTGAACAATGGCAAAGAGCAGTCGTCTCGGGAGATGAACAAAAGATTGATGAGCTTCTTGTAAAGCGTGAGATTGAGTTAAAATCAAAAGATCGTGCTAAGTTGTATAACTCTAAGTATTACGCTTATGAAGAGGGGGCTTGGCTTGGAGCGGAAAAACTTCAATACCGTTTTCCAAATTCAATGATTTTAATCGAGGATATTTTTTCTGGAATGGGTGATGATTATGCTTAAACCAGATAAGGATCGTCTTAATTATAGTGATCTATTAACCCCTCCGGCAGGGTACGAAGTTGTGTTTGCTGCAGGGACTACATATTCGTTAGATTTAGAAGCTTTAATTGGTGTTCCTGTGGCATTAAGCCTCTCAGAGGAGATGGACCAGACATTTCAGGAAGATCCAATTTATATGTTGGAGGGATTACGTCAGACGGCTGATCACATGGCCATTTTTTGTGAAGCCGGCCAAATAAAAGTTCCTAAAGAGGGGAATTCCTTGTTTGCTCTGATGGAAGATAGTGTGTTTGAAGTAGCCCTAGAGAACGAAAGATCTTTCCATCCGAAATTGTGGTTGATCAAATATCAGGATAAAGATCGTAACGTTTTATACCGCCTGCTCGTTTTATCTAGAAACCTTACCTTCGATCGAAGCTGGGATATGGCAATTGCACTGGAAGGGGAAAAACAGCCAAAGCCTACAACTAAGAATCAACCTTTAGTCGATTTTTTGAAGTTTCTTGTTTCTCAAACCCCACACCATGAAAAGCAGCAGTATTTAAGGGCTATGATAAAGGAGCTGCCGTATATCCATTTTCAATCAGGTGATAAACATGTGCCCGACTTTGAGTTCCACCCTCTAGGTATAGAAGGATATGATGGGGAGGATATCGGGCTCTTTGATAGCTATCATCATCTAATTATCATATCTCCGTTTCTCTCGGAAGCCATTATATCTGAATTACATGAGAATGCACTATCGCAGGCAACCCAAGTATTAATTACTAGAAGATCAGAATTACCTAAACTCACGTATGAACTTATTAATGCCTTCAAGGTTTACGTGTTAAAGGATACCATTGTGGAAGGAGAAGGTGCTTTCAGTGAAGAGAGTGATGCAGTGGATCTCTCGCAGCTTCAGGATATTCATGCCAAATTCTATGCTAGGTCTAAACATAATCAACACCGTATTTATATGGGATCTGCGAATAGTTCGACCAATGCCTTCGAAGGTAACGTTGAATTTTTGTTAAGCATGCAGTATAAGAAGTACGGTTTCAAGCTGCATCATCTGCTAGAGGAATTGTTTGGAGATAAAGAGGCGGACAATCCATTCGAAAAAATCGAACACCTTCCTGAGGAACAAGAGAAGGAGGAAGATCATAAGGATCAGTTACAAAAGGCGATTAAGACACTCTGTCGAACAAAATCTCACGCCGTTGTGCAGAAAGGCAATGAGAATTACTCCATTCGTCTCTTTTTTGAGTCCCTTCCAGAAGACATGGAGTTCACTATTGGACCGCTATTAAGTAAGAAGGTCTGTGAGATGAAAAAGGAAACGGTAATCGAACAGTTGAGTCTACTAGAGTTAGGTGAATTTTATAAGGTTAAGGCAGAAACCAATGGGGAGAGCATAGAACGAATTATAAAGATACCTACCCAAGGGATACCGGCTGATCGTGAGCAGGCTATATATCGTAAAATCATTGATAACCCTGTGGCTTTCTTACAGTATGTCGCCTTTTTATTAGCGGACGATTTCCTACTAGCCGCGCTAGAACAGATGGAAAAAAAGAGTATGGCAGCAGTAGATTGGAGTTCGCAAACCGGCAATTATCCAATTTTATATGAAAATATGCTAAAGGCAGCCGCTCGATCACCTGAAAAGTTGGAGGATATCCACCACATTATTGAAATGATCGACCATGATGACATCATTCCAGAGCAGTTTTTCCATTTGTATGAAACATTCAGTCATGCAACAAAGGGGATGAAAAAGTGATTGATTTACAGCAGAAAGAAGAGGAGATATTAGCTGGATTAAAGGACTTTCAAAAATCAACGGTAGAGCGGGTATATGATTTACTCACCCATGATTACACACGGGTATTAGTGGCGGATGAAGTAGGTCTTGGTAAGACGATGATCGCTAGAGGGGCTATTGCGAAAATAGCTAGATATCATCAAGAAGTTCTGAAGGACCCTTTATTCAAAGTGGTGTACGTCTGTTCCAATCAAAGTATTGCCAGGCAGAATATACAGAAATTGCAAATTGATAAGAAGGTAAAACTGGAGGATTCCTCTGACACCCGATTATCGATGCAGCATTTAAAAATTTATGAGAATAACTACGATCAAACTTTAAAGGAAAAATATATTCAATTAACTCCCTTGACTCCTTCCACCTCTTTCACAATGACCTCAGGGTGTGGAAGTGCAGCAGAACGAGCTTTGATTTTTGCTGTTTTAAAAAGACACGACCGTTTTAAAGAGCTAATCAATCAATTAGATGTATTGTTGATGGACATAGCAACAAAGAGCTGGTCGTGGAAAAAAGAAGAATATCTTGAAAGGGTAGATAAGCTAAATGTACGAAGTGGCGGCATCTATTTAGAAAAGATGTTAGACTCCATTGATTCGTTTTTAGAAAAAAGTCACTCCCTGACTGCTGATATTGAAGAAGTCTGTCAGCGAATTAAAGAGGATGAGGAAAGGGGTGTTCGGGTTGAGGGTGCTAATCTAGTTATCTACCAGCTGCGTAGAATGATGGCTGAGATTAGCGTAGACATCATGGATCCAGACTTAGTCATTATGGATGAATTTCAACGATTTCCTGAGCTTGTTAATGCGGAGGGCGGAAGTGAAACGGCATTGCTCGCAAACAAATTTTTTAATAGTCCAAGAGAATCTGATGAGGAAAGAGTAAAAATCTTACTGTTATCAGCTACCCCTTATAAACTTTATTCTACATTGGAAGAAATCGCTGAATCGGGCGAAGATGAACATTATAAAGAATTTCTACAGGTTACTCGCTTTTTGTTTGAACATCATCCTGAGCATAAAGAGCACTTTGAAAGCGTGTGGGAAGATTTTTCTAGCTCCATGCGTTTATATACACATATGGATACGGCTGTTTTACAAGCAAAGAAGCAAGAGGCTGAGAATAGTTTATACAAAGGAATTGCTCGTACGGAACGAACGACGGTAGACGGGGCCAGCGAGCTGATTCAATCCTCCCTCATCCCCTTAGACATTACTAAAGAAGATGTGTTGTCCTATGTATTCATCGATCGCGTCCTACAAGATCTAGGTCTCAATGAAAAAGTTCCTGTCGATTATGTAAAATCTACCCCATACTTAATGTCCTTTATGGAGCACTATAAATTAAAGCAGAAAATTACTCAATATCTACAAAAGTCTCCTGGTCAAGTAAATAAAGTAAATGTACCCCATCTATGGATGAATGAGTCTGTCATTAAACATTACAAGAGGTTACCTGATAAGAATGCTAGACTATCCAAAATAAAAGAGATCGCTCTACCCACGAATGCTGAAAGACTTTTATGGATCCCGCCATCTTTACCTTATTATGATTTTGGCGGCTGTTACAAAGGAATGGAGCAGTTTTCTAAGCTTCTCATATTTTCAGCATGGGAGATGGTCCCTCGAGCTGTCTCAACGATGGTGTCATATGAAGCTGAACGTTTAACTGTAGGAGAACTTGTTAAACGAACCTCTAAGCGGAAAAAGCGAGAAGGAATGGAGTATTTTTCTCAGAGGCGGTTCCCTCAGCCACGGTTGTCATTTTCGATGAGGGATAAGGAACCTGCAAACATGAATCATTTAACACTCCTATATCCATCTGTGACCTTATCCCGGCTCTTTAATCCTGCTGATGTGCTATCTAGGAGGCTCAGCTTGAGCGAGCTGAAAGCGGAAATAGAGGAAAAGGTTCAAATTTTACTCGATGGATTAAATTTTCCAGAGATTGAGCAGACCTCTAGAGAAGATGAGAGATGGTATTATATAGCACCTCTTTTATTTGATAAGCAGGAAGGTGTAATAAGAGAGTGGTTCAGTAATGATTCTCTTCTTTCTGGATTAAATGATGAAAAAGAAGAGCAAGGAGATAAGGCAGCTTTACTCAAACATTTAGAAGCCCTGCGTTCCATATATCATGCCGAAGACCCTCCAGAATTGGGGAGGCCGCCATCAGACTTAAAAGAAGTTTTAGTCAATATGACTCTAGCCGCACCAGGAGTCTGTGCTCTACGAATGCTAGGTCATTTGGATAGTCATTCCTTATCTCATGTGGTTCATTTGGCAAAAACGGTTATTGATAGGATGAATACTCAAGAAGCGATATCTGTGGTCGAGTTAGAGTATGGCTCAAATAGAAGTGGTGTTCGAGTGCCACACTGGAAAAATGTGCTCAGCTATTGTGTAGATGGGAATATACAGTCCATGCTAGATGAATATGCGCATATGTTGGTTGAGGAAGCGGGTATTAAAACTATGGAAACGGAAGAGAGTACTGAACAGCTCCTTCAATTAATGGTTGGGGCATTAAATACCCATACAGCCAGTTATAACGTGGATACTTATAAAAGTTTTAAAGATCGGGTTAAGGGAAAGCATGACACAAAACATGGGATGAGAATACGTACTAATTACGCTGTTGGCTTTGCGGATCAACGCAATGAAGAAACCGCTCATAAAAGGAAAAAGAATGTGAGATTAGCCTTTAACTCACCTTTCAGACCTTTTGTACTAACGACTACATCGGTCGGGCAAGAAGGATTAGATTTTCACTACTATTGCAGAAAAATAGCTCACTGGAACCTCCCTTCAAACCCTGTCGATCTTGAGCAACGAGAAGGACGAATCAATCGATATAAGTGTTTTGCTATCCGTCAAAACATTGCTAAAAGGTACGGGGATCTCTCATTTCAAAGTGATATCTGGAAAGAGATGTTTAATCAAGCAAATGAAGAAGAACGAGACGAACGAACTCCTGAATTAGTTCCATTTTGGTCTCTGCCTGAAAACCAAGATATAAAAATAGAGAGAATTGTGCCTGTGTACCCATTCAGTAAGGATGGAGCTAAATATAATCGGCTTATGGAAATTATGCAACTCTACAGATTGAGTTTAGGGCAGGCGCGGCAAGAAGAGCTGCTTGAGTATTTGTTTGAGCATCAAATAGGGAAAGAGAATCTAGAAGGTTTATTTATGAATTTGAGTCCTTATTATAAAGAGATGAAAAATAGAGGAGCATTAATTAATATCTGATTCTCTATGAGTTTTTCTTATCACGAATTTTGGCTTAAATGAATAATACAATGAAAAAACTGATGTACGTAGGATTCGTCCGCTTCGTACATCAGCTTTATTTATTTTATAAGTGGCCAGAATTATGAAAAATGAAGGTTCTTTAAGCTCCAAAAGTACTTCCTGTTACTATAAATCTCGCTAAAAGAATTATATATCCTAAACCAACCAAAACACTCACCGTACTAAGGAGCTTTAACGTTCCCTTATCTTTAATCAGACCGACGATCCCAAAAATCATTCCAATAAGGCCAGTTACCAGGGTGAACAAGAAGATGGCAAAAGTAGGCAGGTTAGGCTGTGAATAAAACAGCACCAGAATTAAGGCTAATCCTAAAGAGACCCCGCTTATCAATATGGATATACCACTGGATTTTTTCAACATATATGATCCCCTCCTTGCATCCTTTATTTTCAAAATCGATAATACTTACATATTCCCGTTTAGGGCTAGTAGGAAAACAAATAACTGTTAAACGCACCTCCATTTATTTTAATTATTATTCAGTTCAAACCTTTGGGGTGAATGCAAGAGAAAGGGAAGCATTTTCCGCGAGCCTTTCATAAAAAATAGCCCGCATGACACTTTCATGCGGGCTGTTTTTAACTTTTATCTACTTGAAACAGAAGATAAGTCCTGGGGTCATCCTCGTTTTCTTGCTGTGTTTTTCTTATTAATTCCCTAGTGTCATATTGAATTTGGCATATGAAGAGTAACACGGAAAGGATAAACATGGCGGAAGCTAAGACGAAGTAGGCAGTGGAGTGGGTGCCGTTAATGATGAAATTATACGCATCTCCACCGACATAAGCATTTTTAGGCTCTTCGCTATCATCATCAAATAAATAGGACTCTTCACTGTCCGGGTTATTATAATTGTGCATTCGGTCAAATCCTAAAGTTAGAAAGGTGATACCGGTAAGCAAAAGTATGAAGCTGAGGTAAGTAAAAATCTTAAATTCTTTCATAACCAAAACTCCTTTTATGAAATGAATTTTCTCCATAAAATATTTTAGTAAGGTGGAAGTGTTTTTATTCCATAAAAGAAGGAGGGCTTTTTTATAAGGAGTTCTTCTTTTACTAGGTTATTTTTCTTAATTATCCAGAATATGAGACTTCCTAATTGCCCTTTCCTGTGAAGAGGAGTACAGTGGCACCATATTGAAAGTATTTGTAAGAAAGGTGGTAGGAATCATGCAAGAAGGATATGTGAAAGTCAATGACGTCAATCTTCATTACGTCACAGAAGGAGAAGGCGAACTCATGCTGTTTCTCCACGGGTTCCCTTACTTCTGGTACAACTGGCATCACCAAATCGAAGAATTCTCGAAGGATTACCGTGTCGTCGCGGTGGATATGAGAGGGTATAACCTTTCAGATAAACCGGAAGAGGTTTCTTCCTATGATATGTCCATTCTGGTTGAGGATGTGAAGCAGCTGATTGAAGCTTTTGGGGAGAAGGACTGCATTTTAGTCGCTCATGATTGGGGCGGGGCGGTTGCTTGGACGCTTGCGTACACGGAGCCTGACTATGTGAAGAAACTGATCATGTTTGATGCGCCTCATCCGTACACGTTCAGGCGTGAACTGAAGGAGAATCCAGGACAGCGGGAAGCGAGCAGTTATATGGGCTTTTTCCAGCGACCAGATGCTCATGATAAGCTGCTGGAAAACAATGCGGAGCGGTTGAGGAAGATGATGACGGAACCTGGAAAGAAAAAAGGGTATCTGACCGAAGCGGAAGAGCAGAAGTACATAGAAGCGTGGATGCAGCCGGATGCGATGAAATCGATGCTTCATTATTATCGGGCGATTTCTTTCTATCCGTTTGAGGAGCACGTGAAACAGCCGCTGGATCTCCCTTATCGAATGTTTGAGTCACCAACGTTGATCATCTGGGGCGACGGGGATCCTGCTTTTGAAAACAGTAATCTAGACGGGGTGGAAGACTACGTGCGTGACCTTACGATTCATCGTATGGAAGGGGTCAGCCATGCCCCGCATCATGAACAGCCGGAAACGGTCAATCGTTATATGCGGGAGTTTTTAGAAGAAAAGAAATAAGCGAAAGGGCGGTCCTCACGGAGAGGATCGCCCTTTTTACTATTCAGTGACACATATCCATACATCCCCATTGGTTATTTCGGCGTACACATCCCGGTCGCAGCCGGTGAGGATATGATCAGCTTTCAATTCTGTGGTTGTATCCTGCGATCCCTCTTTTACTTGGATCGTTTCACCGTCTCGTTCTTCGATCTCTCCGTAGTTTTCTACATAGTAGCCGTCTTCGCTCGTCCATTGGTCTAACGCTCTATTGTTTTGCGAGAAGGTGACTTCCCCGTCTGCAAGCGTAAATAATGCTATCAACACTCCTATGAACACGAGTGCCCAGGACCCGTAGCGCAGGCGGTCGATTTTCACCCGTGGCAAGTCAAACTTTCCCTTCGAAATAGCGATCGATAAAGCTACGCCTCCGGCCGCAATCAGGATCGCTAACACCAGCCAAATCCACGCCGTTCCAGTTGAGCCGTAATCCCGTAAAAGTTCCTCCACACGATCTCCTCCCTATTTTTATAAACTTCCCCTAATGTAGTTTAAAGAAAACGTGAAAAGACCTAAATTTTACATAAAAATAGGTCTTCAATCACGTTTTTCAAGGAGTTCGTTTGGTGGGTAGGTGCATACAATGTTCGTAGAAAAAAACAGCAAGGGGGGGCGGTCCTCAACGATAGGATCATCCTTTTTGTTCTTAATCATGTTTTGACCGGGCCAAAAGAATTAGAGTAAAATGTAGAGTAATAGATTCGATCACCAGGAAACTCTCCAAAACGACAATAAGGGGCAGAAGACATGGAATATTTCGTGCAATTTCAATTGAACGTGTTTGCAATTGTCATTCTTGCGGTGCTCTTTATGATCATGAGAACGAAATCCACGGTGAAGAGTTTCAGTAAGAAGCTCTTGAAGATGATTATGGTGGCAGCGGCTGTCGCCATTATTTTTGAACCGCTGACGTGGATCTTTGACCGCAAACTCTTCTCAGGTGCCTATGTCTTCGAATACTCTACCAACTTTATTCTTTTTCTAATTGGGCCGGTTCTCGGCGGCCTCCTGCTTTCCTATGTCGATTATCACCTGTTTAAGAATTCTTCCCGCATTTATCATTCATCGGAAGAAGACTCCCTCTTCAAGCGCCGTGTCGAAGACCGATGGTAAGGGGGAGATGAATGCCGTCGCCGTAAGGCGAATGCCTTTGAATATTCTCCCTTCCGTGATATCCTAAAGTAAGAACATACGTTCCTGATTAGGAGGGGGAAAGGTTGAAGCATAAAGCGTATAACTTTCGTATCTATCCAAATAAAACCCAAGAATCGCTCATCGCTAAGACAATCGGTTGCGCTCGTTTTGTCTTCAATCATTTCCTCTCCGAATGGAGCCGT